>JACDBX010000178.1 GCA_013694695.1 Gemmatimonadales bacterium | reverse complement strand
GGCCGTTGGCGCCGGGGCGGGGGTGAGGGGGCAGGCGCACCTGGCGGGAACACTTCTTGCTCAGATTATGGACTAGTCCGCGGACCCGACCACCCCGGTGTGTCAGCCCTGCGACACCTGCCCTCGGCTACCGACTTGGGCGTCCCCCTGTCTGGAAATGCCGTAATGACGCCGCTTGCCGCCCAGGCACACGCCACAAACCAGGAAGGGGAACCGATCATTTCAGCCGACCGATCGGTACTGGAGCGGCTGAACATCCGGCGAACTGATGCACGGATGCCACGATTCCCCCGGCCGTCGCTGCGCCGGGCGTCCTACCTTCGCGACGTCATCATCGAGCTGGTCCTCCGAGACCTCAACCTCCGCTATAAGCGGTCGTTCCTCGGCATCGTCTGGTCGCTGGTCACCCCGTTGGCTCAGCTGCTGGTGCTCCGGTTCATCTTCACCGCCGTGCTCCCGCTCGACGTACCCAACTACACCGCCTTCCTCTTCATCGGGATCCTGGTATGGTCGTGGCTGCAGACAGCGCTCGACCAGGCCGCGGGCACGATCGTCGAAAATCGTGAACTAGTACGGCTCGCCGGGTTCCCGGTCGCCATCCTTCCGGTGGTAACCGTCGCCGCGAACCTGACGCAGTTCCTTTTCGCACTGCCGATCCTTGCGGTCTTTTTGTGGTTCGGCGGCGCGACGCCACTCACCGCCGCCCCCCTGCTGCTGCCACTCCTGATCGCGATTCAGTTCCTGATGCTGCTCAGCCTCGCGTACTTCATCGCGGCGCTGCACGTGAGGTTCCGTGATATCAAGCACCTGCTGCAGATCATCCTCATGCTGGGCTTCTATCTCACGCCGGTATTCTACGAGTTGCGGCAGGCACCGACCGAGTATGCGCTGATCTACGTACTCAATCCGATGGTCCACCTGATCGGTGCCTATCGGGCCATCCTGCTGCACGGGACATTGCCCGCCCTCCTGCCACTGGCCGGCGTGACGGGTGCCAGCCTGGTGCTGCTGATCTTCAGCTACCGCCGCTTCGTGCGCGCGAGCTCGAACTTCGTGGACGAACTGTGACCCAGGCGATCACCGTTCGTGGGCTGTCGAAGCTCTTCCGGGTGCACCATGCGTGGCGGCCGCACACTGTCCACGAAGCGATGACGCATGGCTTCCGCGGAATGGCGCCTACCGAAACGTTCTGGGCGCTGCGTGATATCGATCTCGATGTCTCCCCCGGTGCGGCACTCGGGTTGATCGGCGACAACGGCGCCGGCAAGTCGACGCTACTGCGGCTGCTCGGCGGCGTGGGCCTGCCCGATGCCGGCACGATTCGGATCTCCGGACGCATTGGCGCACTGCTCGACCTCGGGGCGGGGTTCCACGGCGATCTGACTGGCCGCGAGAACGTGATGATCGGCGGAGTGCTGAACGGTCTCTCTCGCCAGCAGGTGCGCCGGGAGTTCGCGTCGATCGTCGAGTTCGCGGGTCTTGAGGACTCAATCGACAACCCGCTCCGCACGTTCAGCACCGGGATGAAGATGCGCCTCGCCTTCTCGGTCGCGACCGTGGTGGAGCCCGAGGTGCTGCTGGTCGACGAGATCCTCGGCGTCGGGGACGTCGCGTTCCAGCACAAATGCGCGCAGCGTATCGAGGACCTGCGCGCCCGCGGCTCGACCCTGGTGGTGTGCTCCCACGACGCCGGCACGATCCGGGAGATCTGCGACGAGGCACTCTGGCTGGAGAAAGGCGTCGTGCGCGCTGCGGGTCCGGCGGCTGACGTGATGCAGGCCTACGAGGAGGCAACCCTCCCCGATGAGTGACCTGTCGCCGCTGACGGTGCGGCGGGAACGCCCGTTCCGCCCTGCTGACTGGCTGGCCTTCCCGCTGCTTTCGCTCGTCGGCTTGGTGGCGATCGTATTTTTCGCGCGCGGCTGGCTCGCAGTCGGTTGGGGCACGCACCCGATTCTCACACTGCTGCTGGCCGGCCTCGTAATCATGCTCGTGGTGAACCAGCAGGGCCGCTGGGCGCTATTGTTGCCGATGCGCCGGCCACGCCCGATGGCGCCGATGCCGGATGCGCGGGTTGCGGTCGTCACCACGTTTGTGCCCGGTGCCGAATCCCAGGAAATGCTCGCGGCGTCGTTGCGCGCGCTCGTCGCCGTCGAATACCCGCACGACACCTGGTTGCTTGACGAGGGAAACAGTGCCGAGACCGTCGCCCTCTGCAAGTCGCTCGGCGTGAGACACTTCAGCCGGCGCGGTCGCCCGGAGTACCAGGCCGACGAGGGTCCCTTTCGCGCCGGCACCAAGCACGGCAACTACAACGCCTGGTTGCACGAGGCCGGATTCGGGCACTACGACATCCTGGCGGCCTTCGATCCCGACCACATGCCGATGCCCGGGTACCTCGACCACACCATCGGGTACTTTCGCGATCCGAATATCGGGTATGTCCAGGCCGCCCAGGCGTTCTACAATCAGGACGCCAGCCTGATCGCACGCGGCGCCGCCGAGGAAACGTATGCCTACTTCTCCGCGGTGCAGATGGCCGGGTACGGCCTCGATTACCCCATCATCGTGGGTAGCCACAACGTGCACCGGATGGCGGCGCTCGAGAGCGTCGGTGGCCTCGCCGCGCACGATGCCGACGACCTGCTGCTCACGCTGCGCTATCGCGCCGCTGGTTGGGGTGGCGTGTACGTGCCCCGCATTCTCGCGCGTGGGACCACTCCGGTCGACTGGCGCGGATACCTCGCCCAGCAGCGGCGCTGGGCGCGATCGGTCCTCGACCTCAAGCTGCGCCACCGAACCGGGTACGCCACCCAACTACCGCTCCACGCACGCATCATGAGCTTCCTGCACGGACTCAACTTCCTTCACCGGAGTCTGGCCTGGCTGGTCGGCATCGTCGTCCTCGCGTGGCTGCTCGCCACCCGCGGCGCGTTACCGCTGCTCTCATCGCAAATGTTTGTCCCCGCCCTGGTTCTGGGAGGCGCGCTGGGTGCGCAGGAATTGTATCGCCAGCGGTTCTATCTCGACTGGCGCAACGAGCAGGGAATGCACTGGCGTGCCTCCCTGCTCGGCTTTGCAAAGTGGCCGTGGTTCGTGCTGGCGCTCGTCGACGTCGTGACCAATCGCCAGATCGCCTACGTGATCACGCAAAAGTCATCACGGGGCCATCGCCACGCGCTCTTCGTCCGGTGGAACGCCTGCGTGGCGGCGGCCCTGTCGCTCGCGGCCGCGATCGGCTGGCTGCAGGGCACCGTCGCGGTGGTGCCGTTGATTCTCGCGGCCGCGTTGGTGGCATTGAGCCTCTTCCTCGTGATCTCCGGGATGCGAGCCCCGCCCGTCGCAACATTGCCGACTGCGTGGCCGCCGCCCTCGACCGCGGCAGCACCCGGACCGGCACGGCCGCGGCTTGTGACATGAAGCGCGTGCTGGTGGCCCGGGAGTTTCCGCCGGCGCCGGGTGGAGGCATCGGGACCTATTCAAGCCACATCGCTCGCGCATTGGTTGATGCCGGCGAAACGGTCCACGTGATCGGTTCACGCTGGCCGGGCGCCGAGCAGGCGCGCGAGGAATCGCGTGACGGACGGCTGGTGGCGCACCGACTTCCGATCGAGTCGCCCGGTCGATTCTTCGGCACGGTTGCGCATCCTGCGATGCCCGATCATCATCGCGAAACGTTCCGGCAGGGCGGGGCAGCAGCGGCCTTTGCTGCGCAGGTCACCGAGCTGCTCGAGGAGCTCGTGCAGGCCGAATCAATCGATGCCATCGAGGCCCCTGAATACGAGGCGCCACTCGCCCCGTTTCTGGCACGCCGCGCCCTGGGCCGGGGTCCGGATCGCACCCCGCCGTGCGTGATTCATCTCCATTCGCCATCGGAATTCATTGCCACTTCCAACGGCACCACGGCGCTGGCCGCTTCCAAGTCACCAATCGCCTTGCTTGAGCGATACGCCATTGCCAATGCCGACCGCCTCTGCTGTCCGAGCCGCTACCTGGCGCGGCAGGTCGAGTCGCACTTCGAGGTCGCGCGCGGAATGATCGAGGTCATTCCGTATCCCCTGAACGCGTCCGGCGCGCTGGTCCGATCCACAGCGGTGTGGCGCGATGGCAGCATCCTGTTCATGGGCCGGCTTGAACTTCGGAAGGGAATCCTCGAATGGATCGATGCGGCTGTGACGCTCGCCGCCGAGAATCCCTCTCTCTCGTTCGAGTTTGTCGGGTCGGATCACGTTGATGCCCAACTCGGCGGGACGCGCAACATCGAACGACGCATCCCCGCGGCGCTGCGATCACGGTTCCGTTTCCACGACCATCGCGACGCCGCGGGGTTGTCCGAACTGCTCGCATGTGCCCGAGTGGTGGTTGTCCCGTCGCGATGGGAGAACTTTCCCTACACCTGCATCGAGGCGATGGCGAGCGGTGTCGCCGTCGTGGCGTCGCCCGCTGGCGGAATGTGCGAGATGATCACCCACGGGGTCGATGGTTGGATCGCGGCAACCGGGGCGCCGCATGATCTCGCCGACGCAGTTCGCGAGGCTCTGTTCGCTGGTGCCGACGGACTGGCCGAAGCGGGCAGGCGAGCCGCCGAATCGATCGTGCAGACCTGTGAACCCGGATCGGTGGTGGCCCGTCATCTCCGGCTGGCAGCAGGCGCACCACGCCGCACGGCCGGCACGTCGTCCCCGGCAATCGATGCCGCGACCGTGCTGGCGATGTCGTGGCTGCCTGCTCCTGTCCCCGGGCTTTCGCGATGGATCGACGTTGCTCGCATGGTCCGGCGCGCCGCATCACGCCCCGTCAGCACGGTGCGCCGGATTGCCCGGCATGTCGGAATGCGGCACCACGGCGTCGTATCTTGAAGATTGCGCTGCTCTCCCATGAGTATCCGCCGGAAACAGGCTACGGTGGCATCGGGAGCTATACCTGGAGCCACGCGCATGCGCTCACACGTCTCGGCCATGAGGTCCATGTGCTCGCCGGCGATGTCGTTGCCGGCCCGCTGCGCACTACGAACGACAATGGAGTATGGGTACACCGCTATCGTCATGATGGACCGCTGATGGCGTGTCTTCGGCCACTGAGCGTTCTTGGACTTCGCTGGACAAGAAACCGGATCGAGAACGCGGTCTCGATGTACCAGGGCCTGCGGATCCTCCGGCACAGGCACGAGTTCGACATCATCGAGATGCCCGAATGCGGCGGCGAGGGCGCGCTGGTCAACCACCGGATGCGTGAGCGCACCGTGGTCCGGCTCCATTCACCGGCGATCTTGATCATGCCGTTCTACTCGACATCCAGGGCCGATCGCGCCTGTTGCGGCGCCGTCGAGGCACGCGGAGTACGCGGGGCGAATGCGGTGACGGCGTGCTCACAGTTCATGGCGGACGCGGGACGCAACTTGTTCGGCCCGATTGGGTCGATCACGGTGATCCCCAACGGTATTGAGGTTGATCGGTCCAACGTCGTGGAGAGTGCCGGGTTCCGCCATCGGCACGGCCTTCCCGAGGGCCACCTCCTGATCTTCGTTTCGGGGCGCCTCGAACCCCGCAAGGGAGTCGAGCTGCTCGAGGGGATCGCCCGGCAGATCCTCTCCCGTCACGAGGTGGTGATGGTCCTGGCCGGCGCCGATCCCGACGGTTACGCGCGCCATCGACTGCTCCCTTCCTTGGCGGGCGTGAAATTGCGGGGGTCGATCCATCACCTCGGCCAACTCTCCACGGACGAGGTCCGCGCGGGACTTGCCGGCAGCGACATCTTTATGTTGCCGAGCCTGTGGGAGAACTGCCCGTACGCGTGCCTTGAGGCGATGGTCGCCGGCCGTGCCATCCTCGCGACCGACCAGGGAGGAATGCCCGAAATGATCGTCCACGGCGACAACGGGCTGCTCGCCCGCAACGGCGACGTCGACTCGTACGTGGCGGCGCTCGAGCGCCTTATCGGCGACGCAAGTCTGCGTCAGCAACTCGGTGAAGCCGCACGACGCCATGTGGCGCACTCGTTCAGCGACGTGCATCGGGCGTCGGATGCGGTGAACCTCTACCGCGAGGTCGCAGCGTGAACGAACTCATCCTGCGTCGCGGGATCATGGGCATGGTCGCGATGGTGGCACTGCTCGCGGCGAGTTACGCCGTCGCTGCCCGGACACCGGGATACCAGCTCACGATGCTGCTTGCCGGGGCAACGATCATAGCGTCGGTGCTTTCGGCCCGAACCGAAGCGGTCAAGCCTTTCTTGGTCGCCCTGGGACTTGGCGCGGTGATGCTCGCCGTTTACGTGCTTGCTACACCGACCGAGTTCGGGGTTGGAAAGTTCCGACTGGGCCAGATTGCGATGCTGGCCCTTTCGATCGGCGTCGTCATGATGATGATCCTCGTACGTCGGGGCATCACCGCGATCCCGGCACTTGCCAGCGCCATTGGCCTCGCGAGTTTGCTGGTCCTGGCCGAGGCGATGGCGGGTTTCCAGCGCCCGCCATTGGAACCCATCGTCGTCCGCGACGAATGGTCTGCGTTGCTGGCGGCCCGGCCGCTTGCCGACATGCCCTCGAACCGGATCCCTCCTGCGGTCGCTGCGGCGGGTGTCGACACGTTCGGGCACGGTACGGCCTCACTGCTCAGCGGCGAAGCCATGGCTGTACCTGGTCCGTTGTGGGCGGGCGTGGTCGAGCCGGATTCTGTCCTCGGCGTACGGATTCCCCCACACACAAGCCTCACGACGCGATACATCGACAATCCGCGCAGCTACTTCGATCTCGAAGACATGCGACCCGCGATCTGGACGCTGGGCTTGGCGGAGGGGAGCGCGGCCACACTGGTGTTTCCGCCCGAGTCCCAGGCAACGGTGCGGGTCGCCATCGCCCGGGCGCAGCGCGATGTGCCCTCGTGGCACATCAACATCAATCAGGCGCATTTGGCCCTCGAACCGGGCGCGTACACCCTTGAGTTCCGGGCGCGTGCCGACCGCCCGAGGACCGCGGTTGTCGCAGTCACGCAGGCGGGTGAGCCATTTGACGTACTGGGGTTGCTTGAGACGTTTGAGGTCATCCCGGAGTGGAAGCCGTTCCGCTACTACTTCACCCCGCCTCGCGCCGAGCGGAACGCGCGAATCCACTTCGCGCTGGGCGGCAATGAGGCATCTGTGGAAATTGCCGACGTAGTACTTACCACCCTCTCATCGGAGTTACTGGTCACGCCTGCGATTGCACGAGCTCCATACGCCGTGGGATACTCCTTCAATGCGGCGAGTTGCCGCGATCGTGATTACCCGGAAACGCCCCCGAATTCGGCCCGTCGGCTGCTGCTGCTGGGTGACGGATTCACCATGGGCGTGGGCGTCCACGAGCGCGACACCTTCGGTGCGCGTCTTGAGTCTGATCTGGCCGATCATGGAGCCTGGGAAGTGGTCAATTGCGGCATGCCAGGATACGGCTCACGCGAGGTTCGGGCTGCCCTCCCAGCGCTCGCTGATCGCTATCACCCCGGCGTCGTTCTTGTGACGCTGGGCCTCGACGACGACCAGTCCGAATGGGAGGCCCAACAGCGGGCGGCGCAACCGAGCCGGTGGGAGACAGTGTCAGAAATCTGGGGCCGCATCCGATCGACCGTTCGCGGCAGTCGAACCCGTGACTTTGGCGCGGTGGTCGGCCACCTCAAGGTGATAGCGAAGGAAATTCGAGATCGCGGGGTGCGGTTGGTTGTGGTGGTTCCGAGAACGACCGCGAATCCGGCGTGGGACGAACTCGCCGCGGCCGTGACGGCCGGCCTCTCCGGGGAGGATGTCGAAATTGTCGACCTCGGTGATAACGCACGCGCCGGTCGAACAGGCGAGAACTTGCAGGTGTCGCCGAATGACCTGCATCCCAACGAGCTGGTCCACCGAGCGGTCGCGGAACGCCTCGCCACTCATCTGCTTGCCCCGCTCAGGCCGGCCGCTGCCCTCGCTCCGGCAGGCGGCAAGCCATGAGGCCCGGCGACCACGAGGGACCGAATCGCAAGGGTATCCTCCTGGCTGGGGGGTCAGGCACCCGCCTGCACCCATTGACGCTCGCGATGAGCAAGCAGATGCTCCCGATCTATGACAAGCCGATGGTCTACTATCCGTTGACCGTCCTCATGCTTGCCGGCATCCGGGAAATCCTGGTCATCTCGACGCCACGCGACCTCCCGTCGTTCGAGCGGCTGCTGGGCAGCGGCGAGCAATGGGGCGTGTCGTTCACGTACGCCGTGCAACCGAACCCCGGGGGCATCGCGCAGGCATTCACGATCGGGCGAGACTTCATCGGTTCGAGCCCGACCTGCCTGATCCTGGGCGACAACGTCTTCCACGGTCAGGAACTGAGCCGAACGGTGCAGGCAGCCGCGGCGAGACAGTCCGGCGCGACGATTTTTGCCTACCGTGTCGCCCATCCCGAGGCATACGGAGTGATCGAGCTCGGGCCCAATGGCCAGCTCCTCGGCATCGAGGAGAAGCCCGCCAAGCCCCGGTCCAACTATGCCGTCACCGGCCTGTATTTCTACGACTCCGACGTGGTCGATATCGCAGCTGGCCTCCAGCCCTCGGCTCGGGGTGAGTTCGAGATCACGGACGTGAACCGGCACTACCTCGAGCGGGGAACTCTTTCGGTGGAATTGCTCGGACGCGGCAACGCGTGGCTCGACACCGGCACGCATGACGACATTATCCAGGCCAGCATGTTCGTGGAGACAATCGAGCGCCGGCAGGGACTGAAGATCGCCTGCCCGGAGGAAGTGGCCTGGCGGATGGGATACATCACCACCGAACAGCTCGCGCAACTCGCGGCGCCGCTGCAGAAGAATGGCTACGGCCGTTACCTGCAGCAGCTGGTCCGGGAAGGCCGGTAGGATGCGCGTGCTTCCCACCGCGGTGAATGGAGTCGCGATCATCGAGCCGCGCGTGTTCGAGGACGATCGCGGATTCTTCATGGAGGTCTGGCACGAGGAGCGGTATCGAGCCGCCGGGATCGATCAGCGGTTCGTACAGGAAAACCACTCGCACTCGGTCCGCGGGACGATCCGCGGGCTGCATTACCAGGTGGAGCGCCCGCAGGGGAAGCTCATTCGCGTGACCAGCGGTGCCATCTACGACGTCGCGGTCGACCTGCGCCGTTCGTCGGCGACCTTCCGCCAATGGGTGGGGATCGAGCTCTCGGCCAACAACCGCCGCTTTCTCTGGATTCCCAGAGGGTGTGCCCACGGGTTCAGCGTCACCAGCGAAGTGGCGGACGTCTCCTACCTCTGCACCGATTTGTATGCCCCCGACCTGGAGCGGACATTGCGCTGGGATGATCCCACCATTGGAATCACCTGGCCGATCGAACGGGAACCCCTCCTCTCGGCCAAGGATGCCGACGGCCTGCCTTTCAACGAAGCCCCGCTGTTCGGATGAATTCGTCCGCCACGTCGGTGCGGGTGCTGGTGACAGGGGCTGCTGGGCAGGTGGGCCGCGCGCTGCAGGCCACCGTCCCCGGCGGAGTGGTGATTCACGCCATGCCCTCCACCGCGCTGGACATCACGGATGCCGCGGCGGTGCACTCGACAATCGATCGCCTGTGCCCCGACGTCATCATCAATGCCGCCGCCTACACCGCCGTCGATCGCGCCGAATCCGAACCCGAGCTGGCATATCGGGTGAACCGCGATGGCGCTGCCAATCTGGCGATGGCGGGCAACCGGCAGGGTGCCCGCATCATCCACATCTCGACCGACTATGTGTTTGACGGCAAGCAGGACGAACCGTATGCCCCCGACGCGACCTGTCACCCGATCGGCGTGTACGGAGCCAGCAAGCGCGCCGGCGAGATGGCGGTGCTGGAGCATGGCGGGGCGGGTGCGACCGTGGTGCGCACGTCGTGGGTGCATTCATCGACCGGCACCAACTTCGTCCGCACCATGTTGCGGCTGATGGCGGAGCGAACCGAGTTGCGGGTGGTCGACGATCAGGTCGGCCGACCAACGTGGGCGGGTGGATTGGCGGAGGCGCTCTGGGCAATGGCGTTGCGGCCGGCGTCCGTCGACATCGCCCACTGGGCCGACGAGGGCGTGACCACGTGGCACGGCTTGGCTGAGGCAACGCTCGAGGGCGCGCTTGAGTGCGGCCTGCTCACGCGTCGTATCGAGGTCCATGCCATCCCGACGGCCGAGTTCCCGACTCGCGCGCCGCGCCCGCGTTCAAGCGTGCTCGACATCTCGTCGGCCAAGGCGGTGTTCGGCCGTGAGCCTGCGCACTGGCGGGACACGCTCTCCCTGATGCTCGAGGAACTATGCCGCGCAGCGTGATGGTCACCGGCGGGGCTGGTTTCATCGGCGCCAACTTCGTGTATCACTGGGTTGGAGCGCATCCCGCCGACCAGATCACGGTCATCGATGCGCTGACCTACGCTGGCAACCGCGACAACCTCGCACCTGTCGCGGATCATCTGTCGCTGACCTTCGTTCATGGGGACATCTGCGATTCGGCGCTGGTCAGCCGCGTCATCGCAGAGCGGACGGTAGACACGATCGTCCATTTTGCCGCGGAGTCGCATGTCGACCGATCGATCGTCGACCCTGGGCTCTTCCTGCAGACCAACATCATCGGCACGCAAGTCCTGCTCGCCGCCGCGCGCGCTGCGTGGCGGGTGGAAGGTGGATATCGTGATGGTGTTCGATTCCACCACGTTTCCACCGACGAAGTGTACGGCTCGCTTGCGATCGACGCGCCGCCGGCGGTGGAAACAACCCGCTACGAGCCCAACTCACCGTACGCCGCGAGCAAGGCCGCGGCGGATCATCTTGTTCGGGCCTTTCATCGCACCTACGGTCTTCCCGTCACGACCTCCAACTGTTCGAACAACTACGGCCCGTGTCAGTTTCCCGAGAAGCTCATCCCGTTGCTGCTGATCAACGCGCTGGAGGGAAAGTCGCTGCCGATCTACGGCGACGGGATGAACATCCGGGACTGGTTGTACGTCGGCGATCATTGTCGAGCCATCGAAGCGGTGCTGGAACGTGGACGGCCGGGAGAGGTGTACAACGTCGGTGGGGACGCGCCGATGACAAACCTCGAGGTCGTGCGCACGCTTTCGCGACTGATCGACGAGGCGTTCAGCGCCGAGCCTGCGCTTGCGGCACGCTTTCCCTCGAGCCCGGCTGCGCGGGGTGGGACCACGCTGTCGCTGCTGAAGTTCGTGACGGACAGGCCCGGGCATGATCGCCGGTACGACATCGACGGGTCGAAGATCGCCGCGGAGCTCGGCTTCAGGCCCGCCGAGGGATTCGAGTCGGGGCTGCGGCAAACCGTGGAGTGGTATCTCGCCAACGAGGAGTGGTGGCGGGCGGTGCTCGACGGCAGCTATCGGGAGTGGGTCAGTCAGCATTACGGCGATGGCGGGCCGGCAGGGCAGGCGCGACCGCTTTAACCCGCTGTGGCTCAGGTCGGCGGCAGTCCGCCGAGTTGACGCAGCCGGTCGTGGATCCAGCGCAGCGGGCGGGTGAGCCGCCAGCTCCGCGAATCGCGCAGCTCGGTGAGCTCGGTTGTGGCGGACTGCAGGTGCCGCTCGGTCGCCTCGAGCCGGGCCTGAATGCCGTCCCGGTCCGACGCAAGTGCCATCGATGCGCCGCGGTGTTCCCGCGCCATCTCGTCCTTGGCGAATCGGAGTGCGTCGTATTCAGTGCGCAATCGCATGGCATCCGCCGCCACCCGAGCGTGCAGCTCCTGTGTCTGGAGCAAAGTCTGACGCAGGTCCGTCAGTTGCGTCTCCAACTCACCGCGCAATCGCGTGGCCTCTGCCTCGACTCTGGCGTGGGCCTGCTGCGTCTCGATCAAGATCTGGCGCCGCGCTATCAACTCCCGCTCAAGTTCACCATGCAATCGTGCGGCATCTGCCTCGACCCGGGCCTGCGTCTCCATCCCGTCAACCACGGCCTGACGCAGTTCCGTCAACTCCTCCTGGAATCGCTGCGCTGTTTCTGCGGCCAGCGAGCGCGCCGATTCGACCCGGGACATTTCCGCTCGCAGCGCTTCCGCCGCCGTACGCTGGGCCGCGGCCTCAGCCCATTCGGCATCGAGCTTGGCTTGCACTGTCGCCACCTCGGAGCTGAGTGTCGACAGTTTGTCCTGAAGCAGGTCCTTCTGCTCCGCCAGCACGGCCAAGTCACCTGCTCGCAACTCGGCGTCCGCCCGCAGGGTCTCGACGGTGCGGTGCTCGAGGATCAGGCCGAGCCGCACCGAATCGGGATCGAAGCGCGTCAACTCTGCCGCGTCGCGAATGAAGTCATGCTGGTCGGGGATGTCGTCGTACTGCACATGCCAGCCGCGGGCGCGCTCGGCGGGGTCGAAACGCGCCCGCCGCTCCTGAAAGACCTTGCGCTCGCCGTGCTGTTGGCTGCGAATCGGGTAGTGCCGCAGCAGGAAGCGGATCGGAAACACGCGACGATCCGGGAACGAGGCATCATGGCCACCGGTGGACACGAGGTCGACCCGTGCATTGGTTCGCTTCCAGCACTTCACCTGGAGCCGGTCGAAGTGCTGACCCCGTTCGTAGTGAACAAACGACTCGCGGACATCGTCGACGGATGCGAACCCGTCGTGCGTCGGCCAGAAGTTCAATACCGCGAAATCGATCGCGTTGTACCCGGCCCGGTCGACGGCTTCGATCGCCGCCACCAGCGTGCGGTCGCGCCACGGACTTTCACGGAACTCGTCGGCGTCGTGATGGATGAACCAGTCCCCCTTGAGTTCGCGGGCGAGCTCCTCCTTGCGCCTCAGGATGCGTTCCCACTGGAACGGCTGGTCGTCCCCTGACACCCCCGGGCCTCCGCCGAAATCCTCGATCTGGATCACGCCCCGGCCCACGAACGGCTGGACTTCCGCCACGGTGCCATCGGTTGAGCCGTTGTCGAGGAAGTACACCTCCACGCCCTGCTCAATGAGGTACCGCACGACGGTGCCAATGACGTCGGCCTCGTTGTAGGCTGCCAGCAGCGCGATGACCCGGATCCCATTGTCGGAGGGCGGCGCGAGCGCGCCGCCTGCTGTGATCGGCCCGGTCGTGCCCACCAGGTGGTCTGTCATCGTGCGACCTCGGGGCCAATGGATCGGGCGGACGTGGGGGTAAGCTAAGAGTCGGCCGGAAAGGCGTCCACCCGCAGCACATCGCCTCATCGTTCACGCCCGCAAGGGGCATGTATCTTGCCCCTCCGCGGGATGCGTCGGCCCCGTGCCGTACCTTCTTGCCGAGTGTCTTGATGCCTGAAGAGTCTCCGCTAGACCCGAGACGGCTGCCCGGCGACCTGGTGGGCTATCTCGATCATCCCGTTGCCGACCAGGTCATCGAGGATGACACCCTTGTCGTGCGTGGATGGGTGGTCGGGAACCACCAAACCGTTGATCGCGTGGTGTTGAAGCGCAAGGGAGCAGCGCCGGTCGATATCCGATGCACGCTTCCGCGCCTCGACGTGGCCGCGGCCTATCCGGATCGTCCTGGCTGCGAGCGCTCGGGGTTTGAGGCACGGATTCCTCTTGCCGGCGTGCCGAGCGGTGCTTGCGCCTTCGAGCTCTGGGCGGCCGAGCCGGCCAGACGATCGGTCGCAATTTTCAAGCGTCAAATCACGATCAAGCGTGGTCCGCCGCCCAGCCTGTTCGAGTTCATTCGTTCCGCGATCATGAAGGCCATCGTCGCCCTGCGCGAGGGAAGGTTGTCGTGGGCCCCGTGGCGTTGGCTCGGCGACCTTCGTCGTCACCACACCGACCTGCAGTTCCGCCGGCCGGCCGGCCCTGCGACGCCCGCCGGTCCCGGTGCCACGTTCGACGTGAAGACCGCCGTGACCCGGGTGGGTATGGCCCAGCTTCACGCATTCGTCGATTCCGGCGCCCGGCTCGCGTTCCCGATCGAACCCGCACCGATGGTCTCCATCGTGCTCGTCCTCTACAACCGGGCCGAGCTCACGCTGCGCTGCCTCCGTTCGCTCCTCGAGGCGGGCGGCCCGGCGATCGAAGTGATCATACTCGACAACGCATCGAGCGATCTCACCGGCGAGCTCCTTTCGCGTCTTGAGAACGTCACGACCATCCGGAAGGCCGAAAACGTCGGTTTTCTCCACGGCGTCAATGAAGCTGCGACCCATGCCCGGGCGCCCTACCTGCTCCTGCTGAACAACGACACCGAAGTGCTGCCCGGTTCGCTGCAGGCGGCGCTCGACGTGATTGCCACCGACCCCGGAGTAGGTGCCGTCGGCGCGCGGCTGATCCTACCGGATGGTTCGCTGCAGGAGGCCGGGAGCATCATCTGGAGTGATGGCTCGTGCGCCGGCTACGGCCGCGGGGGCTCGCCGCATGCCCCGGAGTTCCAGTTCCGCCGCGACGTCGACTACTGCTCGGGTGCTTTCCTGCTGACTCCGCGAGCGTTGTTCGAGGAGCTCGGCGGCCTCGACAGGGCGTATGAACCGGCATACTACGAGGAAGTCGATTACTGCGTGCGATTGCTGAAGCGAGGCCTCCGGATCGTGTACGAGCCGCGCGCGCTCATATCGCATTTTGAGTTCGCGAGTTCCCGCTCGGATGATGCCATTCGGATGCAGGTGGAGCGCCGTTCGCTGTTCGTCCAGAAGCATTCCGACTGGTTACAGGGTCAGCAACAATCGGTCGTGACGCCACCTCATGTGGCCAGGACTCGACTTGGCGAGGACGCAAAGCGAATTCTCTACATCGACGATCGCGTGCCGTTCGATCATCTCGGTTCCGGTTTCCCGCGCGCCCGCATGATCCTGCAATCGTTGATCGCGCAAGGTCACGCCGTCACGCTGTACCCGACGACCGCACCCAATGACGAGTGGGCAAAGGTGTATGCTGCGGTCCCCCGCGAGCTCGAGGTGATGCTCGGCCGGGGCTCCGCGGGGCTGCGCAAGTTCCTCGATGAGCGCCGCGGCTTCTACGACTGCATCATCGTGAGCCGACCGCACAACGTGCAGATACTCCGTGCTGCGCATGGCAAGGTCGACTGGCCGCCCGCGTCCCTGATCTACGACGCGGAGGCGCTGTTCTCGCTACGGGACGCGGAGTCAAGCCGGGTGGCCGGTAAGGTGGTGACCGACGTGGCGGTGCGCATCAAGGTCGAGGAAGAGATCAGGCTGGCGCATGGCGCGTCGCGGGTCCTCTGCGTGTCGCCGCAGGAGGCGAGATGGTTCGAAGCCAACGGCCACCCCACCACGACCCTTGCCCACACGGTCGAATGCACGCCAACTGCCCGCCCATTCCATGAGCGCCGTGGGCTGTTGTTCGTCGGGGCCCTCAACGCAGACGATACGCCCAATTCCGACTCGGTGGCCTGGTTTGTCGAAGCGGTGTTGCCGCTCATTCGCGCCCGGCTCGGCGCCGACATCGAACTCACCATCATCGGCGAATGCCCTCCACCCCGTGTCCAGGCTCTGGCTGGCGACGCCGTGCATGTGATCGGACGGGTGGATGATCTCACGCCCTGGTTCAATGCGACACGGGTGTTCATTGCCCCGACTCGCTACGCGGCCGGGATTCCGCTCAAGATTCTCCATGCGGCAGCACTCGGTGTCCCGGTGGCGTGCACCTCGCTGCTGCAGCGCCAGCTCGGCTGGACTGACGGCGTCGAGTTGGTGGTGGGCGACGACGCCGAGGGGTTTGCCGCGGCGTGCCGCCAGTTATACCAGGACGAAGCAACCTGGTCGGCGCGGCGCGAGGCAGCGCTTGCCAAGGTCGCTGACGAGTACTCGCAAGTGCGCTTCGCCCGAGCCCTGGCCGACGCCCTGCATGCGGCGACATCGGCGAGCGTCGCCACCTGATGGCTCGCGTGCACTATCGCCGATGCAGATACCGAGGATGAGCGGTCTCGCGCGTCTGGACGCGATCCGTGGTCGCATCGTCCAGCGCCTGGGCTTGATGACCCTCACGCGCCGTCGACCGCCGTTTCCCAACGCGCCGCCCACGCCACCGGCGGGCGGAATGGCGGACCAAGCCGATATCACGGTGTTGATCCCTGCTTACCAGCATGAGGACTACATCGATGGTGCGCTCCGGAGCGTGCTGGCACAGACCTATCAGGGATTCCGCATTCTCGTGGTGGACGACTGTTCCACCGACCAGACCGTCGCACGCGCCCGAGAGGTCGATGACCCACGCATCACGATCAGCTTGAATGCGAGCAACATGGGACTCGGCGCAAGCATGGTGGCTGCGCTGGCCCAGGTGGACACGCCGCTGGTCGCGCTGCTCAACTCCGACGACCTGTACCACCCCGATCGATTGCGGCTCTCTCGCGACGCGCTACTTGCCGATGCCGGAGTGCAGGTGGTGGCGACCGGCGTCGAGGTCGTGGACAGAGATGGCGGCGTGCTGCGCGCGGGCCGCGCGAGCCGCCTGCTTGACGGCCTGCAGATCTTCTGGTGGGCGCGCTGGTACGCCAGGGTGATGGCCGACCAATCTCCGGCCGATCTGTTCCTGCGGCTGCTCCACCACAACTTTCTCCTGACGAGCAGCAACGTCGTGTGTCGGACAGCGTTCCTGCGCGAGCAAGCCCGCGCATTGGCGAGCCTGAAGTACTGCCTGGACTGGCACCTGTTCCTCACCGCCGCCGTTGATGGTCAACTGGTAGTCCTTCCGGGGCGACTACTGGCGTACCGACTCCATTCGAGCAACACCGTGTGGTTCAGCGCCACGGCGCGACCAGTTTACGCTGCGGAGGTCAATCGCGTCGCGGTCGACGCGGTTCACCGGGCCTTGAACGCGACAGACGTCCGGAAACGCGCCGCGCGCCGGGTCGAACTGCACCAGCATGTCGCGTTGAACCCCGAAGTAGACATGCGAATGATCGACTCGGAGGGCAGCGCCGAGGAGCGCTTCGCATCGTGACCGTGACCGTCCCCCGTGAGCGCTCATGGCGCGTCGCGCCACCGCGGCCCGGACCGACCCACATGACACCGGCGAGACTTGACACATGATTACAGCACTCGACAATCCATCCCCCCCCCTGACGCTTCCTCCGTTTCGGCTGTTTGCCGTACTTGGCACCTGGATGGAAGCTGATGTCGTGGCCGCCACGGTCCGCAACGCGTTCACGCAAGGGTGCTCGCGCGTGTACCTGGTGGACAATGGCAGCACCGACGACACAGTCAGCGCCGCATGCGCGGCCGGCGCAATACTCGCCCATTCGTACACGACGGAGCGGTACGACGAGAACGTGCGTCTGGACCTGATGAACAAGGTGGTGGCGGATGTCTCCGCATCCGAGCCCGACGAACACATCTGGTGGCTCTTTCTGGATGCTGACGAGTTTCCCCACGGTCCCTGGGGCATGTCACTGCACGAATACCTCGAGACATTGGATCAGCAGTTCCGCATCGTGGGGTTCCGATTCTTCGATCACTATCCGAGTGCTGACACGCCCTATGTGGCCGGGCAGCACCCGCTGCCGTTCCAACCGCTGTGCGAGGAACTGGCGTACCCGATGTGTCCCGCCAACCATCGCAAGCACTCGTTGCAGCGCTTCGACCGGCAGGGCTCCCCGATTCGATGCGGACGCGGATTTCACTCCGCCGAATGTGCCGACGAGCTCTTCGAGCCGTTGCAACCGGCGTTCATCCATCATTTTCCCTTTCGCGACGAGCACCTGACCCGCTCGCGGCTCGAGGCCCTGTGGTCGCGCAACGAAGGCGGAACGGCGCGCGCGGAGGAATCACACGACACCCATATGCTCGCCCGGTTCCGCTCACTGCAAGACGTGTACGCAGCCGCATGGGATCGGGTGGTCAATTTCATCTCACTGGACCCGATGTACGACCAGATCGTGCCGCCCCCCCCAGCCATGGGGGTCACGCTCCACCCCTGGAACGAGCTCATTCCGTCCGAGCACCAGCCCACATTCCAGTGGGGCTCCACGTTCGGCGCATGGCAATATCAATCGTTCGAGAAGTTCAATTATGGCGACGACACGACATACCTGAAGGGAATGGCATATCTCGATGGTCGCGGCACGATCGAGGATTGGGGCTGCGGATTTGCGCATGCGAGACAGTTCGTGACCAGCAGCCGGTACGTCGGATTGGACGGCAGTTCTCAGCATGCCGACCAGATCGTGGACCTGAGGGAACATGTCTCCAAGGTGGACTGCATCTTCATGCGACATGTCCTGGAGCACAACGTTGACTGGCGGCGCATCCTCGACAATGCGCTGGCGTCCTTCACGCATCGCATGGTGCTCGTTGTGTTCACACCGGAGGCAGAGACCACTCGCGTGATCGCAACATCAATCGGCATGACATCTGTCGTGGTCCCGGACATCGCGTTCCGGCTGTCGGACATCACCGAGCGGTTCGACGAGACGATCCGCCACACCGTCGAGTCGTTGACGACCGACACCCAGTACGGGGTGGAATACATGTTCTACCTGGAGCGCTAGCCCTGGTTGTTTGTCGTCCCCGTGACGGGGCGCGACGGTGACATGCCCTAGTCGAGGTAGCGCGAGACGCTGTGCTCGATATTGCTGTAGCTCGACACCTGAAAGCCGAACTTGCGGAGGAAGAGGATGAACTTCCCCGACGGCTGCAGGACCGACCAGCACCGGTCGACGGCATTCGTGATGCAGTCACCTGTTGCCGTGAGCTGCGCCAGCGCGCGCTCGTACACCGGGAGCAGTTCGTCGATACCGGCCGCGGACACCAGGTATCCGCCGGTATTCGTGCACGCCTGGAAAGAAGCCGCGACCAGATCATCGATCGGTAGTGTCTCACCGTACTTGCTGGTGGCGATCAGGCAGATCCAGTAATCGTAGTTCCGCTCGAGGAACTGCTTCAGGTCGACGAGGTGAATCTCCAGGTCGCTCGTGAAGCAGAAATCGTCCTCCAGGATCATCACGTGCCGGTGCGCGAGCGATCGCGCCCTTCCCAATGCATCGATGTGGCTGCTCAGGCAGGCTATCTGACCGTCTGCCTGGGTCTTTCCTGACGCGCGGCGCGCCGGCACACGCGTGACGCGGTCAAGCGGTGCCCTCGCCACCGCAAGCTCGCGCAGCACGGCGTCAAGGCGGTCGCGCCGGTCGTCGAGATTGATCACGAATATCTGGTCCACGCCCTTCCAGCGGCGATCGGATTCGACACGGTCATGCCGAAAGCGCCAGAAATCCGCGACGTGGCGCTTGATCGGATTGTTGGTGACGACATTTGCGTACGCGTGGGGATAGTTGCCGTAGATCACGACCACCTCGTCCGCCCCCGGCACGCGTGTTGAGTCGCAGCTGGCAACGACAGTGCGGTTACCGGCGATGGCGGTGAGGAAGAGGTCGGTTCGGTCGAGGGTGTCACTGTCGATGGTCGCCGCTTCCAGGCGCCGCAACACCGTGATCGCCTGTGGCACATCACCCGCTGCCATGCATTCAGTCGCCTCGGCGACGATTCGATCCCGCAACGCGACCAGGTCCGATGTGCTGGCGGGATGACGCGCCGAGAAGTCGGGTAGGCTCGATGCGGTCGTCATTGTACGGCGGAGGAATCATCGGCGGCACCTGGCTCGGGAACCCGCCGCTCCCAGCCCAGATGGCGCACGTATCCCTCACCTCCCTGGTCGGCCAGAATTGTCACGAGGAAGCCCCTCTTGAAGTAAAAGTCGGACGCGGCGCGCTCGACTTCCCACGCCTTCAATCGCGCATCAGGGTTGAGCCCGGCAAACGTGCCCACCAAGGTGTAGTCCCGCCGCCGCCGCAATCCCGGGTTGAACGAGAAGCCATGCCACGTCCCCCATTCCTCGGTGTGATGGCTTGGATGGAGGTAGCGGAAAGTGGTGTTTTCCGCCAGGAGCCGGGGCTCCAGTACCACAGTGTTGTTGGTGTCGCCAAGCGCTCGCAGCCAGACTTGCAGGATCCGTGGATTTTCCTGCAGGATGGCAAGCGATTTCTCGATGAAGCCTGGTGCGTAGAACTCCCAATCATCCTCGCAGTGGAAGATGTACTCGGCATCAACGACGCGATACGCCTGATCGATCGCGGCGATCTGCCCGACCCTTGCGCCAGTCGCCAGCCACCTGATCGGGCGGTCGCTCCATCGAGTCCTCAGCGTATCATTGCGACCGCCGTCTCCGTCCTCGATGACGACCACCTCGCGAATCGCCGCGGTATTGTGCTCGAAGAATGAGTCCAGGGTTCGCGCCAAGAGGTCCTGTCGCCCGCAACTCGTGATCACCACAGCGATGTCGCCGTTCAACCCTGGACAGGGCGCCACCCCCGCCGCCGTGCCGTGCGCATCCAGCGGGGATTCGGGTGCCACGGCTTGCTGGGCGAGCACATTGGCATGCTCGAACATCGCGGCGGGGTGACTTCGGACAACGTCGAATAGCGTCCCGACGACCGTCCATGCATGATCATTGAACACCGGGTGGTGTGTCAGGATCCCGATTGGGCGTGACGGCAAAGCTGATGCAGCGCGGCGATCGTGCAGTTGGCTCGCTAGCAGCATGTCAAGCGCGTCCACATCCAGGATCGCTCCTCGCGGCCAGTCCATCACGTCGATCTCCGCATTCAGCTCCGCGACGTGGGGCAGTTCCGGGGTGAGCGGAACACCGGCTGACAGCACGCGGTATCCAAGCGCTGGAATCAGTGACTTGAACGGCATCGCAAGGCAATGATTGGGGGGCACAAAGACCCGCTGCCACCCGGTCCGTCCGCACAGTTCATCCAGCGCGTTACGCCCGTTCAGCGCGTCGGTCATCATCGCTTCCAGCGGGCGCCCGTCGCCGAACTCGCCAGCGGCGTGAAAGTGATGCCCCCAACCATGCTGCCAGATGCAGCATGATGATTCAGCGATCGCGTCAACGAGCGCGACATCGGCGCGTTCCGGGACCACGGCGAGCCCCGCACCAACGTCGAATTCGCGGCTGAGCGCAAGCAGGCGATCGAGCTGGGGCGTGACGGTCACGGCGTCGTCGTCGCGCCACCAGAATCGGGCAACGAGCCCGGACGCCGACCACGCGCTCAATTCCTGCCGCAGCCTCAGCCATCCGTGGTTCAAGTACGCACTCCGGTACGGGTTGCGAGGTTCAAGGGGCTCCCCGCAATATCGCGGGTTCAAGGCATCTGGAAAACGGAGCACACGAGGCCAGGCAACACCCGGTTGCCGCCTCTCTGGTCGGCCCCCTCTTCCCATTTTGCCCCCGCCCGTTCTGATTGACACACGGGGCCCGTCACGCGCCCCGCCTCAAACAAAGCAAAGTTGCTCACGTGCGCCCGCGACGCGCCTACTCCGCACCCCCTGCGGAGCCCTTCGAGACCTCTATGGATCCCACAGACGCTGCCCGTGCCTGGTACTTCGATGTCCGCTTCCGCGCCGAGTCACCGGTGGCGGAGTGGCCGGCGGAGTTCGTGATCGTCACGGGGTACGCGACCACGGGTGAGGAGTGGCCCGAGGAGCGGAACGCCGAGGCCGACGAGCGGCTGGAGTGATTGGCGGTCGATCGGGGCGGCATAGCTGGGCAGCGGTTATCCTGATTGATCTCGTCCCCTTGGGGCTTCGATGCGTGCTCACTCCATCATCGCGTTGACATTCCTGCTGGCGGCATGCGGCACGCCGCCGGGTGACGATTCCACACCTGACCTTCCAGTCGCCCATGCGCCGATCCTGCCCGACACCCAGACCGTCAGTGGCGTGCTGGAGATGCGCCACGGCGCCGACGCATTCGCGCGAGCGCAGGCCTGGACGCTTTCAGCCAAACCCGACGTGGTCATCGAGGGTGGCGAGAATCCGGACTTCGACCTGACTCGGGTGACCCGCCCGGCGCGCTTTGCCAACGGGCGGGTGCTGGCGACTCATGGGTTGGGGCCCGCCCGCCTGATGCTGTTCGACGCCGACGGCTCGCCGCTCCGGGTGGTCGCGCGATCCGGCGAGGGTCCCGGCGACGTGATGGCGCCGATTGATCCGGTGGCATGGGGCGGCGACACCGTGCTCGTGCACGACTTCGTCAACCATCGTGTCAGTTGGATCACGTCGGACGGCAAGGTGGCGCGCGCTGCGCCCGACTACACGGTCGTGGACACGTGGCTGTGGTGTCCGGTTGGGAGATGACGCCGTTCGAGACTCGGCGCCGTGGCGCCAGGCGGCCGTCGCTCGTGGGTCTGCGCTACGGTCGCCGGCCCAGCGTCGCACCCTGGGGCGGCGGCGTGGCCATTGGTGCAGGCATCGACGGCTACACGATCGAGCGGTTCGCCCTCAGTGGCACCGTCGAGGCTCGGCTTGTGGTCGACAAACCGCGCCGAGCGGTTACCGAGGCGATGCGGCAGGCGATGATTGCGCAGGAGTTGGAGGGGATCCAGGGAAGCCGCTCGGAGAGAATGGTCGATCCCGAGGAGTCACGAAGAATCGCGCGGGAAACGCCATTTGCCGACTCACTTCCGCCGTACCAACACGTGCTCGCCGCCGACGATGGCCTGCTGTGGGTGATCGATGCGCAGGCGTTGGGCGACACGACGTGGAGTGCCACGGCTTTCGCCGCGGACGGCGCGATTGTGGCACGGGTGGTATCACGGCGATTCGGGATGCCGGTGTCGTTCGGGAAGGGGACGGTGATGGTGCGGGAGCTGGACGATGACGAGGTGGTCAGGTTCGCGGTGTATCGGTTGTTGCCGGCCATTGGTCCTGCGCACTAGCGCGTAGGACCTGCAACCTTACCCATTGATCGCAGCCTCATACAACACGTCGGGGTCGAAGTCTGCTCCGTTGGGCCAGCAGATCGTTCCGGCGTCGACGTCGACCGCCACCTGCGAGAAGAACGCCTCGTTCTGAAGCGGGCCAAACACCCCACCCTTACCCGCCACCCACGGCGCGAGGTCGACGGTGGCTTTCGAACCGTCTGTGAACCCGAGATGGACTCGAAACCCACCCCGCGCCGCGGCGGTAACAACCCGGGGATGTAGTGTCATTGGGTCACTCCAGGGGTTGAATGGGAAGCGGCGGCTGGTTCGCCTGGAGCCGACGCCAGTTCTGGTGCAGCTCGTCTTGATGGAGAGTAGCCCATTCGGCGACCAGCGCCAGTACCCGCGGCGGAAGGCTGCCGGCGAGAACCCCGACTGGCATGAAGCGGAATTGGCACTCCGATCCACCGTAGCTGGCGTGGAAGTGTGGTGGCTCATGATCCGCGAAATACATCCGGACCACGATTCCCATGAAGCGCGATATCTCTGGCATCTCGGAGACTCGCTGCGGCAAGTCTTCGGTCGATCTCCGATTCGCGCCCGAGGGCACGTGATTGTGCAGGCGCACCGCACCTTGGTTCATTTCTCATGCCCTCGCACCATGCACCTCGCTCCTCTCCCATACATCCTTCCCCAGCCCATAGCCCAACGACCAACGCTGGACTGACTACCCCCGCAACTCCTCGAGATGCTCCTGCGCCCACCGCGCCAGCTCGGCGCGTGAGTTCACCCCGATCCGTTCCCGCAGCGCGCGCAGGTGCGGCTCAATTGCCTTGCGCGTGACCTGCATCGACTCCGCGATCTCTGTGCTCGATGCGCCGCGGTGCACGCCCAGCAGGACCTTGATCTGCCGACGCGAGAGCGAGACCGCACCCACGGTGACGAACGCCGTCTCGCGCCCGGGGCGCACCGTTACTGTCGCCGCCGGCCGGCGATCCGCCAGCGTGGACCTCACCAGCGCCAACAGCTCGGTCGACGCCAGCGTCTTGGTGAGATACGCCGTGCCGGTCTTCTCCACCGCTTCGATGATCACCGCCTCGTCGCGCGCCGAGAGGACGATGATCCGGAGCGATGGCATCTCGATCCGCAGCCGCTTGAGCAGCGGCATCGCCGATTCACGCCCGAATGTCAGGTCGAGGATGAGCAAGTCGGGACTCACCGCCGCCAGTGTGCCCTCGAGCACCGCGAGCTGTGTCACGATGCTGACGATGTACCCACGGTCGCGGAGGATTCGTGCCACCCCCTCGGCAAAGATCTGGTGATCGTCCGCGATCAGGACATGCGACACCCGATCTGTCATGCAGTCGTCCTCGGAAAGGCAACGGTGATCGTGGTACCCGCCCCCGGTGCGCTCGTCACCGTAAACCGCCCGCCCGCCGCCAGTGCACGCTCCTGCATGCTCCGGAGGCCGAGCGATGCTAGCGTGTTCGCCGCCGGCACCACGAACCCCGCACCGTCGTCCTGGATTGTCGTGACCACCTCGCCCCCCGTCGCGCGCACCCCGATCACAACCGCCGTGGCGCCGGCGTGCCGACGGACATTGGTGAGCGCTTCCTGCGCGATACGGTAGCCCGCCAGCTTCGCGTCGGCACCAAGCCCCTCGGTGTCGTCGGCATCAAGTGTGACAGCGAATGGCCAGTCGGACGCCGTCGTGAGGTGGTGCAACGCCTGGCCGAGGGTGAGATGATCGACCACCCCTGGATGCATCAGCCGGCTGATGTCGCGCAACCGCTCCGCAATGCGCGACGCGGTGCCGCCACCACCCGGAGTGCCCACCAGCGCCAGGTCGAGATTGATCAGCTCCGGTACCACACTGTCATGCAGCTCCCTCGCGATGCCCCGACGCTCCTCATCCTGTGCCGCAAGAACTCGCCGCCCCCAATCGATGGCAGCGCGCTCGCGATCGCGATGCACCGACCCCACCGCCCACAACAGTACCCCCACCGCGATCAGCCCTGCTCCACCGGCAAGCACCAGGATCCAGATCAACGAGTCCACTCGACCCTCCGCCACACAAACGCCGCTGCGATCATCAGCAGTCCCAGGATCTCGATCGCGAATGACACATTGAGCGGCGCCTGCGATGCCTGAGGGTTGGCGCCGTAGATCAAACGTGCCACCGGGCTGATCGCGATCGTCGGGATATAGATCATCACCCACCCTATCCCGACCCACGCGGCGGCATTCCACATCGGCGATCGATCGCTGGCACGGATGCTGGCCGCGACGAGCGCGATGCCCATCGCGCCCGCATACAGTTTATGCAACGGTTCGCTGTAGGCGGAAAAGGTCGTGAATGACTCAACGGTGAGCGCCAGCACGATACCGGTCAACGTGATCACCGCCGCGCTGACGGCGGCGGTCCGCTGCCACCCCGGCTTTCCTGCGAAGAACCACCACGCCGCTGCGCCCACGAGCAGCGTTTCCATCGGTGGCCAGACATAGTTCATCCAGTGATTGTTCTGGCGCCGCAGGTAAAACGACAGCGAGGTCAGGTTGCCGATGATCCCCGACGTGCACCACACCGCCACCCACCATGCCGCGCGACTGCGGTGCCGATTGATGACCGCGGCAGCAGACGCGACAAATGACACCGCCGTATAGATGGCGGCAACGATCCTCATGGAGTTGAAACGTCCAGCGGCGAACTATCGGGGCAGTCGGGCGGGCACGGCCAACCCCTCTCGGCGATCACACCATCAGCGAGGTCAACGTTGGTACCGTCGGTGCCCACCATCACGACCGTGGTCTCGGCCCCAGCGCCCGCCAAGTAGATCCGGAGCCCGCTGCATTTCGGCTGCGCCAGGATCTCGTCGATTATGCCGCGCGAGAACATCCACGCGCGCGGCTCGCCTTTGGCAACCTTGTGCGCCCCGATCAGCGCCACTGCCTCGGCCTGGGAGATGTGATGGTCGCGCTCGGCCATGGTGGGCTCCATTTGCAGGGGGAATCGTCAGTCCAGGAAGTGGCCGGCCCCGCAGCAAGCAGGGTCAGGCTTACCACGTGCCTTCAGGCCAGCCCCAGCTCCGATGCACCGACCAACGCCACCACTTCCAGTCCCGCAGCCTCGATCGCCTCGCGACCGCCCGCACCACGGTCGACCACCGCGAGCACGCCGAGCACCGTGGCGCCGGCTGCACGCACCACCTCGACCGCACGCAGTGCCGACC
>JACDBX010000171.1 GCA_013694695.1 Gemmatimonadales bacterium | reverse complement strand
ACCTCTACCGCGACGGCGAACTCACACAGGTCACCCGCGACCAGACGATGGCCGAGGACCTGATCGATCAGGGCGTGATGGCGCGGTCAGCGGCACACCGCACGCGCTGGGCGAACGTGCTCTCCAGTGCGATCGGCGGGCAGCACACCGAGCCGGTCGTAACCCGGCTTCCCTCGAACTGGGGCAACACCCACCTCATCTGTAGCGACGGCCTCACCAAGCACGTGCCCGACGAACGGATCGTCGAGCGCCTGCGGTCGATGACATCTGCCCGACAGGCTTGCGAGGCACTTCTCGAGGATGCGCTCGAGGGGGGCGGGACCGACAACATCACCATTATTGTTGGTCGGGCGGTTCGGGACGATACTGAGTAGCCGCGCAAGCTCCTTCCCGCGAGCGAGATGACCAACCCAGCAGACCGGTTTTCCGCAGCAGTTGCCAGCCAGTACCGGGTGGAGCGCGAGCTCGGCCAGGGGGGCATGGCGACCGTCTACCTCGCCCATGACATCCGGCACGACCGCAAGGTCGCCATCAAGGTCCTTCGGGAGGACCTCGCCGCTTCGATGGGTTCCGCGCGGTTCCTGCGCGAGATCCAGATCGCGGCCCAACTGCAACATCCCAACATTCTCCCGCTGCTCGACTCCGGCGACACCGACGGTTTTCTCTACTATGTGATGCCGTTCATCAGCGGCCAGTCATTGCGCGAGCGCCTGGGGCGTGATGGGGAGCTCCCGGTGCACGAGGCTGTGCGGCTCCTGGTCGAGGTCGTCGACGCACTGGCCCATGCCCACCAGCACGGCGTGGTGCATCGCGACGTCAAGCCCGACAACGTCATGCTGTCCGGTCGACATGCCCTCGTCGCCGATTTTGGGGTCGCGAAGGCGATCAGTGAGGCCACCGGTCGCAACACCGTGACCACGCTTGGAGTAGCCGTCGGCACCCCAGCGTACATGTCGCCGGAACAGGCGGCCGCCGACCCGCACATCGATCACCGCAGCGACATCTACGCGGTGGGTGTGATGGCGTACGAGATGCTCACCGGGCACCCGCCGTTCCATGGTACCACCCCGCAACAGGTGCTCGCGGCGCATGTCACCGAGGTTCCCGATTCAGTCGCAAAGCGCCGCCCCGCGATCTCGCCTCAGCTCGAACAGGTGGTGATGCGCTGTCTCGCGAAACGGCCATCGGATCGGTTCCAGACGGCGGAGGACCTGCTGCAGCAGGTGGAGGCGCTCGCCACCCCAAGCACAGGCATCACCCCGACCCAGACCCGTCCCGTAACCGCGTGGAGCGAGCCCGTCAGGGGGCGCCGCTGGCTCGTCCCCGTCGCGCTCGTGGGCATCGTGCTCGCCGGTATCGCGGTGTGGAAAGTGATGCCCAAGGCCCCCGATGCTGTCGCCCCGGTTTCGCGAACCCAGGCGACCACGACGGGCACCGCCGAGGTGGGTGCGCTCTCGCCGGACGGCCAGCGGGTAGCCTATAGCGAGCGCGAGTGCGATGGGGAGTTTCGGTGCACGGTCGGGCTGGTGATCCAGGACATCGGTGGCGTCGGCCGGATGCGAGCGGTGAGCGGGATCGCGGGCATCTACGAGATTGGCTGGAGTCCGGACGCTCGGCGGGTCCATTTCCTGGCTACATCGGCAGATGGCCGGTACGGCACCTTCGTGGTCCCTGCCCTCGGTGGCGAAGCGCCGCGATTTCTCGGTCCCGTCGATATTCGCTTCTTCGGCAGCGGCGATTCGATGGTGGTTGCCAACATGAGCGAACCCGGCAATGTCAGGTTCACGGTGAACAGCGCCGCGGACGAACGCATCGGGGACACGATCCCGGTACGCCTTCCCACCACACTTGTGCGCAGCATGTGGCAGGTGTCGCCGGATGGTCTGCAGCTCGCCGTGGCCGTGACGCCGCACAGCGGCCTGCGATACCTGCAGCTCTGGAACCGCGAAGGCGGTTTGCTCGACTCGATGGCGCTCGCGCACGAAGAGGAGCCAATCGGCTTCTCGCCCACGGGCAACCTCGTACTCGTGATCCGCGACACCGCGAATGCCGATCTCGCCACGATCATCGAGCGGAAGGTGTCGGCGTCCGGAAAGGTCGCCCGCACGCCCCGGACGATCCTCCCCGCGCAAGCGATTTCCGATCCACGTGTGTCACAAGGCGGGATCACCTATCTGGCTGGCCCGGTCGCCCTGACACTCTATGCCGGGTCCCGCAACCGCGAGTTTTCTCCCGAGTTCACGATGCGTCAGGTGACGAGCACCACGGCGAATCTCGGAGTCCTCCTGTCGGGCGACGGTACCTCCCTGGTCGTCACCCGCCGCCCCCGCGGCGACATTCGGCGCACGATGACGCAGGTGTCGCTCTTCCCGTTCGATGCCGGACCGGAACGCTCGCTCGGCGCCGGTATCCGCGGCGCGGTCTCCCAGTCTCGCACCGTGGCCGCCGACTCAGTCGTCTTCGTCCATGAAGACGCGGGGCGGTTGCGCCTCACCCAGTTCGACCTCGCGACCGGCGGCACCAGGGACCTCGGCACCATGCCGGACACGACAGCCATGGACGCGATGGAGGTGCTGCGCGACGGGAGCATCGCGTGGTACGTTCCCGGCGACACCAGCGGGACCATCCGGGTGCGCCACCCGTCCGGCGCAATTCGACTGATCACCACGCCGAACGTCTACCCGACGCTCCTGGAAGATTCGCAGTTCGGTGACGGAATCCTCGGCTGGGGCTGGAACCGCAGCCGCGGCGACTCGGCCATCGTGTTTCATGTGCCACCGGGTGGCTCCGCCGGTCGTCGGATCCTGCAACTCGGGGTCGAGAGCCTCCATGGCCTCCGGTGGGCGACCGGCGGATTGATCGAGCTGGTCGTCGGCGAAACCCGCTATACCTCCGCCCTCTACCGACTCGACCCGTCAACGGGGTCGCACACCAGGATCGGCACGATTCCGCTGGTGGACATCGACGCGGTCTCTTTCTCGCGCGACGGGTTGCGGATGTCGTTGCGAACCGTCGAGGCTCGCCGCGACATCTGGATCGCAAAGGTGTTTTCTTCCGGCAGGTGAGCCTGACCTCGATCTTGATGCCATCGCACCCCGCCCCGCCCGCCGCACCTCCAAGGAGTGTTTCAATGCGTCGCATGATCGCCATCGCCGCCGCACTGTCCGTAGCCTGCGGATCTCCCGACACTCCGGATGCCGCAATCGACACGACATCGTCCGCCGATTCCCTCCTCGCGGCCTACACGAGCGTGCGCCTCGAAGCCGACCTATCGGCACTCACCGACGCCGAGCGCCAGATGATTCCGCTCCTGATCGACGCGGCGCAGGCGATGGACGAGGTCTACTGGCTGCAGATGGTGGGGCCCCGGGACAGCGTCCTCGCCGCGGTGTCGGATCCCAAGCTCCGACAGTTCGTCGACATCAACTACGGACCGTGGGACCGGCTCAATGGCGAGGCGCCGTTCATCGACGGCACCCCGGTGCTCCCCCCGGGCAAGAACTTCTACCCGCACGACATCACCAAAGAGGAGTTCGAGGCAGCCGCGGCGGCAGCGCCCGACGGTGGCGAGTCGCTGCGCAGTCTCTACACCCTGGTACAGCGCGACAGTGCGCGCGGCCTCGTTACCGTACCGTACCATGTGGCGTACCGCGCGCAGTCGGAGCGTGCCGCCGGCAAGCTGCGCGAAGCCGCAGCGATCGCGGAGGATCCCGGACTCAAGAAGTACCTCACCCTTCGTGCCGATGCGTTGCTCAACGATGACTATCCAGCGAGCGACATTGCGTGGCTTGACATGAAGAACAACGGACTCGACGTGGTGATCGGTCCGATCGAGACGTATGACGACCAGTTGTTCGGCTACAAGGCCGCACACGAGGCGTTCGTCCTTATCAAGGATCGCGAGTGGAGCGCCCGGCTCGCCAAGTATGCCGCGATGCTCCCCGGCCTGCAGCGTGACCTGCCGGTGGAACCGCAGTTCAAGCGGGAAAAGCCCGGCACCGACTCCGACCTCAACGCCTACGACGTGGTGTACTACGCCGGCCAGTCCAACTCGGGCTCGAAGACGATCGCGATCAACCTGCCGAACGACGAGGCGGTGCAGTTGCAGAAGGGGACCCGGCGGCTCCAGCTCAAGAACGCGATGCGTGCCAAGTTCGACCGGATCCTGGTGCCGATTGCCAACGTGCTGATCGCCGAGGACCAGCGGCCGTTCGTCACGTTCGACGCGTTCTTCGAGAACACCATGTTCCATGAGGTGGCTCACGGCCTCGGGATCAAGAACTCCGTCAAGGGCACCGGAACAGTGCGCGAGGCGCTCAAGGAGCGTGCGTCCGCCCTCGAGGAGGGGAAGGCCGACGTCCTGGGGCTCTACATGATCTCCCGCCTCAACGCGGCGGGCGAGCTGCAGGGTGACGTGCGCGACAATTTCGTCACCTTCATCGCCGGCATCTTCCGCTCCGTCCGATTCGGCGCGTCGAGCGCGCACGGTCGCGCCAACGTCGCGCGATTCAACTTCTTCAGTGAGCTCGGGGCGTTCGTGCGCGATTCCGCGAGTGGCACGTACCGCGTCGATCTCGAGCGGATGCCCGCAGCCACCGACTCACTCTCGGCCACGATCATTCGGTTTCAGGGCAATGGCGACTATGCCGGTGTCTCGACGTGGATGGAGAAGTACGGTGTGATCGGCCCGCAGCTCCAGGCGGATCTTGATCGCCTCGGCACCGCCGGCATCCCGGTCGACGTGGTGTTCGAGCAGGGCGTCGGGGTGCTCGGGCTCAAGTAGATGGGTGTTCCCGCCGCCGAACGGTGACGGGACGGTCGCAACTTCCCGGAGACGCACATGGTAATGCGGTTCATGGTGCTCGCATGGTGCCTCGTCCTCGCGAGCCCGCTCCCCGCACAGTTTACCGACCGAGCACGGGTCGCGACGCTCGATCGGATCCTGCAGGACGCCGTTGACTCGAACCGGATCGGCGGCGCCGTTGCGCTGGTGATGCGCGACGGCAAGGTGGTGTACCAACGCGCGGTCGGATGGAACGATCGTGAGGCCGGCCGACAGATGATGCCCGATGCGCTCTTCCGCATCGCGTCGCAAACCAAGGCACTCACCTCCGTCGCGGTCATGATGCTGGTGGAGGAAGGTCGCGTGGCGCTGAGCGACCGCGTGTCCCGGTTCATCCCGGCCTACGCCAGTACGTCGGTCGCGACCCGCGCCGACACCGGGGTGGCGATTGCCCCGGCACGCCGCGCGATTACCGTGCGCGACCTCCTCACCCATACGGCGGGCATCTCGTACGGCACCGAAGCGATTGTGGCGCAACTCTACAAGGCAAAGGGGCTTGGACCGGCCGCGGGGCGGGGCTGGTACACCGCCGACAAGGACGAACCGGTCTGCACCACGATGGAGCGACTGGCGTCGCTCCCGTTCGTGGCGCAGCCGGGCGAGGAGTTCGTCTACGGCTACAACACCGACATCCTGGGGTGCGTGGTCGAGCGCGCGAGCGGCATGCCCCTCGACGAGTTCATCCGGACCCGCATCACGGTGCCACTCGGCATGCGCGACACCTGGTTCTTCGTCCCCGAGTCAGGTCGCACCCGCCTCACGGCGGTCTATGCAAGCGATTCGGCCGGTCACGCCAGCCGAGCCGACGACGGGGCCCGCGGTCAGGGGCACTACGTCGACGGACCGCGCCGTTCATTCTCGGGAGGGGCGGGCCTCGTCTCGACCGCGCAGGATTACGCGCGGTTCCTGTCGATGCTGCTGAATCGAGGCGAGATCGACGGGGTGCGCCTTCTCGGTGCCCGCACGGTGGACGTCATGTCTGTCAACCAGGTCGGCACCCTCTACAGTTCGGACGGCAGGGGGTTCGGCCTCGGCTTCGAGACGGTCGACCGTTTCGGCGCCAGCGGCTTCGCGTCGCTTGGCACCTACGGCTGGGGCGGAGCCTACGGGAGCAACTACAAGGTCGATCCCGCCGAGCGACTCGTGATCGTGTACATGACCCAGATGGCGCCCGATGCCAGTGGCACCCGGGAGCGCTTCGTGAATGCAGTGTACGCCACTTTAGTGGATTGATACCGCCCGCCGCGTTCTCTAGTCTCTAGTCGCTCGTCTCTCACCTCCCCTCCTCCCTTCTCCCTCTCTCTTCTCCCTTCTCCCTTCTCCCTTCTCCTGCCATTCCGGCATGCTTTCCCGGTACAGCCGTTGCTTCATGAAAGCCCGATTGGGCCCTGCCGTCATTCCGGCTGGGTGAGGGTTTTTCCTAAATGGAGAGGCAAATGGCTTCAAAAATCATCGGAATCGACCTTGGAACGACCAATTCGGTCGTTGCAGTGATGGAGGGGGGCGATCCGGTCGTCATCCCGAACGCCGAAGGCGGCAGGACCACCCCCTCGGTGGTGGCATTCACGAAGGACGGCGAGCGCCTGGTCGGTCAGGTGGCAAAGCGCCAGGCTGTCACGAACCCGAGACAGACCGTGTTCTCCATCAAGCGGTTCATGGGCCGGCGCACCGACGAGGTGAAGGAAGAGTCGTCGCGCGTTCCATACCCGGTCGCTGACGGTCCGAACGGCCTCGCCGCCGTCGAGATCCAGGGCAAGAAGTACACGCCGCCCGAGATCTCGGCGATGATCCTGCAGAAGATGAAGCAGACCGCGGAGGACTACCTCGGCCACTCAGTCGATCGTGCCGTGATCACGGTGCCCGCGTATTTCAATGATGCCCAGCGGCAGGCCACCAAGGATGCCGGCAAGATCGCCGGCCTCGAGGTGCTCCGCATCATCAACGAGCCGACCGCTGCGGCCCTCGCGTACGGTCTCGACAAGAAGAAGGACGAGAAGATCGCCGTCTTCGACCTCGGTGGTGGTACGTACGACATCTCGGTGCTCGAGCTCGCCGAGGGCGTATTCGAGGTGAAGTCGACCAACGGTGACACCCACCTGGGTGGCGACGATTTCGACCAGCGCCTGATCGACTGGCTGGTGAGCGAGTTCAAGCGCGACCAGGGCATCGACCTCTCCAAGGATCCGATGGCCCTGCAGCGGCTCAAGGAAGCTGCCGAGAAAGCCAAGATGGAGCTGTCGAGCACCACGCAGACCGACATCAACCTGCCATTCATCACGGCCGATGCATCAGGCCCGAAGCACCTGAACCTGACGCTCACCCGCGCCAAATTCGAGCAGCTGGTCGACGACCTGATTCAGCGTGTCCTGCCGCCGATGGAAATGGCCCTCAAGGATGCCGGCCTCAAGCCGGGCGAGGTCGACGAGGTGATCCTCGTTGGCGGTTCGACGCGCATTCCGAAGATCCAGGAGATCGTCAAGTCATTCTTCGGCAAGGAGCCGAACCGCTCGGTGAATCCCGACGAGGTCGTCGGCATCGGTGCAGCGATCCAGGGCGGCGTGCTCGGCGGCGAGGTCAAGGATGTTCTCCTCCTCGACGTGACACCGCTGTCGCTCGGCATCGAGACCCTGGGCGGTGTCACGACCGTCCTCATCCCTCGCAACACCACGATCCCGACCAAGAAGTCGGAGGTATTCTCGACTGCCGAGGACGGCCAGACAACGGTCGAGATTCATGTGCTGCAGGGCGAGCGACAGATGGCCGGCGACAACCGGACCATCGGCAAGTTCCAGCTCACCGGCATCCCGCCCGCGCAGCGGGGAATGCCGCAGGTGGAGGTGACGTTCGACATCGATGCGAACGGCATCCTGCACGTGTCGGCGAAGGACAAGACCACCGGCAAGGAACAGAAGATCCGTATCGAATCATCGAGTGGCCTGTCGGACAGCGAGATCGACGCGATGGTCAAGCAGGCCGAGTCGAACTCGAAGGCCGACCAGGAGCGCCGGGAGCAGATCGAGGCCCGGAACCAGCTCGATGGCCTCGTGTACAAGGTCGAGAAGGACTCGAAGGAATGGATTGACCGCCTTCCGACCGACCAGAAGGAACGCCTCGACAAGGCCGTCGAGGCGGGCAAGGAAGCACTGCGCACCGGTGAGAGCGGGTCGATTCGCACTGCGCTCGATGAGCTGAACGTGGCGTACTCGGCCGCTGGCGCGTCGCTCTACCAGAATGCCTCGCCCGCCGACGGCCCAGAGAGCCCGGGTCCCGACGGAGCCGAGACGGCCGGAACACCGGCCGACGACACGGTCGAGGCCGATTACGAGATCGTGGACGACGCACCGAAGAGCTGAACCGTCGCGTGAGCCGGAAACCCCGGATCGCGCATCGGAGTATTATGAAGGGGATACGGGCCGGGTTCCCATCCAGGGGGCCCGGCTCGCAGGACATACACTCGTGGAAAGACTGGGCAATGTCGACAAACTCGAAAAACTGGTTCAAGTTCGGCGGCCTCGTGGCGCTCGCCTTTGTGCTCGGCCTCTTCTTCGCCGGCCTGCTCGACGTGCCGCGCACCACCGTGGCGCAGCAGTCGGGCAGCGGTGCCACCCCGATCATTCCGGTGGATGCGCCGCGGATCCCCGAGGCCAAGCCGCTCGCGGATCTGAGCGACGCGTATTCGGCGATCGCCGAGGCCGTCAGGCCGTCGGTGGTCTTCGTCCAGGCCGAACGGTCCGAGGCGGCCTCGCCGCGCACGACACGGAAGCTGAATCTGCCTCCGGGATTCAAGCTTCCCGATCGCGACCAGCCGCCGGCACTTCCGGACGGGCGGCCCGATCGGAGCACCGGCTCCGGCTTCATCGTCTCGGCAGATGGCTACATCGTCACGAACGCACACGTGATCGAAGGCGCCAGCCGGGTGCGGGTCGGGCTCCTCGACGGGCGCACCTTTGACGCCCGGCTCGTCGGCGCCGACCCGAACACCGATGTCGCGGTGCTGCGGATCGATGCGACCGGGCTCACTCCCGCCGCTCTCGGCAGCTCAGCCAAGCTGCGAGTCGGCGAGTGGGTGCTGGCGATCGGCAATCCACTTGGCGACGACCTCACTTTCTCGGTCACCCAGGGAATCGTGAGCGCCAAGGGTCGCGGCCCGACCGCACTGGTGCGCAGCAATCTCGACATCCAGGACTTCATCCAGACCGACGCCGCGATCAACCGCGGCAATTCCGGTGGACCGCTGATCAATGTCCGCGGTGAAGTGGTCGGCATCAACTCGGCGATCGCATCGCTGACGGGGTACTACCAGGGCTATGCGTTCGCCGTGCCGATCGATCTTGCCCGGGCCGTGATGAACCAGATCATCGAGCACGGTCGGGTGGAGCGCACCAAACTCGGCGTCCTGGTCGAGAACGCAACGGCGGAAGATGCGGCCTACCTCGGGCTCGATACGATTGGCGGAGTCAAGATCAACGACTTCGAACCCGCCAATGATTCACCGGCCAAGCGCGCTGGGCTCGAGGCCGGCGACGTGATCATCGCTATCGATGGTGAGCCGGTGAAATACACCGCACAGCTCCAGCAGTTGGTCGGGTTCCGGCGCGCAGGTGAGACGGTGCGAGTGGAGGTCGCGCGGCGCACGGGTCGCAAGGAGTTCACGGTGCGGCTCGAGAATGTCGGGAAACCCGACCTCATCGCCGGCGACTCCGCGCCGGACGCAGCCCCGGCTGCGGCACCGCCCTCCGGCCTCGGACTGGTGGTCGAGCCGTTGACCGCGACCACTGCGTCGCAGGTGGGGCTCCCGTCGAACACCCGCGGACTGCTGGTGCGCAAGATTGCGCCGGGCTCACCAGCCGAGGAGCGCCTTCTGTCCGCCGAGGACGCCGCGTTCAGTCGCTCGGCCCCCGACGTGATCACCGAGGTCGAGGGTCGCGCCGTGAGGACCGAGGCAGACTTCCGTGGTGCGCTCACGAATGCGCGAAACGGGGTGATCTCGCTCACTGTGGTGACGGCATCGCAGGGCACCGCACAGTCGCGCGTGGTCCGTGTCCGCGTCGGCGCACCCTGAGGGCTATCGCGCCTGAGCTCCGCATGAGAACGCGCCCGCCAGCAGGAGCTGACG
>JACDBX010000166.1 GCA_013694695.1 Gemmatimonadales bacterium | reverse complement strand
TGTTTCTCAAGCACTGCCGACCACGCCTGCACCGTGCGGTGCACTCGCTTGACCCCGCCGCCGAGATACGCGATCACCAGGGTGTGCCGCACCGTGCGGAGGCGCGGCAACAATGCGCCGAGGCGTTCGAGGCAATCGTGGGTCTTTCCGTTGTACTGGTAGCCATCGGCGCAGATCAGCACCACCGGCTCGGTCTGGCCGAAGCGATCGACGATCCCATCGACACCAAAGTCGGGGGAGCACGATGTCCACACCGCGCCGATGGAGGCCGTGGCAAGCATTGCGACGAGCGCCTCGGGAATGTTCGGCACCCACCCCGCGACCCGGTCACCACGACCCACGCCGAGCGCACGGAGTGCGGCAGCGCACCGGGCGACGTTGTCGCGCAACGACCGGAAACTCATTGTGGACGTCGGGCCCCGCTCATCCCACGCCACGATGGCCGGTGCGTCGGAAGCATCCCGCAGGAGGTTCTCGGCGAAATTGAGCCGCGCTCCCGTGAACCACGCGGGGCCCGATACGAGATCGGGCGGTGCCATCCGGTCGCCACCGACCAGGACATCTTCCCACGCCGCGCCCGACGGCTGCCGATCGGCAATCACCTCGGCGTCGTGCCACACCGCCGCCCAGAATGCCTCTGGATGATCAATCGACCACTGATGGAGGGCATTGAATGCGCCCGGCTCCGTCACGGACGGCAACTGCCAGCCGGCGCGACGGCGGGCGTCGATGAATCGCCCGATTCGCGACGCCTTCATGCGAGCCGTCGACGCCTGCCAGAGGACGTTACCGTCGGCGGGCGCGGTGGTCATCAGCGGCGCCGCAGGAGCACGTCATCGCTACGAATCTTGCGGCCGATCGAGAGCGTGAGCATCCGACCATCGTATCCCTCGGCCGAAACTCTCACGTACTGCACTCGGCAGCGCTCGAGGAGCTTGGGATCGAACTGCAGCGTGTAGTCACCCGACTTATTGCTGAACGAGACGAACGAGGTGCCAACGATCTGCAGGTGAGCGCCGATCAGCGGGGTACGGCCATCGGCTTCGTACACGCGGCCGAGGACGCTCGCGAGGATTGGCGAACCATCTTCGTTGCGACCGAGGTCGGGAACCTCCACGCAGCGGCCGGCCGCTTCCGGGAACGATGGCCGCCAGTCACGGGTATCCGGTGTGCTACTGATGCCGACCTGACCATTGGCCCCAGGGGTCACGACGCGTTCGCCGGCAGGGGTCGGTTTCGCATCGCTGCCCTCGCGCTCCTCTCCGCCAAACGCCGAGGTGGGCGGACGGAGGCGACTCATCGCATAGGCGCTGTAGTCGAATGCTGTCGGGATACGGGCCGCCCGGCGCTCCTCAGCGGGCGGCGCTTCCTGGGGCCGCGGCGGCTCGGGGGCCGCGGGCGGGTTGATCTCGGGCTCGGGCTCCACCGGCCCGGCTTCCTGCGGCACGGCGGCGTCGGGCCGGCGAGAATCGGGACCGAGCGGCGTGGCGTCGCGTGGGGCCTCGACCGGCGGGCGCTCCGGCTCGGGCTCGGGACGTGGTTGGAATTCGGGCATAGGCACCGGAGCGATCGCGACCTCGGGCCCCGAGTGCAAGACCGGCTCAGCGACCGGCGATTCGACCGGAACGGGCTGCAGGGCCAGCGCCGCAATGATCAGAGCGTGTATGGAGGCACTCACCGCGAGCGCCCCCCAACTCCGCGTTCCCTCCAGTGGGGGGCGGACTGCGATTGGCGGAACGTTATGCACGCCTACAGATTAGCCGTGCACGGGTCAACCTGACATGGCCCGGAACGCCCGAGCCCGGCCTCCCGGCATTGCAACCCGCCTGAACCTCTTCCGAACCGAGCCATGTCGACCTCCCTGCGAATCCAGTTGTTGTCGTGCATCATGATGGCCGCCAACGGCGCGCTGTCCGCGCAGGGCGCCCCGCCGCTCGCCGCCGGTCCGATGGTCGGTGCCACCGAGATGCGCGAGGTACGGCTCTGGACGCAAACCACTCGGCCCGCGGTGGTCGACGTGGTGTACTGGGATTCGACCTCACCGGGAAAACGCTTCCACACCAATTCGGTTCAGACACGAGCGCACACCGGCCATGTGGCGCTGATGGTTGCGGACTCGGTGCAACCGGGAACGACCTACCTGTACGATCTTCGGATCGATGGGGTTGCAGTGTCCCGCCCCTACCCCACCCGCTTCCGCACCCCAACACTCTGGCAGTTCCGCACCGATCCACCGCCGCTGCGGATTGCCATCGGGAGCTGCCTCTACATCAACGACGCGCAGTACGACCGGCCAGGGGTGCCATACGGCAGTGACTACGGGATCCTTACGTCGATCGCCGCCGCACGCCCGGACATCATGCTCTGGCTCGGCGACAACACCTACCTTCGCGAGGCCGACTGGTACACGCGCACCGGTGTGCTGCACCGATACAGCCACACTCGCGCCGTACCGGAGCTGCAGCCGCTGCTCGCGGCGGCAAGCAACTACGCAACGTGGGATGACCATGACTTCGGTCCGAACGACAGCGACGGATCGTTCCGGGAGCGCTTGCTGACCCGCGAGATCTTCGAGCTCTTCTGGCCGTCATCGCGGTACGGTGCCGACGGCGGGGGGAGCGTGACGTCCACTTTCGAGTGGCAGGACGTGCAGGTCTTCCTGACCGACAACCGGTGGTACCGCAATGCACAGGGACGCCGGACCGGCGATGCCCGCTACCTCGGGCGGCAGCAGATCGAATGGCTGATCGATGCGCTGCGGGGAAGCCGGGCACCATTCAAGTTCGTGGTCGTGGGCGGACAGGTCATCAACAGCTCGGCCACCTTCGAGAACTACGCGACCTATGCGGAGGAACGCGCCTTCCTGCTTCAGCGCCTCGCCGACGAGAAGATCCCGGGCGTGATCTTCCTGAGTGGTGACAAGCATTGGACGGAACTGAGCGTGATGCCGCGCGAAGGCACATATCCTCTGCACGACCTGACGGTGTCGTCGCTGACCGCGGGCACCTCCAACGGCTGGACCACCGAGGACAATCGGTTCCGCGTCGACGGCACGGTGCTGCAGGCGCACAATTTCGGGCTGCTCGACGTGTCGGGGCCACGCAACGATCGGGTGCTCACCATCTCGATTCGGGACAAGGACGGTGCCGAGCGCTGGACCCGCCGCATTGCCGCATCGGAGTTGCGATGAGCCGACATGTCGAGGCGTTGATCGTGGGCGCCGGGCCGATCGGTCTGGCGTGTGGCATTTCCGCGGCGCGGCGCGATGTCGCTGCGGAGCTGATCGACGCCGGATCGATCGCGCACTCGATCATGCGCTACCCGGTGGGGATGACGTTCTTCACCACGCCCGAGCGGCTCGAAATCGGGGGGCATCCACTGGTGACATCGGGTGCCAAGGCGACGCGGGAGGAAGCGCTGAAGTATTACCGCGGGGTGGCGCGGGCGGAGTCGCTGCGCGTCCGTCCCTACGTTCGATTGATCGGTGCGGCCGGCGAGGGTGGCACCATCAGGTGCACGTTGCAGTCACGGCTGTCCACCGACATCGTCACCTGCGACCGCCTGGTGTTGGCGACGGGGTACTTCGATCACGCCAACCTGCTGGGTGTTCCGGGCGAGTCGCTCGAGCATGTGTCCCACTGGCTCGACGAGCCGCATGCCACGAGCGGTCTCGACGTGGTGATCATCGGCGGGAAGAACTCTGCGGTCGAGTCGGCGCTGCAGTGTTACCGGGCGGGGGCGCGGGTGACGATCGTCTACCGCGGCGCCGAGTGGCGACCGAGCGTGAAGTACTGGCTCAGGCCCGACCTCGACAACCGGATCAAGGCTGGTGAGATCGCAGCGCACATGGCCGCGGAAGTCGTGGAGATCTCACCGGAGGCGGTGATCATCCGCGATGCGAGTGGAGCGCGCACCGGGATTCCCGCCGACCGTGTGTATGCGCTCACGGGATACCATCCCGACTTCGCCCTGCTTGAATCGATCGGTATCGCGATTGACGAAGCAACCGGCCGCCCCGCACTTGATCCGGACACACTTGAGACCAACGTACCGGGGGTACACCTCGCTGGCAGCGTGGGTGCCGGCCGTCACACCTCGGAGGTGTTCATCGAGAATGGTCGATACGATGGCGAGAAGATCTTCGGCGACAGGAAAAGTCGGGTGCAGGCAGAGGCGGAGTACGCGTTTCGCCCGCGACAGGTCGGCGAGTAGCCATGAGCGGTGATGGCTCAGCCCGTTTCGTGTACATCCCATGAGGTCACCGGGCGCCTGAGGGCGTGTCGCACCCGGATGAGGAGGATGCCTGCCACGGTCGCCAGCCCGATCACCAGGCCCCACCAGAGCCCGATCGCACCGAGAGAGGTGCGAAAGCCGAGGTAGAGTGACATGCTGAGTCCGACGCAGGTGAAGCCTGCGAGGTTGATCAGCATCGGTGCTCGGGTGTCACCAAGCCCGCGCAGGATCCCCGCGGCCACTACCTGCACCCCATCGAACACCTGGAAGACACCGGCGATCGGCAGCAGTGTCGCGGCGAACCCGAGCACGGCCACGTCATTGGTGTAGATGCCAGCGAGCAGCGCAGGCACCGCCAGGAAGATGAGCGCGGTGCAGCTCATGAACGCCACGCCAGTACCGAGCGCAGCACGCGATGCGGCGCGAAGGCCTGGCGCGTCGGCGCGGCCGACTGCATTGCCGGCGAGCACGGCGGCACCCATCCCGATTCCCATCGGCACCATGAAGGTCAGCGACGCGAGGTTGAGCGCGATCTGGTGACCGGCCACCTGGATGGTGCCGAAGCGTCCCATCAGCAGGGCCACCGCAGCGAAGGCACTCATCTCCAGCTCGAGTTGCACACCGATCGGCAGGCCGATGCGGAGCATGGAGCGCAACGGTGCGAGGCGCGCTGCAGCGGGGAGCCAGGGCCTGAACAGCGGGATCAGTTCGCGGCGCGCGAAGTAGAGCAGCAGTGGCAGCGTGATGATGCGCGAGATGGTGGTGGCCCATGCCGAGCCGGCGACACCCATGGCTGGAATGCCGAGACCGCCGAAGATCAGGAGGCGGTTGAGCGCGATGTTGAGCAGGTTGGCGACGCCGAT
>JACDBX010000155.1 GCA_013694695.1 Gemmatimonadales bacterium | reverse complement strand
CGGCGTCGAGCAGCGCCAGCGCGCGATGAGCGCACGGCGTGTCGCCCGGCAGCGCGGTGGCGCGGTGGGCACACGCTCGCGCCGCGGCAAGCTCGCCGCGACGCGCCGCGAACCAGGCTGCGTTGGTGAGCGTGGCTGCATCGGTGTTGCCGATCCGCCGGACGAGGGCGGCGACAATCGACGGGTGGCGCGGCGAAGATCCAACCATGTCAGTCGAGCCGGATGGCCTCGAGAATCGCCTTGATCGATGCCTGGTCCGGCATCAACAGGAACGCGCCAGTGAGCGGCTGGTCGACGCTCTCTGCCCGGAAGGCGGTGTCCACGCAGAAGACCAGGTCGCTCGTTCCCTCAGCCGGGTCAACGGTGCTGGCGACCGCGTCGGGCATCGAGCCGATGGTAAGCGTCGGCACGGACGGCAGCAGCATCATGCCCATGAAGTTGCTGAGCGCCGTGAGGTACGCCGAGCAGACGATGTTCCCCACTTCCTTGAGTCCCGACTGCTCGAGCTCACCGAGCGCGCGCGGGGGACCGATCGGGCGGCGCAGGATCAGGTCGCACAGCCGGGTGGCGTCGCGCTCGTTGAAAACCAGCAGCGAGCGGCCGGTAAGGTCGCCGAGCATCCGCATGGACACGACCGCCACGTGATCACCGAAGGTGGCGAGCATCTCGGGGAGTTCGACGTAGGCCACCCGCCGTACCTGCGGGACCGAAATCATGATCCGCCTGTCGGTCAGCTGCGAGAGCGCCGTGGCAGCATGCCCGGCCCCGATGGTGGCAACCTCACGCAGGCCGTCGCGTCGCAGCACTTCGAGTTCATTGGTGGTCATCTGATCTCCTTGTTGAATCGGCAACTGCGCGCCTGCCGGACGGGCCCCTCTGGCTTCCCCCGTCACACCACGCTCGCGAGGTCGAGCAGCAGTGCCGGGCGTCCATCGTCGAGCACCGTCGCTCCCGTGATCCACCGTGGCATCCCTGCGGGGCGTTCGATCGGCTGGACCACTGCGTCGAACTGTCCATGAATAGCGTCGGCGAGCATCGCGATCCGCTGGCCGTTCGCCTCGATCACGATCGCCGGTCGGTGGATCGGCGGCGGTGGGCCCCGAAATAGCAGCAGGCGACGGAGATCGACCACTGGCACGGGTTCACCGTGAACATCGATCAGTATTCGTCCCTCGTCGTCCCGCGTGCTCGTGGCCTCATAGGCAACCAGCTCGGCGACGTGGGTGAGGGGCATCACGTATCGCTCGTCGCCGATGCCCGTCACCATCGCACGCACGATCCCGAGACGCGTGGGCAGACGGATCGAGAAGACGGTGCCGTGTCCGGGAACGGTGGTGATGGCCAGCGCCGCACCCATCGCGTGGAGCCGGGCGACGACGGCGTCGAGGCCCACTCCCCGTCCCGAAACATCGGTCAGCGACGTGGCGGTGCTGAATCCCGGCCGCGACAGGATCGCGAGCAGGCCGTCGTCGGTCAGCATCGACCCGGCATCGAGGATCCCCTGCTCCCGGGCGCTCGCCGCGACCCGTTCCCGATCGATCCCGCGGCCATCATCAATCAGCTCGAGGATCACGGCATCGCGCTCGCGTCGGGCCTGCACTGCCACCTTGCCGGCCGGGCGCTTGCCGGCGGCGCGGCGATCAGCGGGAAGCTCGACACCGTGATCGACGGCGTTGCGCAGCAGGTGAATCATCGGCTCGGCCAACTGGTCGAGGATGGCGCGATCCACCTCGATGTCGCCACCGCTCAGCTCAACCGTAACGTCCTTCCCGAGCTGCCGGGCCAGGTCGCGAACAATCGGGGGAACGCGCTCGAACACCTCGGTGAGCGGGGCGAGTCGAACGTGGAGGATACGGTCCTGCAGGGCGTCGAGGCGCCGCGCCATCGAAGTGGCTGCCCGGGCGACCGGCGACAGGGCGTCGTGCTCGGCCTGCCGCTCCAGCTCCTGACGAGCGGTGACGAGACCACCGAGGTCCTCGATCAGCGCATCAAGTCGATCAAGGTCCACGCGGACGATGCGCGGCGCACGAACCACCTTGAACGTCGACGTCTGATCGGGCTCATCGATCTCGGCGGCCACCGCGGTGTCGCACGCGATTGTGACGGCGTCAAGGCTGCGCTCGAATCGCGCGACACCCGCCCGGTCGACGGCGCGCGCGCCACTTCGCACCTCCGCAAGCTCCGTCTCGGTCGAGTGCGCCAGCTCGGTGAGCGCGTCGAAGCCGAGTGAGCCCGCCATGCCCTTGATCGTGTGGAGTGTCCGAAAGATCTCCTCGGCCGGACCGCTCTCGGATGGGGCGTCGAGCCAGTCCGCCAGGGCGCGACGCGCTCCCGACAGCAGGCTCTGTGACTCTGCGACGAACAGCGCGACATATCGCGCGCGCCGCGGATCGGTCATCCCGCCAGGACGCGCTGGACCGCCTCGAGCACCCGGGCAGGCTGAAACGGCTTGACCACGAAGTCCTTCGCACCCGCCTGCACCGCCTCGACCACCAGCGCCTGCTGGCCCATCGCACTGCACATCAGGATGCGCGCCTCGGGGTGCGCGCCGACGATCGCCTTCACCGCGTCGATGCCGCCCATGTCGGGCATCACAATGTCCATCGTCACGAGATCGGGCTTGAGCGTCTTGTAACGCTCCACCGCCTGCAGCCCCGACTCGGCTTCGCCAACGACTTCGTAGCCCGCACCGGTGAGGATGTCGGCGATCATCGTTCGCATGAAGATCGCGTCGTCACAGATCAGGATCCGCTGGGCCATGCCAACCTCCGTTCTGGTTCAGGCAAAGATCGCTTTTGCGACCTGCTCAAGATCGACCATTGCAAGGCCCGTGCGCGTCTCGGCCGACAGCTCGAGAACGGCGTCGACCGCCAGCGCGAACCGTCGCTCCGCGTCCTCGACGATGATTACCTCACCCGTGCCAGCGTCCACAGGTATGCCGAGGATCTCCCCCATGTGTGCAACCGTCAACACCTTTCCACGGTGGTTGACGAGGCCTCGAACCGCGGGGACGGTACCGGGAACCCGGGTGAGGGCGGCGCTGCGCATGACGTGGACGACCGAAGCAACGGGGAGGTAGAACCGCTGGGCCCCAAGCCGAAAGATCAGGCACGAAGTGCCTGCGGCGGGCTCACTCATCTCGGTCGAAGAACCGGAGGTCGGTGAGGGCGGTCTCGCGTTCAGGTGGGGCGTCGGCCCCCAGCGACCCCGTCAGCAGTGGCCACAGGTCCTCCGGCCACGGCGAGGTCACCCGGACATCGGCGCCCGTGATCGGGTGCCGGAACGCCAGCAGGGCAGCGTGGAGGGCCTGCCGAGGGGTCTGCTCCTCCAGCCGCCGTGCGGCGAGGTGGTCCGAGCCGGAAATGCGTTTCGCGCCGCCACCGGCATAAACCGGATCACCCACGATGGGGTGTCCGATTGATTCAAGGTGAACCCGGATCTGGTGGGTTCGTCCGCTGTGGAGCTCGAGGCGGAGGAGCGAGACCGATCCGCACCGCGCAACCTGGATCGCGTCGGTTCGGGCGCTGCGCCCGCCGGCCACGACGGCCATCCGCTTGCGATCGCGCGGGTGCCGGGCGAGCGGTGCCTCGATGGTGACGAAGTCCTCGTCGAGGTGACCCCATACCATCGCGGCATAAACCCGTGAAATACGTCGCGCGGCGATGAGCGCGCCGAGACGTCGGTGGGTCAGATCGTCCTTGGCCACGATGATCAGGCCGGAGGTGTCGCGATCGAGGCGATGCACGATTCCGGGGCGCCCCGCTGCCCCGCCGGACAGGGTGGTGCCCCGCGCGACCAGGGCATTCACCAGGGTGTCGTCCCAGTGGCCGGGGGCGGGATGCACCACGAGGCCGGCCGGCTTGTCGATCACCGCAAGGTGCTCGTCCTCGTGCACGACCCGGAGATCGATGTCGCGGGGTACCAGCTGGCGAGCCGGCACGTGCTCCGGGATGATGACCTCGACGAGGTCGCCACGCACCATGGTGCGCGATGCGCGCGCCACGCTGCCGCCCACGGTGACGGCCTTTTCCCCGATGAGGCGAGCCGCTTGGGTGCGAGACAACTGCAACTGGTCGGCCAGAAACCGGTCCAGTCGCTCCGTCTCCGCAACCGCGACGCAGAAGTTCACCTGATCATCCGGTGTCGGCCTGCACTGCACGCCGCCGCTCGGCATCCTCGCGCCAGAGCGAGATCGCCAGTGCGACCGCACCGCAGGTCACGGCGATGTCCGCCACGTTGAAGGTCGGCCAACGGAGGCTCGCCGGCTGGAGGCCCACATCGATGAAGTCGATCACACCGCGCGACGAGAGGACGCGGTCGATCATGTTGCCGGCGGCGCCCCCCGCGACGATCGCAACCGCCCAACGCCGCAGCGTGTCGGTGGGCGACGCCTCAATCCACATTCGCCGCAACAGCCACACCGCGACGATCGCGACAACCAGGAAGAACCATCGCGAGTAGGGGCCCACATGTATGCCGAAGGCGGCGCCGGGGTTGTAGACCAGCCGAAGACGGAACACATCGCCGACCACGTTGATGATGCGGTCGCCGGCCAGGGCCGCTTCCGCCATGACCTTGGTCACCCGGTCGAGGGCCACCACGACGATCAGCAGGATCCAGAACCGGCCACCTTCAGCGGCGCTTCGCATCCTCTTCCTTCTCCTTGCACGCGATGCAAAGCCGAGCGTGTGGCAGCGCATCGAGGCGATCGAAGTCGATCTGCACCCCGCACTGGTGGCACCGACCGAACTTGTCGGGTTGGTTGTACAGTCGGCGCAGCGCCTCGTTGATGTGCCAGAGATAGCGCCCTTCCTGCGACGCGAACAGGAACTGCTTTTCCCGTTCCATCGCGTCGGTTCCCTGGTCGGCCATGTGGAATGAGTACGACGACAGGTCACCATCGGCGTTCTGCAGTGAGGAGCTGAATGATTCGTCGTAGTATCCAAGTTCCTTCATGACGCGCGCGCGCTCCTCGAGGAGTCGGCCTTCAAGATGCTTCAACTGGGTCTTGTTCACGGTTGCTCCGAAGGTGCCGGTTCAGTCAGGGGGGACCGGCCGTCCCCGAACCGGCGCACCGCGAGGGCGCCGGCGTGATCATCAATCGCGACCGGCTCGTGCCGGTCCCACGAGCCGGCCGACGGGCCGACCACAAACTCGACCATCAACGTCTCCGCCGCGATGTAGCCGCGGTGAAATTCCGCCGCTTCACGCAGTGCCGGGTCGCCGTCGAAACCTCCGACGATCCGGGTGCTGACATCGTAGCCGGCCTCCTTGCGGAGTCGCTGGATTCGGTTGACCAGTTCGCGGGCCAGGCCCTCCCGCGCGAGCGCCTCAGTCACCACCGGATCCAGCGCCACCACGTACCGCCCCTCGCTTGCGACGGGCCAATCCGTCACGACCTCTCGCTCGATCGCGACCTCGTCGGCCAATACCTCCACCATCGACCCGTCGGGCATGGCAACCTGAACGGTTCCACCGCCCTCGAGGATCCGCAACGCATCGGGTTCGAGCTTCAGGATCGCGGAGGCAACCAGCGGCGTCTCCCTGCCGAACCGCTTGCCCAGCGTCCGGAAGTTCCCCTTCGCGCGGAGGCGAACCAGTGCTGCGTCCGACGCCACGACCTCGATCGCCCGCACATTCGTCTCGGCCCGCAGGAGCGGCTCGAGCAACTTGAAGTGTGCCGCCGAGATGCCCCGTGGTATCGCCACCCGCATCGTCGCCAGCGGTTGCCGCACCCGGATCGCAGCGGTTTCACGCGCCGCGCGCCCGAGTGACGCGAGGCGGCGCACCGCATCCATCGCACGGTCGAGCTCGACATCGAGCCGGCCCTGGTCGACGGGGAACGATGCAAGGTGTACCGAGCTGCCCTCCAGCGCGCGATGGATCCAGTCACTCACGAATGGCGCGGCCGGGGCGAGGAGGCGGCTGGTGGTGGCCAGCACTTCATTCAGGGTACGGACCGCGGCGACATCGGCGGTGCCGTCGGCGGCCCAGTAGCGTGCCCGATTGAGGCGCACATACCAGTTCGAGACATCATCGACGACGAAGTCGGCGATGGCGCGCACGCCGGTGGTGACGTCGTAGTTGTCGAACGCCGCGCGCACCGCCTGCACCGTCGCATCGAGGCGCCCCAGGATCCAGCGGTCGGCGAGCGTGGGCGTCCCTATTTCGCCATCAGGCACGGGGTCGGCGTAGAGCGCGAAGAACTGCCAGGTATTGCGCAGGGTGTTGAGGAAGCCCCCCGCCGTTTCGGCGATCTGCGCCTCGTCGAACCGCTTCGGCTGCCACACCTGGCTCGACATCAACAGGTAGAGGCGCGCGGTGTCGGCGCCGTGGCGCGCGACCAGCGCCCACGGATCCACGACATTGCCCCGGCTCTTCGACATCTTCTGGCCGCTCGCGTCGAGCACCAGTTCGTTGACGATCACATTCCGGTAGGGCTGTGCATCGAATGCGGTCGTGGCGATCGCAAGGAGTGAGTAGAACCATCCGCGGGTCTGGTCGATCCCCTCGCAGATGAAGTCGGCCGGAAAGTGCGCCTCGAACTCCTCGCGGTTTTCGAACGGATAGTGCCACTGCGCCCAGGGCATGGCCCCGGAATCGAACCACGTGTCGATCACCTGCGGTACCCGGCGCATCGTGCCGCCATCGGGCGCGGGCCACGTCACCTCGTCGATCCAGGGCTTGTGCACGGAGAGATCGTCGCTCGCGACGAACCCGGCCTTCTCCTGCAGCTCCGCCAGCGAGCCGATGACCTCGACGTACGACGGGTCGCGATCGCTGACCCAGATCGGCAGCGGCGTACCCCAGTACCGGTCGCGTGACAGCGCCCAGTCGATGTTGTTGCTGAGCCACTCGCCAAAGCGCCCCGTGCCCACTTCGGGCGGGTGCCATGCGACGCTGGCGTTGTGCGCCTGCATCCGCTCCTTGACCGACGACGTCCGCACAAACCACGAATCGCGCGCGTAGTAGATGAGCTTGCTGCGGCACCGCCAGCAGTGCGGGTAACTGTGCACGTACTGCTCGGTGCGCAAATGGCGGCCGAGTTCCTTGAGCCGGCGGATGATCAGCTCATTGGTACCGTCGGCGGTGACCAGTTGGCCCTCGATGGCCTCCCACGTGGTGCCGCGGAAGGTGCCGTCGGCGGCCACCGGGCGGAGCAGCACGAGGCCATGCGCCTGGCCCGCCGCATAGTCGTCGGCGCCAAAGGCCGGCGCCATGTGCACCAACCCGGACCCATCGTCGGCCGTCACGAACTCGCCAGGTACCACCACCGAATGCCGGCCCTCACCATCGATCGGCACGATGTCGAGCACCCGCCTGTATTCCAGCCCGACCAGGTCAGCGCCACGCACTGTCGCCCCGGTGACGGTGCCATCCCCGAGAATCTCCTCCATTTTGGCCGCGCGCGCTGCTGCCGCGACGAAAGTGCGCCCGGGATGCTCGGGATGAGTGAACTCTGCATACTCCAGATCGGGATGCACCGCGACCGCGACGTTGCTCGGCAACGTCCACGGCGTAGTGGTCCACACCACGAGTTCGCGATTGCTTCCGTCGACCAGCGGGAAGGTGACATAGATCGAGCGGTCACGAACTTCGGCATATCCCTGCGCGAGCTCGTGGCTCGAGAGGCCGGTGCCGCAGCGCGGGCAGTAGGGCAGCACCCGGTGGCCACGGTACAGCATGTCGCGCTGGAAGAGTCGCTGCAGCAACCACCACACCGACTCTACGTATTCCTTCGTGCACGTGACGTACGCCCGGTCGTAGTCGAGCCAATATCCGATCCGGTTCGAGAGCTCGACCCACTCATCGCGATAGGTGAATACGCTCTCGAGGCAACGACGCGAGAACTCCGCGACACCGTACTCCTCGATGTCCTGTTTGCCGGTGAAACCGAGCTGTTTCTCGACCTCAAGCTCCACCGGCAACCCGTGTGTGTCCCACCCGGCGATGCGGGTGACACGCTTGCCGTCCATCACGTGATAGCGGCACACCAAGTCCTTGATGGTGCGGGCAGAGACGTGGTGAATCCCCGGCCGGCCATTCGCGGTGGGTGGCCCCTCGTAGAACACGTATCCCGGGGCGCCAGCCGTGCGCGCCTGCACCGTGCTGAACAGCGCCTCCGCCTTCCACATCGCGAGCAGTTCCCGCTCGAGCGCGTCGGCGCCTCCCGCCGGCCAGGAAGGCAAGCGAGCGGTGGCGGTGTTCGGTCCCATGGTGGCGTCGGTCACGGTCGTTCCTGTCATGGGCGCCCGCCGAAAAGCGCGGTGCCGAGTCGGAGCATGGTCGCGCCTTCCTGAACGGCAGCGACATAATCATCGGACATGCCCATCGAAAGCTCGGGCAGGTCATGGCCCTCTGCCTGGGCCGCGTCGCGCAACGTTCGCAGCGATGCAAACGTGCGCCGCTGCTCGGCCTCGCCGGCCCCGAGTGCAGCCATCGTCATCAACCCACGGAGCTGGAGCGCCGGGAGCAGCCTGATGCCCTCGAGTAGCGGCACCAGTTCACCGGGTTCGACGCCGCCCTTCTGCGGCTCCGCCGAGCAGTTCACCTGCACCAGCACGTCCTGGGTCGTGCCCCCATCAGCGCGCCGCGCCAGCTCGGCGGCAAGGTCGAGGCGATCGACCGAGTGGATGAGCGTGAATCGACCGACCACCTGCCGGGCCTTGTTGCGCTGCAAGCCCCCGACCAGGTGCCACGCCACCGCGACATCGGCGCACTCGTCCTGCTTCGACAGCGCCTCCTGCACCCGATTCTCGCCCACCGCATCCAACCCAGCGGCGCGGGCCGCCCGCACCGCGTCGGCACCATGGGTCTTGGTGACCGCCACGATCCGGACAGGATGCGTCCAGTGCCCCGCCTGCGCGCCGGCGATGGCATGCCGTATCCGGGCCAGTCTGTCTGGTAGGGCCGCTTCAGGCATAACCGCGAAATCTAGTTGACTCGCGGCGAATCCCGTGGAATCAAGCGGTCGGTGGGGCCCTTGAGCTGCTGGATCAGCTCTTCGAGCTGGGGCTGGTCCGATACCGCGGTGGCCTGCCGCAGCGCACCGATGGCGCCGGAGGTGTCGCCTCGTTGGAGCAGGCCGATGCCCACCTGCGCATAGGGAACAGCGAGGGTGCGCGCCATGGCGGCGGTGTTGGGGTCGAGGTCGGCGATGCCCTGTTCAAACAGCGCCCCGAATCGCCATGTCTCCTCGATAAGCTGCCGGGTAGTACGGAGATCGAAGGCGGCCCCGTCGGGCCCGAGGGCAGCCCCGCCGATGAGGTCGGCAGTCGTCGGCGGCCTCGTCGGCAGGACCAGCGCCAGACCCTGCTGTACCAACTCGGGGCCGAGTCCGAAGAGGCGCTGCGACGCGGTGATCGACCAGGCCACAGGGCGTCGGCCTGCATTCTGGCGAAGTATCTGCAGCGCAGTGAGGTCCTTCGCATACACGGCGGTACCTCGCGCGAGGCGAATGACCCGGCCGTTCGCGAGCGGGACCTCGAGGTCCTCGTCGATGATCACCGGCCGAAAGGCGGCGATCGACGAGTCGTCGAGGGTGTGGATCGGGCCGTCGAAGGCCGGCACCGGTGCGTCGCGCCACGTGGCCGCGAGCGTCGTTCGGTCGACCGCGTCCGGGCGGTGCTCCCTGAGCTGACGGATGTACCACGGGGTTTCGGCGAGCGCGAGGCACACGATGGTGACGTCGCGCCGCAACCGCTCCACTTCCTGCGCGTACCAAAGCGGAAAGGTGTCGTTGTCGCCGAAGGTGAAGAGGATGCCACCCGGCGGAACGGACTGCAGCAGCGCCCGCGCAAAGTCGCGCGCCAGGGTCGCGTCGGCATTGTGGCGGCGCGTCGCGGCCGGTGCATTGAACACGATCGGCAGCGCGGCCGCGCCGAAGAGGAGCAGCGCTCCCGGGCGCCACTGCGGCCGAATTCGCTCCCGCGCCGTGCGAACCAGGTCGGCGAGGCCAATTGCGGCCCACGTTCCCCACGCGACGAAGCTGGCCACGAAGAAGTAGTCGCGTTCCCGCACCTCATGCTCCGCGGCGGCGGTCCATCGCTCCCAACCGATTGACGGTCCGGGTCGGAAGTTCATGTAGATCACGAGGCCGAGACCGGTGACGACAAAGAGAACGGCCATGAGGGCGAAGCCCGGCCGGTCGGCTCGGCGCTGTGCCATTGCGCCACGCAAGCCCAGCGACGCCATCGCGAGCGTCGCGGCGAGTCGCGCCGGCGACATGTAGATGCTCTGCGCGAGACCGCGACCCCATTGCCAGTCGAAGTATTGCACGTAGTTGAAGAACTGGTACCCCAGCAGCTCGAGAGTGCGCCCGGGATTGGGATCGGTGAATGCCGGAACGGTCGGGTCGTCAAACGGAGTGCGCGGCGGATACTGGGCGCGCCGGATCACGTCGAGCAGGGCATTCCAGGTCGACGGATCTGCCTCGTTCAGGAACGGCCCCTGCTTCGCCCGCAAATAGAGGAAGAGATAGGGCGTGACCCCGATCACGGCGATCAGGATCGCTGTCGCCGCGAACGCCGCCTGGCGCTGGCGGAACGCCCAGCCAGCCGCCCCGAGCGTCATCAGGCCCGTGAGAATGGTGAGGTTGCTGCTGCCCAGGCCGAGCGCGATCAGCAGCATCCATACTGCTGCCAGCACGCCGATCCGCGCCCACTCGTCGCGGATGGCGCCCACTGCTGAAAGGGGGCGCGCCCACGCTTCGGCCACCAGCGCGACGACAATCGCTGGCCCGACAAGCAAGGCGAGCAAGTGATTCCCGATGGAGATGCCGCCGAGGTAGAGCACCATGAGCAGCAGGCGAGCGCCGCGGCTCGTCTCGCGCGCTTCCCTCCAGCGGATCGTGAGCCACGCCGCGATCGCGATGGTGAGCGTCGCGACGGCGTAGACCTCGGTTTCGACCGCGTTCTGCCACATCGTGAACCCGAACGCCGTGAATGATGCCGCCGCGGCCCCTGCTCCCAACGGCAGTACCCGCTCGACCGGATCGCCGAGCGACGCCATCCGGCGTTCCATCACGGAGTGCGCAACGAGGAACCAGCAACCTGCGGCGATCGCACCGCACACCGCGCTCAGCAGGTTGAGACGGAATGCGTATTCCCCGAACGGGATCAGCAATCCCCATACATGCGCGAGGAGGATGAACAGCGGCGTGCCGGGAGGGTGCGGGATCCCGAGCCCGTGCGCCGCCGCGATGAACTCCCCGGCATCCCAGAATGTCACGCTGGGGGCGAGCGTCACCAGATAGATCACGAGCACGATGAGGCCGGCCAGCACAGCGGCGCCGTACGGCGGCCTCTTTCCGTTCATGCCCTGCCCCGAAGCAGTGTTGCGGCCACCGCCACGGCGTCGCGCACCGCTGCGGGATCATGGACGCGCAGGAGAACGGCCCCGCGATCAACGGCCAGCGCGCACGCGGCCGCGGTCGCACGGTCACGGTCACCGACCTCGCGGGAAGTGGCCACGCCCAAGAATCGTTTGCGCGACACCGCTGCGAGCACGGGGAATCCTGTTGCCACGAATGCATCCAGGTCGTCAAGCAGCCGGAAGTTCTGGTCAGGATGCTTTCCGAACCCGAACCCCGGATCGATCACGATCCGTCCGGCGGCGACGCCGACGGCTGTCACCGAGGCGGTTGCGTCGCCCAGCTCCCTGAGCACGGTCCCGGTCACGTCGCCATCGTAGTCGGCATGGTCGTACGATGCGATGCGTGGCAGCGGACCACGGGAGTGGGAGAGCACGAGGCCAGCGCCGGTTCCCGCCGCCACCGCGGGCAGCGTCGGGTCGTGGCGTCCGGCGGTGACATCGTTGACAATCGATGCGCCCGCCTCGAGTGCCCGGCCGGCGGTACTGCCGCGAACGGTGTCGACTGAAATCGGGATCCGGGGGAATCGGGCCGCGAGCGCCGCGATCACAGGGATCACTCGGGCCGATTCGGTTACCTCATCGACCTCGGTGGCGCCCGGTCGCGTCGACTCGCCACCCACGTCGATGATGCCGGCGCCGCCCTCGAGCAGCACCTCGGCGTGGCGCAATGCGTCGTCGACGCTGGCATGGGCGGCGCCATCGCTGAACGAGTCGGGTGTCACGTTGAGGATTCCGATCATCACCGGTTCAGCGAGTGCCATCGCGCCGGTTGCGTGCAACCACTCGCGGGCGGGTTCGGGAGGCATCGCCATGCCGATCGCGATCGCAAGCGCCTGCACGGCTTCAGGCTGGACCCAGGGACGTGCGAAGGCGCCGAGGCGTGACCGCGCGCCACCGAGGATCAGCCAGTCGGGTCCGGTGACCAGTTCGAGCCCAAGGCGTCCGGCGACAGGCAGCATCGCCTCGATCGCGACCTCGTCGATGCCGGTGACATGGTACGCCGCGAAACCGATGCCGATGGCGGCGTCCCGACACACCTCGCCCTCCCATCCGTGGGACAGGAGGGCGTCACGGATCGCGGTTGTGCTGCGACCCGGGATTGGTGTGACGATCACGCGCCCAAGGGCTCTGCCGGTGGGGCGCCGAGGATCGGCTTGATGACGGGAGCGTCGCCGCGAACCTGGCTCGGGGCCGCCGTGCCGCTGATCGGCGGGGGCGGCGAGGCGCGAGGCGGCAACGGCTGGTTGCGCCCGAGAAGCTCGAGATCCTCGCGATCGATCGTCTCGCGATCGAGCAGCGCGGCCGCGATGCGATCGAGCAGGTCACGGTTCTCGTTGAGCAGGGTGAGCGCAGTGGCAAACGCCTCGTCGAGCAGCCGCTTGACCTCGCCGTCGACCATCTGGGCCGTCCGTTCGGATGTCTCGCGTCGCGAGCCGAACTCGCGCCCAAGGAACACCTCCTGTTCGCGCTCACCCACCGACATCAATCCGATCACGTCGCTCATCCCGAACTGCGTCACCATCCGACGGGCGAGCATGGTCGCGCGCTCGATGTCGTTTCCGGCGCCGGTGGTGACAGCCCCCTTCCCGAAGACGATCTCTTCGGCAGCACGTCCGCCGAAGAACATCGCGAGCGAGCCGATCAACCAGTCGCGGGTGTAGTTGTGGCGGTCGACCTCGGGCAGCGATGCGGTGAGGCCGAGGGCGCGCCCGCGGGGAATGATGGTGACCTTGTGCACCGGGTCGCTGCCGGGGGTCTTCATCGCGACCACAGCGTGCCCCGCCTCGTGGAACGCGGTGAGCTTCTTGTCCTCCTCGGTGAGCACGAGCGAGCGGCGCTCGACGCCCAACATGACCTTGTCCTTCGCCTCCTCGAGGTCGTGCATGTCGACGGAGTTCTTGTTGTTCCGGGCAGCGAGCAGCGCGGCCTCGTTGACAAGGTTGGCGAGGTCGGCGCCCGCCATTCCCGGGGTGCCCTTGGCGATGACCGCGAGATCGACATCCGGCGACAGCGGAATCTTCCGCACGTGAACCCGCAGGATCCCCTCGCGCCCCTTCATGTCGGGGGCGTCGACGACGATCTGCCGGTCGAAGCGGCCCGGGCGCAACAACGCCGGGTCGAGCACGTCGGGACGATTTGTGGCCGCAATCAGGATCACGCCCTCGTTCGACTCGAAGCCGTCCATCTCGACCAGGAGCTGATTGAGCGTCTGTTCGCGCTCGTCGTGCCCGCCGCCGAGTCCCGCGCCCCGGTGCCGACCGACGGCGTCGATTTCGTCGATGAAGATGATGCACGGCGCGTGCGCCTTGCCCTGTTCGAAGAGGTCACGCACCCGCGACGCACCGACGCCCACGAACATCTCGACGAAGTCGGAACCCGACATCGAAAAGAACGGACGGGCCGCCTCGCCAGCCACCGCGCGGGCGAGCAGGGTCTTGCCGGTGCCCGGCGGGCCGACCAGCAGCGCGCCCTTCGGCAGCCGTCCGCCGAGTCGGGTGAACTTCTGCGGATCCTTGAGGAACTCGATCACTTCCTGCAGCTCCACCTTTGCCTCGTCGGCGCCGGCCACGTCGGCGAAGGTCACCTTCGGCGTATCGCCGGTAAGCAGCTTCGCCTTCGACTTCCCGAACGCGAACGCTCGGTTGCCGCCGGCCTGCATCTGCCGGAAGATGAACCACCAGAGTGCGATGATCACGATCCACGGCAGCGCCTGCAGCAGGAAGAGCGCGATGCCACCCTTCGGCTCCCGCGCCGTGATCTGCACGCCGGACTGCTCGAGCCTGGTGATGAACTCCTCGGAGTTGGCCACGGGCAACAGCACCGTGAAGACCTTCGCGGGACGCGAGTCCTTCATCACTGGAGTGCGGAACTCGCCCTTCATGGTCTTGCCGCTCTCGATCTCGACGCCGGCGATGTTGCCGCCCGCGAGCTGCTGGGCAAATTCAGTGTATGTGAACTCGGTGGGAGCGCTCTTCTTCCCCATGTACTGGAAGAGAGCCACCACGACGAGAAAGGACAGTGCCCACAGGGCGAGCGTCTTGCTGCGCCCGGCCCAGTTGGACGGTTGATTCGGTGGTGTGCGTTCAGCCATCAGATCAGGTCACCAATGAACGGGAGGTGGCGGTGGTCTTCCGCGTGATCGAGGCCGTAGCCGACCAGGAACGCGGGCGGAGCCGTGAACCCGGTCCACCGCATCTCGGGGAGGGGTTCCGGCAGCAGGTGCTTGTCAAGCAGCGCACAGATCGCGAGTGACGCGGGCTGGCGCTCGCGGAGGAGCTTGGTGAGTCGCACCATGGTGCGGCCACTGTCGATGATATCCTCCACCAACAGGATGTGCTTGCCCTCGAGCGGCGTCTCCGGATCGTACAGCAGACGCACATTGCCGCTCGAAACCTTCTCGGCGCCGTACGACGAGGCGACCAGGAAGTCAACGTGCAGCGGGCGGTTGATCTCCCGCACCAAGTCGCTCAGGAAGATGAAGCTTCCCTTGAGCAGGCCAAGCACGAGCAGGTCGCCATCGGGATACGCGGCCGTGATCTCGCGGCCCAGCTCGCGCACTCGCAGTGCGATCGTCGGCTCATCGAACACCACCCGGAGATCACGCCCGGCGGCGCGACGGTGCATCTCAGGCGTCAGTGCAGTCGACATGCAATCCCTCGGTGCCGGGTTGAGGAACCATGGCCTCCGAACGGCAGATGCCCGGAACCCAGACGATCGTCGCGTCCACAGCCGACACCACGACCGGCCAGTGGCGGCGTCGGCGGGGCGGAACCAGGGCCTCCCGGAGAAGCGTCGAGACTGCCCTCGACCCCGTGCCGCCCAAAGGCCGGATCCGGTCGCCGGGGGCCCACGGCCTGACCGTGTACGGCCCCGGAACCAGCGCCGTCGTCAGACCCGACCGGGTGACCGCCGACTCGACCGCCGCAGGGCGGACCGAAATGCGCCACGACCCGAATTCCTGCGATCCCGATTCGGCCAACGGCGATACCCCGAATGACGACCGAACCGCCTGATGAAACGTCAGGCGACCAAAGGCGAGTTCCGCCACGACCGATCGCGCGACATCGATCCGGCCGCTCGTCGCGCCAGAGCGCAACAGCCTGACCACCGCGCCCAGGCGGCGGCGCCCCACCGTCACTCCCAGCCGCCGCGCGATCGCCGCCAACAGCGCATCGCGAACGGGGGAACGATACCCCGTGAGGGGCGCCGCGGCAACGGAAATCGCCCCATCGGTGGCCTTCCATTCGAGCGCCTCGATGAGTTCCGGCGTCGCGTCCGCCGCAACGCGTGCGTTGCGCGCCTGAACCGACGCATCACCCAGCCGATCGACCACGTCGGGCAGGCGCTCAGTGAGCACCGGCGTGACGGCATGGCGCAGCCACGAGCGCAGGTGTCGGGGATCACTGTTGGCAGGATCGGCCCAGGTGACGAGCCCGGCGGCCGCGACATGACGGGCCAGGTCGGCCCGTCTCAATGCCAGCAGCGGCCTGACCCACGGACCGCGCCGCGGCGCCATCGCGGCGAGACCGGCCGGCCCGCTGCCCCGCAGCAACCTGAGCAGCACCGTTTCCGCCTGGTCATCGGCGTGGTGGGCCAGAACGATCGCCGTGGCGCCGCAATCTCGCGCGAGCGCCCGCAGCGCAGCCCGGCGGGCCGTGCGCGCCCGCGTTTCCGATGCACCCGGGCCGAGCGCGCAGGTCGCGATCACGACCCGCAGTCCCCGGGTCTGCGCAACTTGTCGAACCAGGTCGACGGCGACGCCGCTCGAGGGGTCGATCCCGTGGTCGACATGGCCCACGACCAGTGATCGACCGTGGACCGCCGCGCCACGGTGCAGCAGGTCGAGGAGCGCAATCGAGTCGTTGCCGCCCGACACGGCCACCAAGCAGGTGGCATCGCCCGGAGTGAGCCTGAGAAGGGCCTGCGACACGGTGACGTCGAGCATCATCGCGCGACGGTAGATCCCGGACTCGGCTTGAACGGCTCCATGTGCACCAGCACGTGACATGCCGAGGGGAGCGCCTCGCGGATCGCGGACTTCACGCATCCTCCGAGCACGTGGGCGTCTTCGAGTGGCATGGCGGGATCGGCCTGCACATGGAGATCAACATCGAACTGTGTGCCCACCCGGCGGGCCCGCACCTTCTCGATGTGCCGCACGCCCGACACCGAGAGCGCCGCAGCGGAAACGGCGCGGAAGAATGCCTCGTCGGGCGCGCCGTCCATCAGCTCATGCAGCGCAGGCCGGAGGATTCGTGCCGCGTTGGCGACGATGATCATCGCGGCGACGATCGCGGCGACATCATCGCACCATTCGTAACCCGTCCCCCCGATGAGCGCCGCGCTGATGCCGAGAAACACGGCGCCCGACGTGATCGCGTCGGACCGATGGTGCCAGGCGTCGGCGCCGATCGCGTTGCTGCCGGACGCTTCCGCCGTGCGGGACACCCGTCGGAAGAGAGTCTCCTTGACGATCACGACGAGCACCAGCACCACGAGCGTGTACGGCGCTGGTGCGAGGCGGGGCGAGACAATCTCCCCGGCCGATTGGATCGCGATGCCGATCGCCGCGCCGATGAGCATCACCCCGACCGCTGCCGCGGCCAGTGGCTCGGCCTTGCCGTGTCCATATGGATGATCATCATCGGGATCGCGGCTGGAGAGCCGCAGGCCGCCCCACACCACCAGCGAACCGGCAATGTCGGTCACCGACTCGACGGCGTCGGCGATCAAGCCGTTGGAGTTGCCCAACACGCCTGCCATGCCCTTGACGAGCGCCAGCACGGCGTTGACAGCCAGACCCATCCCCGCGAGTCGTCGGCCATCGGCGAGGTGCGCCTCGGTTTCACTCACGCGACGGTGTACCCTCCGCGCCTGCAGGAAGCCATCGGTCGAACAGTTCCAGGATGCGGCGGTACTCATCCGTCCAGGAGTCGGGGCGCACGAAGCCATGGTCCTCCACCGGGTACACGGCGAGCTCCCAGCGCGTCTTCCCCAGCTCGATCAGGCGCTGCGACAGCCGCACCACGTCCTGGAAATGCACGTTGGTGTCGATCATGCCGTGCGCGATCAGCAGCGGATCCTCCAGTCCTTCCGCAAAGAAGATCGGCGACGAGCGGCGGTACGCGAGGGTGTCCGACTGCGGTTCGTTGAGGATGTTCGACGTATACCCGTGGTTGTAGTGCGCCCAGTCGGTGACCGATCGCAGCGCCGCGCCCGCCCCGAAGTACGCCGGCCTGGTGAACAATGCCATCAGCGTGATGAACCCGCCGTACGAACCGCCGTAGATGCCGATCCGATCTGGGCTGATTCCGCGCGACGCGGTGAGCCACTTCGAGGCATCAACGAAATCCTCGAGGTCGCGCCCACCCATGTGGCGGTAGACGGCGGTGCGCCAGTCGCGACCGTATCCCGCCGACGCCCGGTAATCGACGTCGAGCACGACGTAGCCCTTCGACGCGAGGAGGTGGTGGAACTGGTACTCGCGGAAGTAGGTGGACCAGCCGTGGTGCACATTCTGGAGGTAGCCCGCGCCGTGCACGAACAGCACCGCTGCACCGTTCGGCGCCACACCAAGGTCTTCGGGGCGATAGATCCGCGCCGGCACCTTGACCCCGTCACTGGCGAGGATCTCGACGATCTCAGGATCGAGCCATCGCTGTGCGCTCCATTCCGCGCTCGGTGTGGTGGTGATCCGGCGGGCCGTGGTCCCAGCACGGGTGCGCCGCACATACAGCTCGGGTGGCTGATTGCCGCGCGAGTGGACGTCGGCCAACCATTCGCCGTCGGGCGACACCGATACCTGGTGCAGCCCTGGCTGCGGGGTGACAAGTTTGCGCGAACCGCCATCGAGCGACATGACCCAGAACTGGTTGTCGTGCGGCGACGTCTCACTTGTCTGGAGCTCGAATCGGTCGCGCGACGCCGAGAGGCGCGCGCCGCGTACCTCGAATGCACCACGGGTGAGCTGCCGCAGGTTGCCACCATCCCGATCCATCACGTACAGGTGCGCATGGCCGTCGGCCTCGCTCACCGCCCAGATCCCGCGACCGCCGGGCAGCCAACCGGCGCAACCGCCGCACGGTCCCCCAACCCACGCCGAGTCGACCGACTGGAGTAGCGGCGTCACGGTGCCGCTTGCAATGTCGAGTCGCGCCAGCACACGAGTGGTGTTGTCGCTCGAACCCACGTTCAGCATCGCGGCATCCCCTGCATCGTTCCACCCAATGACGCTCGCGCCGATCCCCGTGCCGGTGCTGTCGGCAAGCGGAAGCGGTAGCCATGTCAACACGCCCGTCTGGAGGTCGACAAGCGCCAGCCGTAATCGGCCCTGCGCATCGCCGACCTTTGTCCGCGACGGAATATCCTCCGTGTAGCCCGATGCCGTGACGTACGCTGGCACTTGCGTGGCGCGGGTCTGGGCATCGTTGGCGGCCTGCAGGACCAAGTACTTTCCCGCCGGCGCCACCCACATGCCGCGTTGCCGCGTATCGCGGCCGAGGTAGCTCGGTCTCAGGGCCTGCGAGTCTCTCGCCGTACGCTCCGCGGCGACGACGGAATCCGCCGCGGCCCGATCGCGAATCACTTGCAGCAGCGCGAGTTGATCGCGCTCGAGCGCAGTGCGCTGCACGGACTTGCGGGCACTGTCCGGCGCCACCCCGGAGCGCAGGTCGGTGAGCTGCTCGACATAGCCGTCAAGAATCCGCAACGCAAAGGCATTGTCGGCGGTACGATAGAACAGGCGAGATTCGTCGGCAGACCATCCGATGAGCTGCTCGGCCTGGGTGGTGCGAGTCAGGCGTCGCGTCACGCCGGACGGCAAGTCGACCAGCCAGAGGTCGCCCCGCACCGCCACCGCACGCCGGCGTCCATCACGGGTCGTCATCCCGCCCGCGAGCACCGGCGCCATCGAATCGAGGTGCGCTTGCGAGACTCGCTCCGGGCGAGCGTCGCTGTCCCGCTTCACCCGGTACGACTCCATCGGCGCGTTCCACGGCCGTCCCGCTGGAAGCCATGAGAAGTAGATCCACCGGGAATCCGGCGTCCACTGCACGCCCGTCGGTTCGCGACCGACCGTCTCGTACCCCCGCATGATGTCGGCGAGCTGGTAGGTCGACGCACCTTGGCCCGCAGCGGGCCCGGCCGGGCCGAGCGCGAGAACGGCGCATGCAGTCAGGGCGACAGTCGAACGCGATGCCATTCATGCTCCAGCGTGCGGGTGTAGAGAAGACGGTCGTGCAGGCGACTCACCCGCCCCTGCCAGAACTCGATTTCATTCGGGACAACCCGAAAGCCACCCCAGTGGGGCGGAAGGGGAATCTCACCGCCCGCGAACTCCTGCTCCCGTTCCGCCCAGCGCGCCTCGAGCTCGGCGCGGCCGGCGAGCAGTGCGCTCTGGGTCGATGCCCATGCCCCCAGCCTCGACCCGACCGGCCGGGTCCTGAAATATGCCGCAGCTTCGTCTCGATCGATCAGGGAGACGGGACCGCGCACCCGTACCTGGCGCTCCAGCTCTGCCCAATGGAATACCAACGCGGCACGCGGATTGGCGGCGAGGTCGGCACCCTTGCGAGATCGCAGGTCGGTGAAGAACGCAAAGCCGGCACTGTTGTACCCCTTCAGCAACACTATCCGCGCGCTCGGCGCGCCGTCCGGCGTGCAGGTCGCCAGAGTCATCGCGTTCGGCTCGGGCACCCCGGCCGCCTGCGCTTCGGAAAACCAGCGTGAAAACTGTTCATGCGGGTCGTCGGCGCTTCCCGATTCGTCGAGGTCGGCGCTGGCGTATTCGCGACGAAGGTCGGCGAGGTTCATTCGGGCAACTCCCGGTGCTCGTGCGCGATCCGGACGAGTTCGAATCCGCGTGATCGGTAGTTCGGGAGCGCCGCCGCTCCGTCGAGCGTGCAGGTGTTGAGCGTCACACGTCCAGCGCCCAGGTCCCAGGCACGCTCGACGGCACGGGTCAGCAGCCAGCCGCCGATCCCCCGGCCGATGAACTCAGGAAGAAGACCGAAGTAGCGGATGTCGACATCGTCGTCGCGACGCTCGAGCTCGAAGTAACCGACCTGTGCGGCGTCGCGTTCGCGCAGCGCGACCCAGACCTCCACTCCATCGCGGCGGATGGCGTCGGCCCATTCCTGATCGGACCACGGCGCCCGGTCATACCAGTGCCACGGTGCGCCGACGTCGAGATAGAGTTGCCGGACGATCGTCGGCGTTCCCTCGCTGTCGCTTTCGAGCCGCACGGACTTGATGTCGTCGGGCGGCGGCAAACCCGGACGCAGTTGCGCCGGTGACGTCATCGCGAGATAGCTGACCATCACCTCGACGCGCCGGGTCACGCCGGCAGTACCGTCCCGGAGCATGCGCCGAGCCCGATCGGCACGGCGCCGTCGCGGACGCACCGTCCGGTGAGCGTCACCTCGTCGCCATCTTCGAGGAACCGGCGGGTGGTTCCGTCGGGAAGCATGAGCGGTTCCGTGCCACGCCAGGTGCGCTCAAGCAGGCAACCGCGCGCATCGGCGGCAGGCCCGGAGATGGTTCCGGTTCCCAGCAGGTCGCCCGAGGACAGGTTGCAACCGTTGCTGCCGTGATGGGTCACCAGTTGCGCGGGGCTCCAGTACATCGCCTCCTCGAACCGCGCGCGGCTCACCCGGAACGGCGTATCGCCCCGTTCCCGCATCGCGGCGGTCGAGAGCAGGACATCGAGCTCGACCGCCCAGGTGTGATCACCGGGTACCTGCAGGTAGGGCAACGGTTGCGGGTCACCGTCGGGTCGCACGGGCATCGGCACGCGGAACGGCTTGAGCGCATCAGCCGTGATGATCCACGGCGACAGCGAGGTCGCGAAGTTCTTGGCGAGGAACGGCCCGAGCGGCTGGTATTCCCAGGATTGCAGGTCGCGCGCCGACCAGTCGTTGAGTAGCGAGACGCCGAAGATCCGCGAGCGCGCGGCCTCTGCAGTCACCGCGGTGCCGAGCGCATTGGTCCCGCCGACGATCAGCCCGAGCTCGAGTTCATAATCGAGCGAACGGCTCGGCCCGAACTTCGGCTCGGTGTCGTCGGGCCCCAGTGTCTGACCGTGCGGACGTCGAATGGGCGTGCCTCCCACGACGATTGAGGACGCGCGCCCGTGATAACCGATCGGTACCCACTTGTAGTTGGGCAACAGCGGATTGTCGGGCCGGAACATGGAGCCGACATTTGTGGCGTGATGAATCGATGCGTAGAAATCGGTGTAGTCGACCGGCTGCACCGGCAGGACATGACGCAGCCCGGCTCGTGGCAGGAGAGCCGACTGGAGGCGTGGCGTCCATGCGGGATCGCTGAGTGCATCGCTCAACTCGAGGCGCAGCGCGGTCCATGTCTCCGGCGACTCCTCCATGAGTTGCTCGAGGAGGAATGGAGCCATCGCAGGATCAATCGGCAGCCCGGCACCGAGTCCTGCGTCGAATGCCGCGGCAAGGCGGAGCACGACATCTCCGATCGCGACCACTACCTCAGGCAACTCCTCGTCCGAAGTGGCCACCGCACCGAACGGCAGATTCTGCACCGGGAACTCGGCGTGACCATTGGCGGATTCCACCCAGCTTCGTCGTGCAGGATCGTGCGAGCGATCGAGATCATTCATCGAGTGCGGTCCAGTTGGAGTTCATCGACCGGCTCCCGGAACGAGCACGACCCGAAGGAGAGAAAACTGCGATCTCGCGTGGTCGCAAGTGTCGCGGCGTCGTAGGCATTCCCACGCCAGGCCAGTGTATCACCGGAACGCACGAATGCGCCCGCATCCTCCTCCTCGAGGATCTGCAGCGCCTTGTCGGCGTCGCCGGTCGCCATCAACTCAGCCGCTGCGACCAGCAGGTTCACGAAACCGAACATCGTCGCCTGCTCGGCGTCATCGTCGTAGGTGAGGGGGTATTGGCCCCGGAACGGGTGGTGGAGGCCAGCCGTGGCCTTGAATGGAACCTCGTGCTCGATCGTCGCCTGCAGGAACGCCAGGAGGTCGGTCGACGACGGGATGAGGTCGGGAGTGGTACCGCCGGTGCGGATCTTCGCGTACGCGCCCACGCGCTGGATCGCCTTGACCACCGGCTCGTAGGGCCCGTGGAGCGGCACCTCAAGGAAGCGAGTGAGGTGCGGCGGCAGCTCGGCCTCGGTCGCGAGTGCGTGGCCTGCGGAGCCCACCTTGTATTCCAGGGCGTCAACCACGAATCCCTGGGCGCCCCACGCTTCCTCGAACGCGGTGATGAGGGCGAGTTCTGCCGGCATGTTCACGCCCATCACCACGGACAGCGGCCACGGATCCACCGGCGTGCCGAACCCGGCCTGATCGACGGCCTGGCCAAGTTCGTCGAGGCGGGATGCGGCCACGATGAACCGACCGAGCATCCACCGGTCGGGCGAGCCGCGGTAGCTGTCGTAGGATGATGTCGCGCGGGTCATGGTGCAACTGGCCGGGGGGAAGAGTCCGGCGTAGTCGATGATTCCCGCGAGCGCGGTGCGCATCAGGCCCTCCATGGGACGGGGGGAACGACGCGGGAATCTAGCGAGAAACTGTCAACAGCGGTTCAACACCATGCGGTGTCGTGGCTTTCGGGGCTACTCGTTGGCGTAGGCCAGTTCGGGGACACGGCGCATCCGGGCGAGGGCCTGGGTGCGGAGTTGGCAGACCCGCGACTCGGTGACGCCAAGTTCGCCGGCGATCTCGCGCAACGTCTTCTCCTCAAGGTAGGAGCGCAGCAAAACGAGTCGCTCCCGGTGGGGAAGCGTGTCCATCGCGAACCTGATGGTTTCGCGCCGCTCGGCGTGTTCCACGGTCTGGTGGATCTCCTCGCCGCCATCGACACCGATCCGATCGGCGAGTTGCCCGCCGGGACGCTCGCTTTCCAGCGACACCGAATCGGCGGTGGCGGTCCGGTCCCGCCAGCGGTGCATCGTGTCGTCGTCGACGCCGAGGTGGCGGGCGACCTCACCCTGGGTGGGCTGGCGGCGG
>JACDBX010000135.1 GCA_013694695.1 Gemmatimonadales bacterium | reverse complement strand
GTCCTGCTCCGACGGCTGCCACGGCACGGTGAAGAGCTGGCCCCGATAGGTATAGAGCAGCAGTCCGGGCTGCTCGGCGTACCGTGGTGCGTCACCACCCCTGACGAGCAGGGTGTGTTCCGGTGACCCGATCGTCTGCCTCGCCACATGATGTTCGTCGTCGCCCGGTCCGGTCCACGCGGCGTAGAGGAGGGTGGTCGTCCCCGCGACCAAGTGCGGCCAGCGGTGGCTGATCTCGCCGGCCGCCGTGTTCAGGCGGGTGACCTCGGTGGCCGCGCCTCCCCCTTCCGGCACGCGCCAGATGCCGCCGTTGTTGGCCGGTGCGAAGTAGACGTAGCCGTCGTCGCCCCAGTCGCCGCCCCGGTGGAACTGCGCATCGACGAGTGTCTGCAGCCCCGCACCACTCACCGTGATCTTCCGGAGCTTGCCAGCCGCGAAGAAGCCGACCCACTCGCCGTCGGGCGAGAAGAACGGTCCGTCACCCCCCTCGGTGCCCTCGAGTGCCTTCGCGTCGGGCTCCTCGAGCGAGCGGATGAAGATTCGGTTCTTACCATCCGTGAGCCCGACGTAGGCGAGGCGGCTTCCGTCGTGGGAGACCGCGACCGGCGAGAACTGGCTCGAGCCGACCTCGTACCCTTTCGGAAGCACGATGCTGAGATGCGCGCTGCGCTTGGGTGTCGCGGCACCAGAGGAGCCGAGCCACTTCGTCAGGCCGAAGGTGACGAGTGCAACGGTGGCGGTGGCGGCGAGGATGGCAAACTTTGTCGTCCGCACCAGCGGTGTCGCCACGGCCGCCTTGGCGCCGGCGGCGGGGATCGCCATGGTGAACGACGTGGTGCCGAGCGCGGCAGCGAACGCCGCCGCGCTCGGGAAGCGGTCGGCCGGCAACTTCTCCAGCGCCGTATTGACCGCCGCCTCGACATGCAGCGGGATACTCTTCCGCTGCAGCGTGAGACGCCGCGGCTCCTCGGTCATCACCCGTGCCACGATGGCCTGCGGGGTCGGCCCCGTGAACGGGGGCTCGCCCACCAGCATCTCATACAGCACGCATCCCAGCGCGTACACGTCGCTCCGCGCGGTGATGTCCCGCTCGCCCATCGCCTGCTCGGGACTCATATAGTGTGGAGTGCCGAGCGACATCCCGGTCTCGGTCATTCGGGAGCCGCCGTCGGAGCGCGCGGCGGCCAGGGCGATGCCGAAATCCGCCACCAGCGCGTGCCCGCCGTGGAGCAGGATGTTCTCCGGCTTGATGTCGCGGTGGACCACCGCGTGGCGGTGGGCGTAGTCCAGCGCGTCGGCGACCTCCCGTGCGATCAGGACAGCCTCGTGCACCGGGAGCTGCTTGTCGCGGGTGAGCCGGTCGCGCAGACTCTCCCCCTCGATGTACGGCATCACGTAGTAGACGAAGTCCGGCCCGCCCGCGGCGTCCCCAGTGCGGCCCGAATCGAACAGGGCCAGGATGTGGGGGTGCTGCAGGTTGGCGGTGGTCTTGATCTCGACGAGGAACCGCTCGGCGCCGATCACGGCGGCCAGCTCCGGGCGGAGCACCTTGAGGGCGACCCTGCGGTCGTGGCGGACGTCGTGCGCCAGATAGACCGTGGCCATGCCGCCCGCGCCGATCTCGCGCTCAATGCGGTAGCGGTCGGCGAGGACGCTGGAGAGTTTCTCGAGAGTTGTAGGCATGGGGAGTGTATGGGAAAGCTACCGCCGCAGCGGGAGATGGGTAGGGGCGTCGCCCGGGGGCTCGCCTTGCAGTATCTGTGATCCCTCGACGTGCGCCATTTGACATGTGTCACGTGACGCGATACGTTGCAGCATGATCAAGTCGTTCGCGGACAAGCGGACCCAGGATCTCTACTTGGCGGGTGCGGCCAGGCGGTTCCCGTCGGATGTGTCCGAGCGGGCCAGTCGCAAGCTGGAGTACGTGGATCTCGCGACGTCCCTCAATGACTTGAAGGTGCCGCCGGGCAACCGGCTTCACGCCATGAAGGGCGATCGCAAAGGGCAGCATGCCATTGCCATCAATGACCAATGGCGGATTTGCTTCCGATTCATCGACGGTGACGCCTACGACGTTGAGGTCTGTGACTACCACTAGCTGGAGCGTTACATGAGCGTAGCCAACGATCGACCGATGAAGCGGCGCCCTACCCATCCGGGTGAGATGCTTCAGGCCGATTATCTGCCGGACTATGGCCTGACGGTCGCCGGACTGGCGGAGGCCGTCGGCGTTTCGCGTCAGTCGATCAATGAGTTGATTCGGGCGCGTCGAGCGGTCACACCAGAGATGGCGCTGCGGTTCTCCCGTTTGTTCGGGAACACGCCAGAGTTCTGGCTGAATGCGCAGCGTGCGGTCGACCTCTGGGATGCGGCGCAGTCCATCAGGGGAGAAGTGGCGCGCATCAAGCCACTGCGGGTAGCGTGACCCGCGCCTGCTAGTGCTTGGCTCGCAGTGGTCGCGATTTGTGGTGCCAGCGGCGGATGGCGTTGCGGGCGCTTTCTCTCGATCTCTAGCGCGACAAGACGTGCCTTCCGAACAGCGGTCCAGTTCGCCGTCACGTCAACGTTTGGAGGGACACACGTCATGGCTGAGAACAAGACACAACCCACTGACGCCAGTGTGGCTGACTACATCGCGTCACGGGCCAGCGAGCAACAAACCGCCGACTGCCGACAACTGATGACGTTGCTCAAGCGAGTGACTCGGCAACCCCCGAAGATGTGGGGGCCGAGCATCGTCGGCTATGGTTCGTACCGTTACACTTACGAGAGCGGGCGAACCGGTGAAGCTCCACTGGCAGCCTTCGCCATCCGCGGTCGGGAACTGGTGATCTACGTGGCGGTAGAAGGAGAAGAACAGGCATCATTGCTGTCCCGGCTTGGCAAGCACAAGATGGGAAAGGTGTGTCTGTACTTCAAGCGACTCTCCGATCTTGATGTCGCAGTGCTCGAGAAGCTGGTGACCAATTCGATCGCAACGGTGAAGCGCGGCGAGACCGCAGCGGGGCGGTGACGAGGGTGGCTTGCCCGCGCCGCGCGAGATCGCTCTCGGTCGCCCCTGCCGCACATCCGAGTCGAGGCAATCACGTGACCCTTCATCACATCTCTGCGGCAGTGGCTCTCCTGCTCGCCGCTCCAGCGCTCGACCACCTGCCAGCGCAGGGCCGGGCACTCGACACCGCCGCTCCGAACGCCCGCGTCGACTCCCTCTTCACCAGCGTCATCCGCCCCGACGGCCCTGGCTGCGCCGTCGGCGTCTACCGCAGCGGGGAGATCGTCCTTGCCAAGGGCTACGGCGTCGCCAGCGTCGAGACCGGCCAGCCAATCACCGCACACACCACCTTCAACATCGGCTCGGTGTCCAAACCGTTCACGGCCCTCGCGCTCCTCATCCTCGAGCGCGACGGGAAGCTCTCGCTTGACGATGACATCCGCCGCTGGATTCCGGAGATGCCCGACTACGGCACACCCATCCGTGTGCGCGACCTCCTGCAGCACACCAGCGGGCTCCGCGACTACGGTGCGCTCAATACCCTCGCCGGCCGGTCGGTCACCACGGTGCCGGGGTTTCTGGCGCGCATGGCGGCGCAACGCGCCCTCAACTTCCCGACTGGCTCCCGGCACGAGTACAGCCACAGCGACTTCGAGCTGCTCGGCCTGCTGATCGAACGCGCCACCGGCACGCCGTTCGGGGAGCACCTCGAGCGCGAGGTGCTCAGGCCGATGGGGATGACCGAGAGCTTCATCTTCGATGAGCGCCCCCGCGTACGACCGAATCGCGCCTTCGGCCACCAGGTCACCACCAGCGGCTCCCGCGTGATCTTCCCATCGAACACCGTGGCCGGCGGCTCGAATCTCAACACGTCCGTCACCGACCTCGCCCGCTTCGACCGCAACTTCGACCAGCCGATCGTCGGCGGGGCGGGAGTCATCACACGCATGCTCTCGCGGCCGACGCTCGCGTCGGGCGACACGATCCCGTACGCCTACGGCCTCCGACTCGACGTGCGTCGTGGCCTGCGCACCGTCGAACGCGGCGGGCACGACGGCGGGACGCTGTCGGAGATCATCCGCTTCCCCGAGCAGCGCCTCACGGTCGCGGTCCTCTGCAACGCCGAGCACCTGGCCGCCGGACGGTTGGCCGAGCGCGTTGCCGCCATCTACCTCGGGTCGGCTATGAGGCCGGCCACGCCGATTCCTGCACCGCCCGCCGCGGTCACGGTGACGGCCGCCGAGCTGCAGCGCTACGCCGGCGTCTATCGGCCGTCAGACATGCCGTGGATGGTGGTGCCCATCGAGGTGCGGAACGGGACCCTCGTCGAGGTGCTGCCGCACGAGATGCGCGACGACACCACGATGGTGATGACACCGGCAGGGGAGGGACGGTTCTTCGAGATCGGCGCGACCGGAAACGTCGGGCTCTTCTCGTTTTCCACCACGCCCGGCGGCGGCCCGATGCGCCTCGCCATCTCGTGGAGTGGCGGACCGCCGGAAGAACTCGAGCGGGTTCCCGACTCGCTCCTCTGGCGACCCGGTCGGTCGGTCAGCATGTATCAGGGTACCTGGTACAGCCAGGACCTCGATGCGGTGTGGAAGCTGGTGACGCGCGACGATCGCCACCTCGTGCTGCGGCGTCAGGGCCTCCCCGATCACACCCTGCTGCCGGTCGCGCGCGACGTGTTCACGCGTGGGTTCGGGCCGTGGGCGAGCGCGCTCAATGCTCGCATCGAATTCCACCGCAACGCGCAGGGCGCGATCACGCACTTCACCGTCTCGACACCGCCCGGGCAGGATTCGGCGGTCGGGGTTGCGTTCAACAGGGTGGGGGAGGATGCTGCACTGCGGTGATCCATCCGAGCCAGCGGCTGATAGCCGCTTCTCGGCACAGAGTGAGGCTGAAAGCCCCCTTGCTCCAAGTCAGGCGGCGATCTGTGCGTCGCACGAACCCAGGCGGGTTTTACCCGCCCTCCGTGCCGATCGTTTTCTATTGATCGCCCTCTCTGTCAGAGGCCTGCTTCGTCTCCCCAGATTTCCTCGAGCCGACCATCACGCCCGCAGTTGGCCCGATAGAACTTGTATCGCAACGGATTCTTCGTGTAATAGTCCTGATGGTATTCCTCGGCGGCATAAAAGGGCGTCGCCGCGACCACCTCGGTTGCGATGGGCTGCGAGAAGCGCGCAGCAACCGTGCGGAGCGATGCCTCGGCAGCTGCCTTCTGCGACGCGTTGCGCGGATAAATGCCGCTTCGGTATTGACTGCCGACGTCGCAGAACTGCTGGTTGCGTGCGAAAGGGTCGATGTTGCGCCAGAACACCTGCAGCAGGCGATCGTATCTGACACGCGTCGGGTTGAACACCACCTGTACCGCTTCGGTGTGTCCTGTGCTGCCGGCCGACACCTGTTCGTACGTTGGATTCACCTCCGAACCTGAGGTGTAGCCGCTGGTGGTGGAGAGCACGCCATCGAGCTTGTCATACGGCGGTTCCATGCACCAAAAGCAGCCGCCGGCGAAAATGGCGGTGTCGACTGCCGCAGCAGGGATCTTGCTGGCGGCAGAGTCTCCGGACATGCCCGCCGACGGGGCATCTGTCACGACATCAGCAGCGGCGGCGCCGGTCGTAACGCTGGCCGACGGACTGCCGTCCACCGCATCAGCCGGCGTACTGTCCGCACGCGCGTCGGCGTCGCTCTGGCCGCAGCCGACCATCGCGAGCGATAGTACGAATGGAACGAGGTGCAGCCGCACGATGTCAGCCTCTCAATTCCGGAAGTTGTTCGCTTGCCTGCACGAATCGCAAGGCGATGCCGTTATTGCAGTACCTCTTGCCGGTGGGATTTGGACCGTCGTTGAAAATGTGCCCCTGGTGTCCCCCGCAGCGCGCGCAGTGATACTCGGTACGTGGCCAGATGAGCTTGAAGTCCCGTCTGGTTTCCACGTGCCCGCCAATGGGCTGGGAGAAACTCGGCCATCCCGTTCCGCTGTCGAACTTCGCGGTCGACTCGAACAGTGGCAGATAGCAAGCTGCACACACGAAGGTGCCCGCCCGCTTCTCGCTATCCAGAGGGCTGCTGCCCGCCCGTTCCGTCGCTTCGTTGAACAGCACGTCGTACTCACCTTCGCTGAGCACCTTCTGCCATTCCTGTTCCGGCTTGTCGAGCTTGCGGACCGCTCCCTGTCCATCCTGCAGTGTACCTTCAGCCTTATTGGACATGGCGCCATCCCCGGAGCAGGCGTTGAGCGCGGCAAGTGCAGTGGTCGGAAAGAATGCGAGCGGCGCGGCAGTACGCAGAAAATGGCGTCTGCTTGCGTGAATCATCATGGACTCCTGCGCCTCGAATACGTGTGCAGCGTGATACGATCGGTGTCGCGCAGGGCGATGAGCACAGGACCCCGCCAACAATCATGGGACGCCCCACCGGCCACCACCAGCACACCCATGTAACCTGAGGCGAGACGGAAGTTTGTCGGTACTCAGCTCATTGGCCGACCCACGGCCACCGGACGACCAAGCTGCCAAAAGAAGGGCGGCTCGCAAGAGCCGCCCTCCTTTTGCCATCCCGGACCGTTGGGTACGGTCAGAACGTCACGGTCACGCTATTGGAACAGGTGGTCGTCCCGGCTTGGCAGATCTTGTAGGTGTACGATCCGCTGCCCTTCGCGCCGATGTTGTCCGTGTAGGCGCCATCGTTGGCGGTCGTGACGATCTTCGAGCTTCCCCGGAACACGTCGACGTTTGTAGACGTTGCGCCCGACCAGGTGAGGTCGACACGCTGGGTTCCCTTCACCTTGTAACCGGTCGCGCTGAGGGATATGCCGCCGGTCGAGCCGGAAGTCACCGTGACGGACTTCGAGGTGCTGTTCGTCGCGCCGCCATTGTCGGTGACAGTCAGCTGCACGGTGTAGGTTCCGCTCGCGGCGTAGGAGTGCGCCGGATTGGTGGCGGTCGACGTACCGCCGTCGCCAAACGTCCAGCTCCGCGAGGCGATGGAGCCGTCGGAGTCGGCGCTGCCATCGGTGAAGGCGCAGCTCAGGTCCGTACAGCTGAACGTGAAGCTCGCCGTAGGCGGAATGTTGGGCGTGCCACCACCGCCGCCAAAGCCCAGCGTGTACAGCAGATGGTTGTTCGCGGTGCTCGACGAGGTGACGATGCCTTTCGTGGTGTTGTCATGGAGCGCGTTGCGTACCGTCAGCGGCGACGCGCCCGGATTGGCTTCGAGATATAGTGCCGCCGCGCCGGCTACATGCGGTGCCGCCATCGACGTCCCGCTGATGGTATTGGTCTGCGTATCGTTCTGGTACCAGGCCGAGGTGATGTTGACCCCTGGCGCAAAGAAGTCGACGCAGTTGCCATAGTTGGACCACGACGCCTTCTTGTCGGTGTTGTCCGTCGCGCCGATGGTGATCGCCTCCGGTACGCGTGACGGCGAGCCGTTGCACGCGTCCTGCTGCCGTCCAAGGAAATCACCGTTCCCGGCGGCAACTGCATAGCTGACACCGGATGCAATCGAGTTCTTCACTGCGGCGTCCAGCGTGCTCGAGGCGCCTCCGCCAAGCGACATGTTCGCCGAGGCCGGCAAGACACGATTTGCCGTGACCCAGTCCACGCCGGCGATGACGCCCGCCGTGGTGCCGCTGCCCGCGCAGTCGAGTACCCGCACGGCAACGAGCGCCACGTTCTTTGCGACGCCATACAGACTTCCGCCTACGGTGCCGGCGACGTGCGTGCCGTGGCCGTTGCAGTCGTCAGCCGACCCGCCATCGACCGCATCGTATCCGCTCGTTGCGCGGCCCCCGAAATCGCTGTGCGAGAGGCGAATTCCCGTGTCGATGATGTACGTCCGGACTCCTGCCCCCGTGCGCTCGTACGTGTACGTCGTGCTCAGCGGCAGGGCGCGCTGGTCGCTGCGATCGAGCCCCCACGTTGCGTTGCTCTGCGTGGCCACTGTCGTCATGACCTGGTCGGCTTCGACCACGGCAACGTTGGGGTTGCGGCTGATTGCCGCCGCCGCAGTCGCGTTCAACTGAACGCTGAATCCCTTGATCGCGGACTGATAGGTGAACCCGATCTTGCCGCCGTGGGCAGCCGCGAGCTGGCGCGCGAGGCCGGGAACGTCAGTCACGCCATTGTTGAACATCACGATGTATTGCCCGGGAATTGCACGGCCCGCATCACCGCTCTGCGCTGAAAAGCTCGGAGAGGAACCGTCCAGCGGTGCCGGTACCGTGGGCGCCGGAACATCGCCACAGGCGGTGAGTGCGACGGCTGTGATGAGCAGCGTGCTGCGTACGAGGACGTTCATGAAACCCCTCTGTATGCTGTACGGAATGTGGACGGCGGGGAGGTGGGACGAGTGCCCAACGATACGGCGGGTCAGTCAAGCCCGCAAGGTGGCGGCTGTCCCCGTGCTGCGGGGCGGGAGTTACCCCGGAGCCTAGCGAGGGCGGACCACCCGTGGGCTCGCGCTTGTGCTGGCGCGGTACGGCGGGTTGTCTGGCGCCGCATCCGCGCTGCGCGCTGGCCGCCCCGGCATCGTATCGGCCCGGCCACCGTATACTTCGGCGTTGCCCACCCGCAGCTCCGGGGAGCGCCATGCCCGCACGGACCAATCCTCGTTCGACGCCAGGCAAGCCTTCCGGTCGGCGCCGGGGCACCCTGGCCCAGCGTCAGGCCGCGCTCCTTCGGCTGTCCGCAGAAGTGGCGGCGGCCCACGACGAGGCCGATATCTGCCAACGAGTCGTCGCGGGGTTGCACGACGATGCCCTGGGGTACGACTTCCTCGGCATGTTCCTCCTCGACGCCGCTGGTGACCGAATCCTGAAGGCCAGTATCGGTTGGCCGGACGTGCCGACCAATTGGCGGGTGCGCCCCGGAGAGGGGCTGAGTGACCGGGCCATTCGCGACGGCACGCTCCACTACACCGCAGCGGTGACGGCCGAGCAGGCGTACCTGCCCAGCCTCGCCAGCGGGTCGGAGGTGGACGTCCCGCTGCGAGTCGACGGCGAAACCATCGGTGTGCTGGTGGTCGAAAGCGCACTTCCCGATGCGTTTTCACCCGCCGACTTCAAGGTGCTCACCGCGGTGGCGGATTTCGCCAGCGTGGCGATCGGTCGTGCACGGCTGTTGGTCAGTGCGCGACGTCGCGCTGATGAACAGCAGGCACTGCTCGACACCATGGCCGATCTGTCCGGCCAACTGGAACTATCCAAGCTGCTGCACGCCGTCCTTGGGCGAGCCGTCGCACTGCTGGGTGTAACCGGGGGTGAACTCGCGATCTTTGAGGAAGACACCAAGGAGCTCCTGGTGGTCGCAAGCGAAGGGATTTCGCGCGATTCGACCGGGACGCGCTTGCGCCTGGGCGAGGGCGCCATGGGCAAGGTCGCGGAGTCGCACGAACCGATGATCATCCCGAACTATGCGGAATGGGTCGGTCGCTCGAACAAGTATTCCGATGTGCGCGACACCGTGCAGGCCGTGATGGTGGCGCCGCTGCTGATCGGCCCGCGACTGGTCGGGGCCATCGCGAGCACCCACGCGGACCCGACTCGCAATTTCGGCCCCGATGACCTCCGGTTGCTGCAGTTGTTCGCGCCGCAGGCGGCCATCGCGATCGAGAATGCCCGTCTGTACACGATGGCGCAGCGGCAGAAGGAGTATTTCGAGGCGGTGGTGGCCACCAGCCCGGTGGCGATCGTGACGCTCGAGCTCGACGGCCGGATCACGTCATTCAATCCTGCCTTCGAAACGCTGTTCGGTTTCTCGCAGGCCGAGGCATTGGGGCATGACCTCGACACGTTGATCAACGATGAGCGGACGCTTTCCGAAGCCAATGCCTATACCACTCAGGCGACGCATGCCACAGCGCGTGGCATCGGCAAGCGGCGCCGGAAGGACGGCACCATGATCGATGTGGAGCTGGCGGGTGTGCCCGTCCTCGTGGAGGGCCGGATTGTCGGGATCATGGCGCTCTATCACGACGTCACCGACCTGCTCCAGGCCAAGAGTGAGGCCGAGTCGGCCAATCAGGCCAAGAGCCAGTTCCTTGCCAACATGAGCCACGAATTACGCACCCCGCTCAATGCAATCATCGGGTACAGCGAGATGCTCAAGGAGGACGCCGAGGAGGAAGGGAGGCAGGAAGTGGTGGCTGACCTGGAGAAGATCCGGTCATCCGGGCGCCATCTCCTTGCCCTGATCAACGACGTGCTCGATCTCTCGAAGATCGAGGCGGGAAAGATGGAACTCTATCTCGAAACCTTCGACCTGCGACCGCTGGTGGAGGACGTGAGGACGACCGTCCAGCCGCTGCTTGCCCAGAACGGAAACACGTTGGAGGTGCACGTCGACCCGGCCGTGGGGTTGCTCCGCGCCGACTTGACCAAGGTCCGGCAGATCCTGCTCAACCTGCTTTCCAACGCCACGAAGTTTACGGAAAAGGGCACGATCCACCTCGACGTGAGTCGAGTGGACGCCGTGCGCCACGCCGGTCACGATGTAGTGCTCCGGGTTCGCGACGACGGCATTGGCATGACCGCGGAACAGCAGGGCAGGTTGTTCGAGGCTTTCTCGCAGGCGGAGGCCTCAACGACGCGACGATTCGGCGGTACTGGCCTCGGCCTCGCGATCACCCGCCGCTTCTGCGAGATGATGGGGGGCACCGTGGAGGTCGAGAGTGCTCCCGGCGCAGGGTCCACCTTTACCATCCGGATTCCCGAGGATGTCGATGCGGCCTCCGCCTCCGATGAAAGTGACGAGGGTGGTGCGCTGCACTCGGGTGGTGCAAGTGGCAGGGTTTTGGTGATCGATGACGAAGCGTCGGTGCGCTCGCTGTTGCGTCGCTTCCTGGTGCGTGAAGGTTTTGCCGTGGAAGAGGC
>JACDBX010000134.1 GCA_013694695.1 Gemmatimonadales bacterium | reverse complement strand
CCCCCGCCCTTCTTCGTCTCGCGACCCTGCTGGTGGTGAGTCAGAGCTTTCTTGCCGCCTGCGGCGCCCCCGACCCGACGCTCCCCTCGGCACGACCTCCTGGCAGTGGCACGCTCGCACCGAACCTGTCGTTGTCTGCGAACGCGGTCTGCCCGACTACCAACAGCTACCTCTTTCGCACGTCCTGCTGGAATGCGGGGCAGGTGATCACGCTGAAGGTGCCACCGAATCGCGAAACTGCGGCCCAAGCCGCGATCGCCGACTGGAACCAGTACCTCGAGCAGGATGCTGCAGCGCCCCGATTTGCGGTGAGCACCAGCTTCGGTGCCGTTACCGTGTCCGAGACCGGGGCGCAGAGCTCGACTCAATGGTGCGGCACTTTCGACGGTGACTCGCTTGCCTGGGTGACGATCACCGGCGCTGCTAGTTGTAATTTCGGCGCCCACAAAGGGTCGTGGAGAGCAGCGCTGCTGCAGGAGACAGCGGGAATCCTCGGCTGGAGTGAGTCGGTGGAGGCTGTGCCCGATCGCTTCGAACCCGGCATGACCACGCTTTGCGTCCTCCATCTCTCGAAGTTCTCGTCGGTCATCAACGACCAAGTCTGCGTGCATGAGGCCGAAGGCGTGGTGCTCGCCTACCGAAACCTGGAGACCGTGGTCACCGACCCGGCAAACTTTTGGCGCGACTCGGTCTACATGCACGCCCGGATTGTCAACCCGAGCGGGACCATCCTGCCCGGGGATACGGTGTTGGTAGTGGCCGACACATTCTATTCTGGGGGCCTCGGCGGCAGCAGCGGCATGCCGGCGCAGATGCAGGCCGCCGGCCACATCGCCATCGCCAAGCCCACCAACGGTGAAGTCAGCTGGAGCTCGGGGAGCACCGGCGTGCTGACCCACCTCGGTGGTGGAAACTTCCGCGCATGGTCGCCGGGGTCGGCCTATGTCCGGGCGAAGCCCTCCCGCGCCCCCACGACCAAGACCCGATGGTGGCTGCCCTTTCAGGAGCGCGGCGATTCGATCCTGCTGACGGTGGCACCACCGCCCCCGCCGCCGCCCTCGCCATATGTCGTGACGACAGATGAGGTCCCGATATGGACTGCGGGGAACCATACGTTCACCGCCCACATCGGGACGTCGTCGTCGACCATCTACTGGCAGGTCGATGACAGCCGGACGACGACAGTCGACCCCGACGCGACGTACACGACCTCCGGCCAGCAGTTGACGATTTCGGTGGGCTCCGGTTCATACAACCTGCGATTCCGGGTCGCCCTGTCGTCGGCGGGACCCTGGGACATCCAGGACATCCCGGTCTGCACTCAGACGTCGCAGCTCCAAGGCGCCAAGGCGGGCGGGGGAGGCTCCATCGACGCGGTGGCAAACTGTCCGCCTCCGGGCGGTGGCCAGCAGTGAACGCCGCGCGGCGGCTCCTGCTGTGTGCGGCGCTCACGGCCTGCGGCGGGACGGAGGTCGCCGACCCGCCGCCCGCAGCCGAACCGGCCGGCTGGATCTACTTCCGCCCCGCTGACGACATGTATGCCGCTCCGGCCCGGATCGACACCGAAAGTGGTGCCATCGAGTACCTCGAGCTACGGCCACCGTTCCAGCCGAAACCTTCTTACTACTATGAAAGTGGCTTCGTCTCGTCGATGACCGGCGACCTGAGTGGGAAGGCCAGATTTGGTGGACTGTTTCCCGAGACCTTCGTTCTTGATGCGAAGTCGGGCGAGGTCACCATCTATCGCGACGTGACCGGACCGTTTACGATCTCGGTCGATGCCAGGCATGTCAGGGCCCCCGACGGTGGTGCAATAGCGTTCGAGCGCCACCAGACGTCGGGGTGCTGCTCGGTCTGGGTGCTGCTCCACCCGAGCACCGGCATCCTCGACACCCTCGAGGCGGTGGCCAATCAGGTGCCCTATGAGTTCGGGTGGTTCGGTGCGGACACCCTCCTCTGGTGGCGCACCGACGCACAATTCCGGAGCTACGCCCTCGCGACTGGTGTCTCCGCGGACTGGAACCTGGTCCCGTTCAACAACTTCAAGATCCCGACGACTTCGCTCAACCGGCAGTGGATTGCCTACTGGAGCCTCGCCGACAGCACCGTGGCGGGAAAGGGTACGGTGCAGTTTGTCAAGCTGCATCTGTTCGACCGACAGCGCGGCACCGACACGCTACTGTTGACCGCGCCGAACCAGGGTGACGTGGTAGTAACCTCCCTCTCCGAGAGTTTCGATCCGGACAGTCGGTTCCTGGCCTACTGCACCACCTTCACCAATATCCGGATCCTGGAACTCGCCACCGGCCGGGTGGCGAAGAACCTCACGGTGCCGCACTGCTATGCGCTGACCTGGAGCTGGGGGCCGGAGGGGCGGCCCGCCCGGCTAGGGAACTGAGGACCGATTGGGTGCCAGCAATGGCGCACCCAGCGCTGCTCACATCGTGTGCGGCGATCGCGAGTTGCGACCCGGCCGGGGTGGCCGACCCGCCGCCACCGGCCAAACCGGGATCATGATCGAGGGCTGGGGGATTGCGGTCGATGCAGTGGTTGCCGACTTCATTGCGGGCGGCGGGCGAACGTAGCGCTCCTTCGCGCGACCTCCTCGCGCGCTGATTGCGGGGCCGGCCCCCCCCTTATCTGAGCCTGTCCCGCAGGGTGGATTGGGCCGAACCCGCCCCGATACTTGACAAGGGGGGGCACTTACTTCAGACTCGTTTCACCACAATCGCACCGCCCCGACCCCCGCGAGGCTGCTGCCATGTTGAATGATCCCGCCCTCCGTTTGTCACGTGCTGCAAACCTCCGCGCCATGCTTTTGCGCAGTCCCCGAAAGGAAGAAATCGTCCGGTTGCTCTGTCAGGGCCGCACCGAAGCGGCTATCGGCAGGCAGCTGATGATTGCTACCTGCACGGTTCACGCTCACGTGGCAGACATCTACGATGACCTGAGTGTTAGCGATCGCCTGATGCTCGGGATCATCATCGCCGACGCATCTCCCGCCGATGGTCCCAGCCTCGCGTTTAAGCCATCCGAGAGCGTCCCCTCGCGGGAGGGTCCCTCGTAAGGCCCCCTCCCCACAGAGAATTTCGGGAACGCATCGCGTAGGGTAACGTGGACGCATGAAGCCTACCCAATGGATCCCCGTCCGCCGCCACATCACGTGGGTTCGAGCTTTCCGATTTGTTCCGGCTGCGCGGTTCGGTCTGCTCGCGATCGCGATCGGGTTGGCTGGATGCACCAACCCGACCGACCGCGAGCTGCAGCGCATGGTGCTTCGGGTCGATAGCCTCGCTCAAGCGGTCACCGCCTTGGGCCGCGCCAGCGGCCGTGGCGCCGTCGCGGCCCGTGCAATACGGCCTGCGGGCACCCGGATCACGGGGGCGCTACGCGAAGGCGACCCGACTTCTCCGTTCGTCCTCGTCGAGTTTACAGACTATTTCTGTCCGTTCTGCGCCACGTGGGCCGTGAGCATGCTTCCTGAGCTCACCGGACAGTACGCTCAAAAGGCCGGCCTCGAAGTCGTCGTCCGGAACTATCCAATCAAGGAAATACATCCACATGCGATGCGGGTGGCGTCGCTTGTTGAGTGTGCACGAGACGCGCTGCCCGCTGCCGGCTGGAAGCTGTACCGCTCCTTCTATGCACGAGGCGAAACGCTGGATTCCGCCGGGCGAGACGAGCTCGTTCGGGCATCGGGTATTCCTGATGAGGATGCCAGCAAGTGTCTTGCGTCAGTGTTGACCCACCCGAGAGTGACCGCGGATTTGCGGGAGGCGGCACGGCTGGGTGTCCGCGGAACGCCGGCCTTCATCCTGGGGCGCCGCGTCGGGACTGATTCGGTCGCTGGCGTGCTGCTCGACGGCGCATACCCGGCGGCCGAGATCAAGCGGCTGGTGGACAGCCTTCGAAGTGCGGGAACGTAGGCGAGGTGCAGGTTCACGTGGGAGTACTTTCAAGGAGGCGCGAATGAAATTGCGTAACGGGCTGATCGGGCTGCTGGTGGCCGTCGTCACGGCGACGGGCGCGGCGTGTGGCGCAGACCAGGCCACGCTCCCACTGGAGCAGGAAACGCCAATGCCAAGCTTTGAGTACAGCTGGTCGGGTTGCACCGCGTGGAGTTGCGCGTCAGGGCAGTGTCCGCGGGAACCCGCCATTTGGGGGGCGTGTTGCATCGAGCAGGACCCGAACAACACCGAGGTGTCCCGGCCTTCATGTGAGAACCCAGAAGGTCCGTACGTGTACTGCGATGCACATCCTGAACGTTGTGAAAGCGGCAGTTACTTCAATCTCGTCCCGGAAGAATGCTACGCTACCCACATTGGGAATGACCCCATCACTCCTTGGCTACACCCAGAATGCTACGCCGGCGAGGCTTGAGCCCAGTTTCGATCGGAGCGGGGCCTGCACTCCAGGCCCCCCTCCAAAATATTTCCGGCTCGATTGCGTGCAGCACCAATACTGCATTAGGAGGTTCGACGACCCACCTAGTGCGCACACCGCCGTTTTAGTTCCTCGTTTCTATGTCGGACCTGAAGCAGAAGATCCTTGTGACGTATGCTCCCCAACGGCCGGATATATTTAGGCCCTTCAGGCCTCCCACAGTCCCCTGCCAGGCTGATACCAATGTCTCATCTCCGAGCCTGTTTCATCGCTCTTCAACTCGTTGTTGCCGCCCCGGCCGTCGTCGGGGCGCAATCTGTTCCCGATACCGCCGCCGCGTGGGCGGCGTGGGCGCAAGCTCCGGCGGATGGGCTCACCGACCCGTCGGCCGCAGCGGCACTCTTGCCGGTGAAGCTGCGCACCGCGGCGAGGTTGCAACCCCAAGGTCTCTCGGCCACGCTCGATACCGCTGCGTCCCTGCGGTACGGGTGGGCCTACCGGTCGCCGTGGGGTGGTTTCGCGCTCGCCCGTGCACTACAGTCAGAGCACAGTAGTTGTGGGCCCATCGAGGACGTCACCACCAAAGCATTTCTCTTCTGGTGCCGTCGTGCATTCGCGGGCTATCTCCGTTCGCTCGAGCTTGACTCCGCCTTCGCGCCCACCATCGCCGATCTCGACCAGATCGTCCCGTATCCACGCGTCTGGGCCGACGCCAGCTATGAACTCGCAGCAGTGAGTGGCGCACTCGCCCGCGGCAGCCTACCGACCGACGTGAGAGTTCGGCTCGAGCGACTGCAGTTGTTGCTCACCATGGAGCGCGGTTCACCCGCAGAAGCCCGAGCCTTGCTCGCCGGCGTTGTTCCCGGGGTGGTCACCGACGGCGAGCGTACGTATTTCGAGGCGTTTCTTTTGGCGGCAGTGGGCTCCCCGGAGGCGGCGACTCGTACATACGCACGGGCCAGCGCCGTTATGGGAAAAGGGGAACATGTCGGGTGGGTGTTGCGCGACATCGCGTGGGTTGGTGGCACGGCTGACTCCACGACCTTCACTGCGCTCCCAGTCGACCAGCGTCAATCCTGGGTTGAAGCCTTCTGGCTTGACCGCGACTTTGACGACGGCAACGCCGCGGGCAGCAGACTCGTAGAGCATGCCCGGCGGTGGCGGATTGCTCTCGACCGATATCGGATGTTCGACGCGGAGTACCTCTTGGGAACAGATATGGCCGCCCTCGGTGCCGTGTTCGACGCGTGCGTGGCAGAGGGCGGTACCCCCGATGGCGTAGAGGTGACGCCATTCTGCGTTGCCGGTGGACGGGATCTTCCCACCATAGTGATCGACGACCGTGGCATGACCTACCTGCGGCACGGAGAGGCGCAGCAGTTAGCGAAGTACCCCGGCATCCAATCTCTACGAGCGGACACATGGCTCTACACACTCCGTGAGCGGCCAGCTCTGGTGCATTTCGCTGTCCTGCTGCCCGGATTGCCGCCGGGAATGTTTTTCTCCCCCCTCGCGTACGGCGATTGGATGGCGACGTGTGAGCTCGCCGCTCTATACTGTGTGCTCGACGCGCGACGAACGCTGAAGTCGCTTTCGCCGGAGCGCGTTACGCGCGTCAAGGAACTCACCATTCAGGATGAACGGTTCCTCGCCTCCACCGACGGCGCTGTGCAACGATTCGACAGCAAGTTGCAGATGGCGGCCAACGCGATCGGACTCGGTAGCCGCCCGGGTGTCGCGACCATGGTCGCCGACGTGTCGTTGCGCGACCTGGTGGCTCGTGCCACAGACGATCCGACTCGCCTCGCGCTGCGCTGGCAGGTGCGGATCCGGAACGCCGCCAATGAATGGGTTGTATCGCTCGATACCATCCGCCGTTACCGGCTTCCCCCGGCGCCAAAGGGAGTGCCCGCCGACGCCTACCTCACCGTGATGCTGGAGGTGCCTGTACCGGCGGGGACGCATGACGTGAAGCTGGTGCTCTCCGACACCACCGGACGCATCGGCGCCGAGTATTTCAGGGCGGGTGTCGTGGTGGAGGAGCGATCGGCCACCGTCGGGCTTTCCGACCTGATCCTCCTCCCCGATGGTGAGCAGGGAGCTGCCGCCACGATCGAAGGGACACCAATCCGACTGTCACCTGCGCTCACGCCAGGGCGTGCGAAGTTCATCGGCATCGGCTACATCCTCACCGGTGCCGCAGGCCGGGATGTTCCGGTTTCGGTCACGGTGACGGAAGTCGGCAAGGAGCGCGATGCGCCAGCGGTGCAGGTGGCGTTCGTCGACCGCCCGCAGTCGGCACGCGACTTCCGGACGCAGCGTGTCGGCATTGCTGAACTCAAGAAGGGTGTATACACGCTGCAACTCAGTGCCGAGGTCGAGCCCGGGTCGCGGTTGGTGCGCCGACAGGTGTTGGTGGTGCGGTGAACTGCGGCTTTCGCCCTGCAAGTTCCTCCCTGCCTCGGCAGCGCAGTAGTTTCAGACGGGTGGCTCGCTCACCGTAGTTCGTCGACCGCAACTGCCGGAGACTGCATCGTGAACCAGGCCTGGCTCCACCTCATGACCAACCACATCCCGGTGCTCGGCCTTCCGATCGCCGCACTGGCGCTCGCGTGGGGGCTGGCGCGCCGCCACGACGCGGTGATCAGGCTCGCCCTCTTCGGCACCGTGCTCTTGGGGCCGCTCACGGCGTTCGTGGCATGGAGCGGGGAAGGTGCCGAGGAAGTCGTGGAGGACACGCCGTGGGCGAGCCGGACCCGGATCCACGATCATGAAGAGGCCGGAGAGAGGGCAAGGCTCGTAGCGTTGGTCGTGGCAGCCGGGGCGCTCGTGGTGCTGGTGATGTCTCGCCGACGCGAGATCAGTCGGGGTGGGACGATCGCGGTGCTGGTGGGGCTTGTCGCGGCGAGCGGTGCCGCCGGCTACTCGGCCCTCGAGGGCGGCGAGATCCGGCACGACGAGGTGCATGGACTCGCGCCTGACGCCGGTCAGCCCCGCCCGCCCCGACAGCAATGAGTGGCCCCCGGCAGCGTTGACCCCCTCCCCGGCATCCCCCAAGTTGCCGGGATGCAATTTTACTCGACCCTGTTCGACCTGACCTCCGACATCACGGGCTTCCTCACGTCGATCGGCACGGAAGTCCAGGCTGTTCGGGGCTCCCTGGTCCGGATCGTCGTCATCCTCCTGCTGGCAGCCGTCGGCTGGCAGATCATCAAGTATCTCGCCCATCGTATCGTGGTCCACGCCGACGACGACGATGACACGAGGATGACGATCAACGAGAAGCGCGCCCAGACGGTCTCGCAATTGATGAAGAGCGTCGGCCGGGCGGCACTCTTCCTGCTCACCCTCATCATGATCCTCAATGAGTTCATCGACATCGCCCCCCTGCTCGGCGCATCAGCCATCCTCGGGCTCGCCGTGTCGTTCGGGTCGCAGAGCCTGGTGAAGGACCTGATCAGCGGATTTTTCATCCTCTCCGAGGGACAGTTCGCCGTCGGCGACGTGATCGAGGTCGAGGGGCTCAAGGGCGCGGTGGAGCGGATGACGCTGCGGGTGGTGATGTTGCGCGACATCGACGGAACACTTCACATCATCCCGAATGGCCAGATCACGAAGGTGAGCAACCGCACCACCGGGTGGTCGCAGGCGGTGCTCGACATCGGCGTATCATACGACACCGATCTCGACCACGCGATCACGATCCTCAAGGAAGAGGCCGCCAGCATCGGCACGGACGCTGCCTGGGAACACCGCCTCGATGGCACACCTGCGGTGCTTGGTGTCCAGGAACTGGCTGACAACGCGATCCTGATCCGGGTGATGGTGCGCACCCAGCCAGGGAACCAGTGGGATGCCGCGCGCGAGTTCCGGCTCCGGGTCAAGCGCCGCTTCGACGCAGACGGAATCGAGATCCCGTTCCCGCAGCGGACGGTGCACGTGCGTCATCACGGCCCCGGCGAAGTAGACGCCGTGGTTGCGGCGGCGGGCGCATGACGGTTTCGCTCTACAACACGATGACGCGAACCATCGAACCGTTCCGCCCCATCGACGCTCCGCGCGTGTCGCTCTACACCTGCGGCCCCACGGTCTACAACTACGCGCACATTGGGAACTTCCGCACGTTCACGTTCCAGGACGTATTGCGTCGCTGGCTGGAGACGCGAGGGCATGACGTGTTCCACGTGATGAACCTCACCGACGTTGACGACAAGATGATCAAGGGCGCGCTGGCGAAGCAGGTGTCGATTGGCGAACTGGCGGTGCCGTTCATCGAGGCGTTCTTCGCCGACCGCGACTACCTCCGGATTCAGCCGGCCCACGAGTACCCGCGCGCCACCGACTTCGTGGCGCAGATGATCGCACTGGTCGCGGACCTGCTCAGCAAGGGTGTCGCGTACATCGGTGACGATGCCTCGGTCTACTTCTCGATCGAACGGTTCCCCGCCTATGGCCGGCTCTCGCGGCTCGACACCCGCGAACTCCGTGCGAATGCCAGCGGTAGGGTGACTGCCGATGAATACGCCAAGGAGGATGCGCGCGACTTCGTGCTGTGGAAGTCGGCGCGGCCCGAGGACGAACAATCCGGTGCCGCGTGGGACGCGCCATTCGGTCGCGGTCGCCCCGGCTGGCACCTCGAGTGCTCGGCGATGGCGCTTGGCCTGCTGAAGGAGAAGTGGGGACGTGACGTCCTCGACATCCACGCCGGTGCGGTCGACCTCGTCTTTCCGCACCACGAGGATGAGATCGCCCAGAGCTGCGCCCATACCGGGCAGCCGGAGTTCGCGAACGTCTGGATGCACGGCGAGTTCCTGACGATGTCCGGCACCAAGATGTCGAAGCGGTTCGGCAACATTCTCACTGCGCGCGACCTGCAGGAAGAGGGTGTCGATGCCGGCGCGGTGCGGCTGCTCTTTGCGACGACGCATTACCGCCAGGCGCTCGACTTCACCGACCAGGCGCTCGACGCAGCGCGCGAGGGATCGCGTCGGCTGGGCGAGTTCGCCGGCCGGATGGCGTCGACATCGGCGGAGGAGCCCGGGTCCGGGCCATTCGACGAACTCGCCGCGCGACTCACTGAGGATTTTGCCGCCGCGATGGACGACGACCTCAATACCCCGCGGGCGCTGGCGGCGTTGTTTGATGCGGCGCGGGACGGCAACCGCCTGCTCGACGGCGGCGAGTCGCCGAGCAAGGCGTTCCGCGATAGCTGGGACACGGCGGCGGATGTCGTCCAGGTGCTTCCAGCCCGCACACGGGCCCGGGTCGTGGCTGCCACCGGCCTTGCAGCCGGCACCAGCAAGGCTGAAGCGCATGGGGAGGATGCATCCACCACCCCCCCCTCGGATCCGGTGGAGGCAGAGGCGTGGGCCCTCCATTGGGCTGGCCGGCGCGTGGCCGCGAAGACTGCGAAGATTTTCGCCGAAGCCGACCGGATCCGGGCCTTCCTCGCCGAGCATGGGTGGGAAGTGCGCGACAATCGGGACGGGACGGCGTCGGTCCAGCGGAAATAGGCCCAACCCGGCGGGTTCCCTGCCCGGCCCAGGGCGGTGCCGTCCCGGTCCGGATCCACCTCTGGGCTCCCCACCCAGCGGCCATTGTCAGGGCCGGCATGAGTCGGGTCGCCCGGCGCCGGCCTCTCCACCGTGAGCTGCCGGAGCCGATCCGGCCAAAACGACCCCCTGTCCTCCCCGGACCAGCTTTTTCGGGACCATCCTGCCGTTGACGCGACTTGCGCATGCCCCTACTTTTGGGGTCTGCCGGAGGTCGGGGCATTTTTTTATGGCTGGCGTAGCTCAACTGGTAGAGCACCCGATTTGTAATCGGGCGGTTGTGGGTTCAAGTCCCTCCGTCAGCTCCAGTGGAGTTGTTCGTGGTCCCGGTTGGGCAGGATGCAGGATCAGGTGGGGTGGCCGAGTGGCTAATGGCAGCAGACTGTAAATCTGCCGGGCTTCGCCCTACGTAGGTTCGAATCCTACCCCCACCATGGACGTCGCGATGCGGTGCGATGTTGGACGGCGAGTCAGGACCAATGCGGGTGTAGCTCAGTTGGTAGAGCATCAGCCTTCCAAGCTGAGGGTCGCGAGTTCGAGTCTCGTCGCCCGCTCGCTCGCGTAGCTCAGTTGGTAGAGCACATCCTTGGTAAGGATGAGGTCACCGGTTCAATCCCGGTCGCGAGCTCTGATGGACGACGGATGATGGATGATGGATGATGGTTGATGGTTGATGGTTGATGGTTGATGGTTGAGGGATGCTTCGGCGACGATGGGTCATCCATCATCCACCATCCATCATCCATCAACGAACTGGACACTTGACGGATTGAGGAGCGAGACATGGCGAAGGCGAAATTCGATCGGTCGAAGCCGCACGTGAACGTGGGCACGATCGGCCACGTGGACCACGGCAAGA
>JACDBX010000115.1 GCA_013694695.1 Gemmatimonadales bacterium | reverse complement strand
TTCAACGCCTCATTGACAGCCACCACCTTCCCGCTCGCCGGAGCAAAGAGCTCGCTCACGGCCTTCACCGACTCGATCACCCCGAAGGGTTGGCTTTGCGTCACGCTGCTGCCCACTGCCGGAAGCTCGACGAAGACGATGTCACCGATCTGCTCGACAGCGAAGGCAGTGATCCCCACCGTGCCATCGTCGGCCAGCCACTCATGCTCGGCCGAATACTTCAGGTTGCCCGGGTTTGCCACGGTGTCTCCTCGGCTCAGGACGGCCGGCGATAGAAGGGCATCGCCACGACTTCTGCCGCGACGCGCTGGTTGCGAATTCCCACCTCAACGGCGGTCCCGACAGCGGTGCCCACCGGCAGGTAGGCCATCGCGATCGGAGCGCCAACGGTCGGTGACGCGGTCCCGCTGGTCACCACGCCCGACTGCTCCGGTGCCTCGGCAAGATAGACGGGATAGCCGGTGCGAGCGATGCCCCGGCCGGTGAGCCGGAGGCCCACCAGCGCCTTGCGGGGCGCGTCCTTGGCGGCTTCCAGCGCAGCGCGACCGGCAAAGGCGTCGGGCTTGTCGAACTTCACCACTCGGCCGAGCCCAGCCTCGAATGGCGTGGTATCGCGGTCGAGTTCCTGCCCATAGAGCGGCATCCCGGCCTCGAGCCGGAGGGTGTCGCGGGCGCCCAGCCCTACCGGCACCAGCCCCTCCCCCGCGCCGGCCTCGAGAAGGTTGTCCCACACCTTCAGGGCATCGTTCCATTCGACGAACAGCTCGAAGCCGTCCTCACCGGTGTACCCGGTGCGCGCAACAAGTGCCGGGACGCCGCACGCCGTGCCTGCCACGCTGGCGTAGTACTTGAGCTGCGAGAGGTCGATCGAGGTGAGCGGCTGGAGGATCGCGACCGACTTCGGGCCCTGGATCGCGACCAGCGAGACCTTTGTCGTCGAATCGTCGAGCGACGCATCGAACCCGGCGAGCCGTTCCTTGAGCGCTGCCACCACCGTGGCGACGTTCGAGGCGTTGGCCACTACCATATATCTGGTGGTATCGAGGCGATAGACGATCAGGTCGTCCATCACCGAGCCATCCTCGGCGGTGATCATCGAGTAGTGGGCGCGGCCAACCGCCAGCTTGCTCGGGGTGGTGACCAGCGCGGCATCAAGACCGCGATCGGCCTCGGCGCCCTCGATGTACAATTCGCCCATGTGGGAGAGATCAAAGAGGCCGGCTGCGGTCCGAACCGCGCGATGTTCCTCAATGATCCCCTGGTACTGGACCGGCATGTTCCAGCCGGCAAAGGGCACCATCCGGGCGCCAAGGGCAACGTGACGGTCGTTGAGTGCGGTCTGGTGCACGCGAAATCCGGGCAAGAGGTCTGGAACCGACGGACCGAAAAGATACCATCCGGGGCGACGATCCGACCGGGTGGCGCATCTGCCATTGATCCGGCCCCCAATCAGGAGCAACAAGTGACCCGTGGATCGTTGCTGGTTCTGGCATCGTTCGCCATCGCGGCGTGCGCATCCGACGGCACCAAGGCAGCGCTCAACGCCCCCACAATCGACACCCTCCCGGGCGGTGTGGTGCGCGTGAACAACACCGGGCCATCGATGTGGGACGACACCACGTCGTTCCGGCTGGTCGAGGACGCGGTGATCGCGCCACCGGAGGGCAGCCCGGGCGAACTCTCCGACATCAATGCGGTCGTGGCCGATGCGCGCGGCATTGTGTATGTGTTTCAGCAAAAGCCGGCGCTCATCCGGGTGTACGGTCCCGATGGCGAGTGGATGCGCGATATCGGTCGCGAGGGAGACGGGCCGGGCGAGTATCGTCAGGGAATGTTCGGGATCCACCGCGACACGCTTTTCATCCAGGACCCGAACAACACCCGTCTCACCACATTCCTCACGTCCGGTGAGTTCATCAGCTCGCACACGAGTCAGTGCTGCTGGTGGACGTCGAACTTCCCGGTGTTCGACGACGGCACGGTGGGCATCCCGGGTCCGCCGCCCGCGAATGCCTCTGACCGTCCGGGTGCGCTCTACCTGACGCGCCTCGACGGCACAGTGAGCGACACCGTCCTTATGCCGATCCGGAACAACGATGACTCGCGGATGTGGAAGGTGGAGATGAAATCGGGGAAGAACTCAAGCATGATGGCGATGGGCATCCCGCTCCAACCCAGCAACAGCTTTGCGTATCTCCCGAACCGACGCCGGGTGGAGGGAAACACAGCCACCTACTCGCTGGCGATCATCGACCTCGACGGCGACACGAGCCGGGTCTTCACTGCACCTGCCCAGTCGCTTGGTGTCAGCGATTCCGAGCGTGACTCGATCTTTGAAGCAACCGTGGAAGGAGTTGGCGCGCAGTGGCGTGATGCAATGCGTGCGGTGGCGAAGAAGACGGATATCCCAATGACATGGCCAGCGTGGACAGAAGCGATGGTCGACGATCGGTCGCGCATCTGGGTCGGTCGCCCCGGTGCGCGCGGACCGCTCAGCACCCTCGACGTGTTCAGCAGCGACGGCGTGCTCCTCGGCAGCGTCACTCCGCCCACAGGGTTCAAGCTCCGTGGGAGCTGGGCTGGTGGGAAGTTCTACCAGATCAGCGAGAGCGAGGATGGGTTGCCGCAGGTCACCGTGTGGCGGATCGACAGCAAGGTGCGGGGCGCGGCGGAAGGAGAGGGCGCGGTGTTATCGACGAGCAACTGATGTGGGCGCGGGTGCGTGGCGGGTTTACTACGTTGATTCTTGCGGCGTGCGCGGGGGGGGGACGGGGATGTCTCGCTCGCGCATGGAACGCAGCGGGTAATCCAGCCCGGAAAACTTAGGATCACTTCATGGCCGGTGCACGATACAGCACCACGTCCTGCAGGCCGTCCGAACGCTCGGCAGCGACACGCTGATCTCGATGGCGAGCGTCTCGTGATTCCCCTCATCCCGCACATCGACAACCCATCCTGCGCTACGGCAGCCCCATCGAACTTGAATCAAAGGTGCGGGTAGGCCGGCCATGTGTCCACAAAAGCGGGTACCGCTCAGTTGGAGCGTCCTTCGGTAGGCAGGGAGCTACTTGATTGAGTCGATCACATTGCGCACGAAATGCTCAAACGCCTCGGCATCAGGCACACCGCTGAGTAGGCGTCCATTCACGAGGATCATGGGGGTGCCGCTTCCCCCCAAGGCAACGGCATCCCGTGCGTCGCGCTCTATTGTAGATCCGAACATCGTGCCGTTCGAACACTCGATGAACCTGGTTGTATCAATGCCCGCAATCTCCCGTGTGTATTCGACCCAGTCGCTGTGTCCTATCGTATTCTGCAACCGGAACAGCGCGTCGTGGTACTCCTTGAACCGTCCTTGGTCGGCAGCACATTCTGAGGCGCGTGCAGCCGCTATGGCGAACGCATGGTAATTCAGGGGCCAATGCCGGTGTAACACGGCTAGTTGAGTCGGAAACTTTGCCAACACGGGGTTGAGGGTGTTGAGTGCAAATTCCCTGCATGCGGGACACTGGAAGTCCGCGAATACGACCGCAGTAACGCTCGCAGTTGCCGAGCCAATCCGATGGCCGGCCCCCAATGCTATCTGCCACTGCCTGTCAGAAACCATCACGATGTCTGGGATGGACGCGATTGGATCGCGCGGTGAGAAGTAATTCCACGTTATCGCCATCGCGATTAGTACGGCGCATGTGCCGACGGTGTTTAAGAGCCGATTAGTGTGTTTGCGGTCGATCATGACCGAACCGCGTACTGTTTATGCGATGAGTCCCAAAGCGGTGCAATCGTCCATCGCTGCCGGCCCGCTTTCGATGGCTCCAACTCAATGGTCCTTTGCAGACGGGCGTGCCCGCTGCGTGCTCGGGCGGGGACGAGCGATCCCGCGTCGCGTGGTGTCGGGGGCATAGGATGAGGGTTGATAGGTGCCGGTAGGGTCGGCGTCAGCGGCCACCCGCGTTAAGACGGGCGGCCGCTTGGCGCCGGCTCTATTTCAGGATGCGCAGACGTAATGCCATTCGCCACAGAAACCCGGCTGATCATCGTAATGAACGGCGTTGGGGGCGCCATCATGACAGCCGCCGGACCTGTTGAACGAGTGAACGATGTTTCCGAAACCGTCGAGTCCGGCGCCGCAGGGTCCGGTTTGCGGCCCACGCGTCTCAGCAGCGCTCGAAGCCGCCAGCACACCGGTTGACGCAACCAACACCAATGCTATCGCGCCCTTGGCCTTCCACGAAACGGACATCTGATCGCCTCACTTTTTAGGGAACGGTACTGCGGGGACTAACCTCAAGCGATAAAGCTGGAAATACAAATCGCCGTCGCTGGATTCCTCAATCGAGAACGCGATGCCAGGTCCTACAAATGCAGATACCGCTTGTTGAAGCGTATGCTGTCCGATGGAGCGACCGTTTCGCATGTCGATAATATCAACCTTAAACGAGAGGTATTTCGAGATGTCCTTGGCAGGCACCACACCGCCTTCCCTACCTTGCGGCCTCATAGGGGCTGGGGACCAATCCTTGGTCGCTTCCGCGTAAATGACCACTAAGGTGTCAACGCCGTACACGTGCAGCGATAGAACTCTGCTGTACGGCTTAGCCACGTGAGGCTGCCGTCGATCGACAGACATGAACTTTGCCGAGGGAAACCGAACATTACCAATCCTCAGCGGCGTGGCGCGGCCTGTTCGAATGTCGATAATTGCAAACTCAAACGCCGTGACAGGGCTAACTACGACAGACGACTCGTTGCGGCGAGCCATTCTGCGAAAGGTGGGGTCACCCAACATGCTGGTGAAGGGGTCTTGGATAGCACGGATTGAATCCAGGCCCGTGCTCCAGACGACGAAGGGTGAACCCTTGGCGCCGGGCATAAGCAGCTTGTTGACTAGGATCTCACGCGAGTTCATCGACAAAACCTCTTGCCCTTCTCTACTCACCTGAGGCTGTGCAACATTCTGACCGGGCTTCAGTACGGACAGCCGCGACCCCGCAATCGCAACGCTCCCGTCAGACAACGCGGCCACCGAGTGGATCAGGCGCAGTTCGCCCGGCCCTTCCCCGGGTCGGCCAGTCACTTGTTGCAGCCGTCCACGACTGTCAAACCACGCAATCCGACCGACGTCTGTGATTGGCGCTACCACGTAGCCTCCGTCCGAACGCTCAACAATGCGGCTGCTTGCGGTGAACCCAAATGCTGCAGACTCAGGGACTTTCAGCTGAAGCACGGGCTCGAAGTGCGCACGCACTTGCGCGTTGGCGGCGCGCACAGACAGCAAGCCAATAGTCGCCGACAAGCAACCAACCCACGCTGCAAAGTTCACATGCAGGCGCGTGCGTCGGGCCCGAAGCCGCGGAAAGTTCATGGAGTGGCCGATCCGAAAAGGTCAATTGCTCGTGGTGTAAAACAGCTTACCGACTGGATGGGATGGCATCGGCGTCGGCAGAACGTTGTGTGAGTTGTCATCAATGTCGACACGGGGAGTGAATGACAATCAGACGCTTAAGTGCTGCCCCGCATGAATACGACGAGATCGTAGATCATGCAAGGCACACTGTACCGCACTAGGAGATGTGATAGTGGTGCGTGCAGTTGTTTACGCAGCGCTGTGAGGGCAGAGGCCACAAGAACAAGAGCGCGAGCGATGAGGACTCGGTATCGTCCCACGGCCGCCCGTACTCGTTGACTAAATGCCGCTCTGGGGGTGAGCGCGCTGCATCGACATGCCGCGGAGAAACCAATGTGACGACCACCCGGTGAGCCTACCCCCCTGGATGCTCGTCGGAACTTGTCCGAGCGTTCGCGTTGTGCAGGTGCTGGAACAGCTGGTGCCAACGCATGGCGCGCCGGCGGTGCTGCGCTGCGACAACGGGCCGGAATTCATCGCGGCTGCCCTCGTCCGCTGGTGCGACCTGTATGGCGTCGTGCTCCACCACATCAAACCGGGCAAGCCGAACCAGAACGCCGTTTTCGAACGCTTCAACCGGACGTACCGCCACGAAGTCCTTGATGCCTGGGTGTTCACCTCGCTGGCGGAGGTGCGACAGGTGACCGAGGAGTGGCTGGAGCTGTACAACACCACGCGGCCCCATCGCAGCCTCGGCCGAGTGCCGCCGCGGACTTTTTTGCCGAGAACCCAGGCGTGACGTTTCCCCCGAAAAGAGGTCCAGCTAGAATCGGAGGGTCCCGATCGGCCTGACGGCCGGAGGACCCCATGGCAGCACGGCGACGCCGCCACACGGCGGACGAGATCGTCGCGATCTTGCAGGAGCACACCGGCGGCGTGACCGCCCAGAACGTGATTCGGCGACACGGGATCTCCTTCGACACGTTGTACCGCTGGAAGCGGAAATACGGCGATGTCGATCGCCCCGAGCCGCATCGCCTCCAAGCGCTCGCCGCCACCACCGGCATCACACTGGCCCAGGCTTACCTGAGGCCGGTTTGGCGCCAGATCTGGAGCGCCCAGGCGGCGGTTGTCGCCAGCACACGCCGCCCAGAAGGCATGGCACCAATGGCGAAGCGGGATTTTCGAATCCCGGCGCGCGCGGTCTTGTCAGCACGATCGACGTGTTCAGCGCCGACGGCGTCCTGCTTGGTAGCGTGACCCCACCCACCGGCTTCAAGCTTCGCGGCACTTGGGCTGGCGGGAAGTTCTACCAAGTCGGCGAGAGCGCGGACGGGCTGCCCCAGGTGACCGTGTGGCGAATCGACAGCAAGGTGCGCGGCGCGGCGGAAGGCGAGGGCGCGGTGTTATCGAGGAGCAACTGATGTGGGCGCGGGTGCGTGGCCGGTTTACTGCCTTGATGCCTGCGCGGTGCGCGGGGGGCGAACGGGGATGAGCCGCTCGTGCAAGGACCGCAGAGGGTAACTGAGCGGGACAACTAGGGATCACTTCCTGGCTCGGGCGCGGTACAGCACCACGTCCTGCAGGCCGTCGGCGTCCTCCTCGACGATCAGGCCTTCGCTCTGACCGACCCATCGAACCCACGAAGTGCGCGGGAGTGGCGTGTACCCGAGTTCACGCCCCCCTCGCAAGACGACGAGCGCCCCCTTGGAACCAGTCGGGCCCGATCGCGTCGTGACCCAGACGTCGCCGTCATCCGAAACGGCGACCTCGGTGACCGGCGGATAGGTGTGAGGAATCAAGCCACCACGGATCATCTCGGCGGCGAGCCCAGGTTCCCTTGACCGCGCTGGAAGCGCATCGATCACGCTGTCCCTCACGCGACCTGGGATAGGACTCGGACCCAGCAGATGGCGCGATCGGGTTACAGTGTCGCCTCGGCTGGAAACAACCAGCAACTCGAACCCGGTTGACCCTGACGCGACCGGCGTGGGAGTCGCGATTGCGTGATACTTGAGGTTGGAGGAAACACCCCAGCGATCCGCATGGCAGTAGGGAATGCCGGCGCCCACCACACCGTTGCCGCGCTGCACCTGAAGGCTGCAAAACCTACCATCTGACACAACGAGCGTCGATAAGCTTTCCCCCCCGAGGGAAGCAAGGAAGACCGGAACAGATCGGAACTTGCCCGCGCCCTGAGTCGCAGTACTGGGGGGCGTGGGGTAATGGATATACACCGCCTGTTTCGCGTCGCCGGCCACCACGAATGCGGCTGGGGGGAGAGCCGCTGGTCGGGTAAGGGCACGTGTCGCCGCCACTCTCCCACTTGCCGCAAACGTCGTCACGCGACGAAGCATCGGGTCAAAAACGACCAGTCCCCTGTCTGTGTCCTGCATCCCTCCAACCGCCTGGAACTCGCCGGGTCCCTCACCCTTGCGCCCGACCACGCCGAGCCGACGGGCGTTCGCTGCAAAGTGGATGATGTTCCCGTCTTGCGGCTGTGAAATCCAGATGGTGCCATCGCGGCCACGGATGACCTTCGCGACGGTCGACAGCTCATGATCCGCTGCAGCGATGCGGACCACCGGTGACAGTTCGAGCGATGCCCGCCGCTCACCTTGTGCTGCGCCTCGTCCGGCACTCGCCGTTAAGGCGGTGCACGTTAGAACCACTGCAACGCTCAGGGCACTCAGTGGTGCTCCAGCCGCCTTGTTACGGATACAGTTGTAGCTCATTTGCCCACCCTTTTTCGGTGCTTTCTGAATATTGCATGCATCGCCGCAGAGTCCGGCACACCATCGAGGAGCTGCCCGTTAATGAGGACGGTCGGCGTGCCCCTTCCCCCTAGGCCTTGCACCACTCCAATGTCGATCAATGCTGCGCTTGAATCCGCTGTTGTCAGGCATTCCGCAAAAGCAGATGAATCGAGAACGCCTGCGTCGCGGCCAAACTCCTCGAAAGACTTGATTCCGATAGAGTCCTGTAGCAGGAAGAGTCGGTCATGCATCTCCTCGAAAACACCTTGCGCATCCGCGCACTCTGCCGCCTGAGCCGCAGCATGCGCATGCTTGTGATAAGGAAGCGGCCAATGTCGATATACGACGGCAACATCCTGAGGATAGGCTTTCCGCAACGAGCCCATTGTGCTGATGGCAAATTTGCGGCAAGCCTCGCATTGGAAGTCAGCAAACTCAATGACGACGAAACCTGCAGATGGCGGACCCAACCGGTGCCCCACCGAAACTAGCGAATCCCAGTTCTTCACTTCCGAAGGGCTGTAGTCGCCGATGGCACGCGGACGAACCAAGGCCGTCCGACCGGTCATCTCTCGATGAACCACCAGCGCCGTCACCGAGACGGCGCACGCAACGCTGACAGCTGCTCCGACCGCACTCCAGCTGAACGCCCTTTCGGTCATGGCGCAGCGAAATCACACCGGATTACTGCACCCCCCTCGATAGGAGTACACGCGCCGTTCGTCGCCACTGCAGGGCACCCCCTGGTACCACCGACCTCCCGGCTGCACCATTCAGTCATGTCACCGCCGGGGCATGCATGCGTAACGGAAAACTCTACCAGCGTGCACGTCTGATCGGTACGTTCTGCGGCCAGCAGCGAGGCAGCACCGACGAGGATCGTCGCGGTGGAAAGCAGCGTTACCTTCAGTGGCGACATGGCTTGCTCCTGGTTATAGGAAACGAAATGACACCGATTCGTGCGTTGCCTCAACGTTCACCTGAATTCATACC
>JACDBX010000108.1 GCA_013694695.1 Gemmatimonadales bacterium | reverse complement strand
ATGCTCTTTTCTCCGGCCAAGACTCGCTGGGTGTGAAGTCCCTTGGACAATACGCCGCGACGGCGAATGTACGTGACCTAGCTGCATTCGAACTGTGCACATCGGTTAGCGAACCCGTCAGCATCATAGACAACGATGTGAAGGCTGCCGCGGGAATTGGTGCGACTGGCACACCAACGGTGGTCGTCAATGGATATCAGTACGTCGGGTTTCCTAGCGAGGCTGAGCTCATTGCCTGGGTGAGTGCCGTCGCGAAGAACGGTCCAGACGCGACGCCGTGGCAGTGAACTTCCGTATTCGCGAATCGGCTGAGGACACCCCACTAAGCCAGGAGTGGGGCTGCACCATTTGCCCTGGCGTTCACAGCGGGCTTCACAATGGGAGAGTACTGTATGCATCGGAGGCAAGTGTTACTCGTCGCCGTCGCGGCGGCGCTTCTGGGGGGCAGCAACCTACTCGCCGAGAGGCAACAGGAACCGAATTGTCCGAATTGGGGTGGCGGCAGCGGCTGCAGCTCCTCGGAAGGAGCGCTGGAGTTCTGCAGGGGCTACTACCTCGGCGCTTACCCAGGGTGCACCGTGACGAGTGCCCATTGCTCATCGTTGGGGAACTACAACTGCTTCACACAGCAGTAGGCGGCGTGTCCGTTGGCGCGACGGTGTACGCGTCTCGCCAACGGAATCCGAAAAGTCAGAAACGGGAGACAAGAACGTGATCTCACGCTCACTCGGATTCTGGGCGATAGGGTGTTTTGTCGTTGGTGCACTGGGTGCACAGAATCGACCGCCGATGGCGGTCCGTCAAGAACTTCGCATCGACGGCGGCACGCACGATTTCAGCAGGATTGTTCACCTCGCCGTAGCCGCCAACGGATCGATCGTTGTGGCGCAGCCGGACGATGGCATGCTGCGATTCTTCGACGCCCGCGGCACCAAACTCGGATCGTTCGGAAGAAAAGGGGAGGGTCCGGCTGAGTTCCGGTCGATCGGCGTGTACCGCGGGTGGAACGGAACGGTGTTTTGGCAGGGCGACATTCTCCTCGGGCGCGCCGTTCTGATAGATGATGCTCTGAAGAACGCGGGCACGGTGTCGCTCCCGGCGATCCCGCCGGCAGGCGCTTTCATTCTTCCCGCGATCGTCGGCATCCTCCCGGGCGGCGACCTGCTTGTCCACGCTACTTACCGTCAATCACCGGTCCCTCCGCAATGGGCGCGGGGCATCACCGCAGCCCGCACGTTTGTAGTGTTGCGTGTTAACGCGCGTGGCGACGTGTTGCGCTTGCTCGGCGTGCTTCCGCAGACAGCTGATGGTTGCGTAACAGTGGTCAACGGGCGCAGCCGCCCTGTGCCGGAATGCGCTGAGCCTTATGGAGCCGCATCCCCGGACGGCAGTCGGTATGCGATGGTAGAGCCGTACACCAGCGGGCCAAACAATGGCAAATATCGCGTGATTCTCGTGGCTGCCGGTGGCGACACGGTGTTCTCCGCGTTGATTCCGTACACTGCGCGGCAGATCGGTAGGACGGAGGCCGATAGCATTCGGCGCGCGAAGGTGGCCGGAGTCAAGTCCGACCTATTGGCGAAGGACTACATGGAGATGCCGTTACCGACGGTGTTCCGCCCGGTGCATGGCGCCCTTGTGGCGGCTGGTGGTGCCGTGTGGGTTGCCCTGCGGCCGGAGCGCGATGGCCGCAGATGGGTGCGGGTCGACCGAACCGGCAAGGTCACCGGGTCGATCGTAGTGCCCCACAACGTCACGCTTCACGTCATTTCGTCGTCGCAAGCATGGGGCGTTGAGCACGACGAGGATGATATTCCGAGCGTTGTGAGGTTTCGCTTCGCAGGTTGAATTGTGCACGTCGGGCGATGCGCGCGCCGTACCGGCTCCAGCTGCTGCTTGTCGTCGGGATCGCACTCCATCCAGCCTGGGACGGATCTACGGCTTCGTCCATTCACCTCGCTACTTGGTTGTCGTCAGACCCCAGCATTCTTAGCTTGCGCGCGTACGCTTCCCGATCGAACGGGCGTTTGCTCGCGAGCATTGCGGCGGCGGCGGCACGGTGTGTAGCAACCAGTGCGCGCCAGATACGTCGCTCCGACCAGCGTTGCGCTCGAAGTCGGTCGTAGGCGGAGCGCACGGCAGGCGGCACGCCGCTGCTTACCTGGTCCTTCACGATTGCGCGATGCGAAGGGCGGTTGAGCAAGTGGCGGAGCCCTGTCAGCATCTAGTCCCCTCCCCCGGCGAGCTGTAGTCGGTCGTCTCAACGTTTTCGCCGGAAGCCATGCGCAGCGATTGTCCGAAGCAATAGGCGCCGGACTCGTCCGGGGCTGGGCGTGCAACACCCAATGCATCGCAGAACTCGACGAACCAGGAGTGGAAGGCCTGTCGCTCGCCCAGTTCGCTGGTTCGCCAGCGCGTGGACATGTCGTGCAGGGCGCGGGCGGCATCGGCAGGGCTGTGCGGGGGCATGCAGGAGAATGGCGGGAAACGGGCGGGCGGGGAAGGGGGGTGCATGTCGACGGAAAATTGACGATGAGTTGATGGTGGGGTCGGAGCGTACGGGTATTCGCCTAGCGATGGTCGACAATGGTGCTCAAGGGCGCGGGCGGTCGCGTTGCCACTCGTGCCGAATGTTTCGATACGCTGGCCAGGGCCAACGTCGGTTTAGAGCGTCGAAGGCGGGCTGTAAGTGCGCTCACCGGAATGAGTTACTGCCAAATGTAGGGAAAACCCTACGAACATTTGTCGCCTTGACAGGTCGACCAGTGGGGTGCAGCGTTTGAGCGGAGGCCCGTATGCTTCCGAGATCTTCCTCACGACCGCAGCGGATGACGGTTGCAGGGCCGCGTGCTGACGATAACCCGAAAAGGGCAGCGTGTCGATCTGCCTGTGCGCGGGCACCGAATTCTTGATCCCCCGAGACTTCGTTGATTGAATCCCGAGGACACGTCATTGATCGTGAATTACTCCCGCCCGGCTGGAGCCTCGTCGAGCGCTATGACCACTAGCCGTGGCGCGCACTCGCGCCGCGGCACGGCGCACGAGCACGTGGTCTTCCTCCTGATTCTGGCCTCCGCAGGCGCATGCCGGAATCAGGGCGATTCCGAATCGCCATTTGGCAAGCCCTCAACGCAGCTACAGGCGAACAGCCAGGACGTCTCCCTCCGGGCGAAGATGGCAAGCTGTACGGACCGGTCTGCGGTCACCGCCCAAGTTCGTGAAGTCGCTGCCGTGTTTCCTCGGGACTTAGACACTCTGGTCTCCGGTCAACGTGTGGGGCCAAAGTGGGAACCAGCTGGTATCGACGATATTGCCCCTCTCGGCGATCGGCTGGCGGTGCTGGACACGAAGGCTCAGGAGATCTTCGTCCTGTCGCGTGACGTCACCGTCATCGGAAAAGTGGGACGGTCCGGAGAGGGACCCGGGGAGTATCGGAATCCCGCGCGACTCGGTGTCGATCTCGCCCATGGGCGATGGATGGTGTACGATCCTGCCATCGGCCGCGTGACGTATCTCGATTCGATCGGTCGAGTGACCCGCATCGTCGCGACGAACGCCACCAACGTCGAGGACATCGTGGGGCAGGACGGAGCCGCGTATTTTACCCATGTACTCATTCCCGAGCTGTTCGAACGCGGCGAGAGCTTTCGCGTGATGCTCTCGACCCAAGGACCCACGGCTACGGAAACAGCGGTGATCAGCCGAACAGCCGTCCCTCGGAATACGGACGCGCTTCCGATGCCTGGTCCGAATCGGTTGCGTGCGGCTCGTCACAAGGATCGCATGTTCCTGTTTTCGCCCGCGAGCAACATCGTCCAGGTGTTTGACGGCTCCCAGCCGACCGCTGTGATCCGCACGTGCATGCCGAGCGATGTGCGCAAGGCGTACGACCGCCAGCGGGAACTTCACGAGAATGGTCGGCGCGGTAATTCGCAGCAGGGCTTTCCCCTGATCACCGACGTCATGATGCGAGGCGACACCGTGTTCGTGGTTGGGCCGCTCAGAGACCAGGCCGAACGTCTCCATGTCGATCGGTACGCTCTCGACGGAACAAGTCTCGGAAGCGTCACCGCATTCGTCGGCAGCGGTGGGTTCCCGCTAGACGTACGGTTCTGGGGAGATCCGTACGACCTGGTGGCATTTGGCCCGCACGGTACGATCCTCCGCGTTGTGGTGGAGCCAACGCCATGAGGGTGGGTACCCGTCTTGCGCTTGCATGTGTCTGCTTGGGGGCATGCTCAGGCGCGCGCGGAGGGGGTGCAGGCAGGTAGCGCATTCGGAGCTGTGTTTGATGCCGTTGCCGCAGTGGATTCGAACACTGTTAGCAAGATGCTTTCAGGCGGCGGCTTGCGCGAGCAGTTGTGTGTCGTATCCCGCACGCCCGAGTTTCGTGCGGAGTCGCGGGCCGCGAGCAAAGTGCGATGGGCACCTGATAGGCCGAGTCGAGGATTTCTCCCGGCCCGGCTGGACTCGTGTGAACGTCCTGCAGTTCGAAGGAAAACGTGTACTAATCACAGTTTACGACGAGGATGGCGCCCCGCACGTGGCGGTAGTGTCGTTGATCTCGGGCTGATCGGTTGCCCCGATGTCAGGCGGGATCGACTGCGACTTTCAGTCGCTTGGTTCGCCGAGCCGCGGCTTTCAGCCGCCAAGCGACACGAGCCAACACGAGGCGACACGGCGCGTCGCAAGATCAAGCAGGAACGTACGTCAACCGGATCACGTCCTCGCCAGTCCGATCGTGAGTCACAAGGCGGAGCGGCGGCTGCGTCCCCGGCTTGCGAGCGGACCGCGGACGGGCGATGATCGAGGCAACGCAGCCACAGCTCAACCCAGTCAGGACGGTCCCCATCACCGACACCTCACGCGGTTCCCTGACCCGGCTACTGGTGACCATGGCCGCGGCGGTGCTGGTCCTGGCCGGGCTCCGTGCGGCCAGCTCCGTGGTCGCTCCGGTCGCCATTGCCCTCCTGATCACAATCGCGTGGAGCCCCGCCTCCCGCTGGCTTCAGCAGCGCGGATGGCATCCGACCGTGGCCGCGGTCACGGGCGTCGTGGTGGGCGCCGCAGCGGTCGCGCTGCTCGGGTTGCTGATCTGGTCATCGCTGTTGCAACTCCAGTCGGAGTTACCGGCCTACCAGGAGCGGATCGGGGCGCTCCGGGACTCGGTGACCGCGTTCGCCGCCGGTCTGCCGTTCGAGGTCGACACCTCCCGGCTCGCGTCGGCCCAGGCGCTTCAACCGGAAGCGATTGTCGGGTACGTCCTCGGCTTCATCGGGGGGCTGACCAGCACGGCCGGCAACCTGGCGATCTTGCTGCTCATCATGGTGTTCATGATGATCGAGGCCGAGCGCTATCCGCAGAAGCTGCGTGACGCGTTCCGGGCCTCGGACACCTCGATCGACCGACTCGACGGGTTCGTGGTGAGCATGCGCAGGTACGTGGTGATCAACACGATCTTCGGCCTGATCGCGGGCGTGGCGAACACCCTGCTGCTCCTCGCGCTCGGCGTCGACCTCGCCCTCCTCTGGGGCGTGCTGTCCTTCCTGATGAGCTTCCTGCCCAACATCGGCTTCGTGCTCGCGCTGGCGCCCCCCGCGCTGCTGGCCCTGCTCCAGTTCGGGATCGGGCGCGCGCTCATGGTCGTCGGGGGGTTTTTCGTGATCAACCTCATCATCGACAACGTGATCAAGCCGCGCTATGTCGGAGAGTCCCTTGACCTGTCGCCAGCGGTGGTGGTGATCTCGCTGGTGTTGTGGGGGTGGTTGCTCGGGCCGGTGGGCGCCCTGCTGGCGGTGCCGTTCTCGATCGCGTTGCGGCTATTGGTCGACAGTCACGAGGAGAGCCGCTGGCTCGGGCACCTCATGAGCGATAGTGATGCTGGCACCGCCTCAACATCGAATGGCGACGCTTCCGCGTGACACGGAGCGGGTTGCCGAGGAGTGAGGCCTGGAGGTTAGCGCTTCTGCGGCGAGGCGCGCACGCCGCGAAGCGGCTTTTTGGTCGCGCGCCTCGTCTGCAGCGAACGCGGGTTGGGCTGCCCTGCTGCGGCTTGCTCTCTGCGAACCTGATCCGCTAGGAACACCTTGAGCAACGACTGATAGGGGACATCGCGTTCATTCGCGAGCGCTTTCAAGTCGGCAAGGAGGGGAGCCGGCAAGCGCAGCGAGATCGTCTCGGTTGACGGTTGAAGATTCGGGAAGACCACCGACTTGGCCTGGGACCAATCGATGTAGTCCACCGTATCGTGCGTTGCCCAAAACTCGCGCTCCGCATCTTCCGACGGGAACTGCGGGATGGGCTTAAGTGCCTTCTGCTTCGACCGCTTTGCGTTGGGCATATTCCCTCCGTTCTCTCCGGCTCATCGGGCGAGCCATGATAGGGCGAATCAGCCTGCCTCGAATCGTAAAGGTGATGGTCAGCTCGCGTCCTTCATTGGAGCGTCCGAGGAGGTAGTGCCGAGCCTCGACTCGGGAGTGCTTGCGATCCGCGGCCACAATTACCGGCCGATTGAAGAACGATTGTTCTATTTCGCCCGAAGCCACTTGGTGGCCGTCCCAGTTTTTCGCCTGATTGCCTGCGTCCCACTGGAAACCTTCAAGATCCGGGAAGTAGTCCGGCAGAATGGCCATGGGCGCAGTATATTACCACAATATACGTTCGTCAAGCGGGAATGGGTTCTGGGCCAGCCGCCCCGCTTGGCCTCGGCGGCAGCAAGCGCTGGTCGGGCGGCGGTCCTACACAGGTCCTCGCAAGTGTTCGCACGCCGCCCGTGGTGTGAGGATCGGGATGGGTGCCTGGCTCGAGACGGCGAGGAGATCCTGATCACCCGTGACGAGGAGTTGCGCCCCACCGGTCAACGCGGAGGCCAAGACCCATGCGTCATCCGGATCGCGAATGGCGAGCGTCGACGGGGCCGTCGGCTCGGCGATGCTGCAGGTGGCCGTGGCCGCCGGTGCGGAGGTCACCGCGGTCTGCAGCGGCGCCAACGCTGCGCTGATGCGCTACCTCGGCGCCACGCGCGTGGTGGACTACACCACCACCGACTTCGCGGCCGAGGGCATGCGCTACGACCTGATCGCGGACACCGTCGGCAACGCGCCGTACCAGCGTGCCCGCCACGCACTCGCGCCACGCGGCAAGCTGCTCGCGGTGCTCGCCACACTCCCCGCCATGTTGCGTGCGCCATGGGTGGGCCTCACCACGCAGCATCGCATTGTGGCTGGACCGGTCGCCGAACGGGTGGACGACCTCCGCACCATCATCACCATGGCGGCTGCGGGACGCTTCACGCCGCTGATTGATCGCTCCTACCCGCTCAGCGAGATCGTGGCGGCGCATGCGCGCGTCGAAAGCGGGAGGAAACGGGGGAGTGTGGTGGTGATGGTGAATGGTGAACGGTGAACGGTGAACGAACGAAGTCATGCCGACTGGAACGCCAATTGAAGAAGCTCGGGAACCGCCTCCCCATGCTCCATCCGGTCGGCGAGCGAGCGGAGCGCCAGCGCCTGGACTCGGGCAATCGCGTCCGGACGTGTGACGCCATACGCCATGACGCCGGGAAGGTCGGTAAGTACCTCAACCCTACACCACAGACCCCCCAGTGCTCTAACCAAGAACAAGCCTCGGGGTACGAATGTCCGCCGAGCCCAACAAAGGTTCCGGCAGCGGCGGTCCCGTCGGTGACACGACACGCGGCGCACCGGTCAGGACACCGGCGAAGAAGGTCGCGAGGCCCTCGTCAAGGGCCATCGACCATCGTGTGAGAGGGCCACGCATAAGGCATGATGCGCGCCGAGAGTGTCGTCAGGCGCGCTGCATGAACTTGCCCTCAAGAGCGCTTCGACTTGGGACCGGACTCCTTGCCAGCACTGCGCGACGGGGCCAAGGCCGCAACCTTGTGGGCCTGCCGGCGCCCGATCCTGCGCGCACGGATTTGCACCAATAGGCGGCCTTTCGCGACCGATGCTGGCTTGGCGCTGATCACAATGCGGACGTCCTGTCCGAGCATGGTGAGATAGTGCAACAGCTTTTCGGTCGAGAAGCCGTCGGTTCGCCCGCGCAGGAGAAGGGAGGCTTTCGGCTGCGAGATGCCCAAGGTGCGGGCCGTGCCAGTCCCATCAAGCCCTTGGGCCTTGGCGAGGTGAGCAATCTGAAAGGCGAGGTCGGCCTTGGAGAGCTCAGCTGCCGCGTCGGCGAGCCCGAGGTCCTCGAAGACATTGCCGCTGCTCGCTTCAACCTTGGCGCTATGGCGTTCTGTCATGACTTACCTCCTGCGTCGATGCGTGGCTGTTGCTTGTGATGTTCACGAGCATCTTTGAGTCGTTTGACAATCAGGTCGATCTCTGCCTGCGGCGTGGTGATTCCTCGCTTGGATTTCTTCTGGAAGGCGTGGAGTACATACACGACTTCGCCGATCCTGGCGTTATACATGACTCGATAGGTATCGCCGGCATGGTCCGCGACAATCTCGGTGACACCTCGTAACTGTGCCCCCATCGGCTTGGCGTCGGGGTGGGTGGCACCTTTCTGGGCCCAAAAAAGCGCGATGCCCAGTTGCCGGCGTGCGTCCTCAGGCAGATCGGCAAGGTCTCGCCGCGAACTCCCCATCCAGACGAGGGTTTTGGGCGGATCGGTCATGGAGAATTATATCTGTTCGGGTATACAATGGGAAGGACGTTCGCGTCGCCCCACACTCGACCGGCGTGGGTCGCCGCGACGCCAGGCCAGCGCCCCCGCAGTACTGCACGACTGTCGGGAAATGATACCTTGTCCGGTGCCCCCCTTCGTGAACTGGCTGATGCGTAGAGTCCTCGTCACCGCCGTGCTGGTCCTCTCCGGGCTGTGGCCGCTTGCGGCCCAGGACACGGTCGCCGTGCACGCGGTCCGCTCCAGCGTCGCCACCTGCCTCAATGTCAGGGCGGCTCCGGAACCGGACGCTGCGGTGGTGCGCTGCCTGCTCGCGGGGGTGCGCGTCGCGGCCGACAGTGCGGTGCCGTTCTGGCGCCGGATCACGATGCCCGGTGGCGAGCGCGGCTGGGCGGCCAAGCGGTTCCTCGAACCACTTCCGGGTGCGACGCTCGATGCTGATGCGACCGAGCCGGATCGATGGCTCGAGATTCACATTGTTGACGTGGGGCAGGGGGACGGCATCTGGATCGCCACTCCCGACGACGGTGTGGCCGGAAATGGCCGGTTCGATGGTCGCAACGTGGTCATCGACGGCGGCCCGTACAGCAGTGACGCGACGAACCCGATGCTGGCATACCTGCGGGAGCGGGCGTATGACGGTGCCGCGATCGACGCGCTGATCGTGACGCATCCCCACAACGATCACTTCCCCGGTGCCCAAGGCATTTTCCGCCATTTCGACGTGCTGGCGTACTACGACCCCGGCTATCCCAAGGACGGGGTGGAGTACAACGCGTTCCTGACGTTGGTGGATCAGGAGCGGGTGGACGGCCGGCCGATCGCCAGTCACCGTGGGTCGGTGGAGGACCTCGGTGCCCTCGACTGGGGGAGCGAGATTGCTGCGGCGTTCCTGTATTCCTACCCCGGCACGCCGGACGGACTTGGTAGCGGCAGTACACTCGAGAACAACGCGTCGGTGGTGTTGCGCGTGCAGTACGGCGACCATGTCTTCCTGTTCATGGGTGACGCCGAGGGGAAGGATCGTGATCAGGGCGCAGAAGAGGCGAGGTATGTGGAGCGGATGCTGCTTGATGCCTATCCCGCGGCGTATCTCAAGGCGACGGTGCTCAAGCTCGCGCATCACGGGAGCGAGACGTCGAGCACGTGGCCGTTTATCGAGGCGGTGAACCCCGACGTGATCGTCGTGTCATCGGGTATCAAGCCGTATGGCCCCAGATACCTCCCAGATGAATCGACGCTGGCGCGGTATTGCGCTCACAATCCCGCGGTGCGCACCTACCGCACCGATCGCAATGACCGGCGGGGGGCTCCGACGCGGGAGGCGGTCGATGGGGATCACATCGTGATTCGGACCAACGGTCGGGTGCTGGAGATCATTGCTTATGATCGGGGTGCGGCGTTGGCCGAGGGGGTGGCGGGGTGTGGGTAATGATCCGCTTGCTCTTCTCTGTTTCCGCGCCGGTACCTGTTCCACAAGTAGCGTTGATTTTCTTCGTGATCTCCTTCATCGCCCCACACGCAAGTGTTTGTGATACCTCCGTCCATGTGGCCTCGCGTTCGACCGAGGATCTCTTATTGTCGCTCAACCAGATTTAATGTCTGCAAACTGCTACTTATGGCGCGAACTCCAAAATCGTGACACGAAGTGTATCAGGTACGATGATCGACCAAAGTTTGGACCCGACCAGCGCGCCAGGTGTCGTGCCCAGCGGTCGAAGTGCACCACCAGGCATTCCTGTTGTCATGCAATCACAGGCGAGGAAATGACATGCGGGTACACCTGCTTGCACTCGTTGTTGCCATCGCAGCCTGTAATGCGGCGCCGAAACCCTCGGCGAACGCACCGGGGCTGGCGATCACGTTCGATACTGTGCCGATCCTCGTGCTGAGTACCGAGAACGAAGCCTTGGACCTGCTCGATATCAGTGACGCAACTCGGCTCTCGAATGGCGTGGTTGCCATCGCCGACGCCTTCGGTGATGCCGTGCACCTGATCTCGAGCGACGGCAGGCTCAAGGCAACAGTTGGTCGATCGGGGGGAGGGCCCGGCGAGTTTCGGTCACCGGGTTGGATCGAGCAGTGTCGCACGGACAGCCTGTTTGTCTGGGACAGGTTGAGGGAGATGATGGTCGTGTTTGGCATCAACGGACACGTAGCTCGTGAATTCAGGCTGGCTGGGCGGCCTTTTCTGATTGCGTGCAACCGTACCGGTACCATTATTTCGATGTCGTCGCCCGCGCCCGATCCGCGCGTTAGCGGGGATTACCCGCCGCTCTTCGCAGACATGCTTCGCTCAGATCTTGATGGTGACAGTGTTGCCATGCTGGGAAGGCGCCGCGCGGGAGAGTCGCGACCACTCGGGACGATGAGCGTATTTGCTCTGGACGCGACGGCGATGATGTTCGGCACGTCCGATACGACGGTCATCGAGGTATATGATCTGGGTCGCGGGCGCGCGCGGCCGTATCTCGTCGATGCAAAGCGGGAACTCGCATCGGACATCAACTACGATGCGGCCATCGCGAAACTGATGGATCAGATGCCCCGCAGTAATCGCGACGACGAGATTCGCGCGGTCATGCGGGCGGTTCCGCGTCCCAAGCACGCGCCTGCCTATCGCAGCGTGGTAGCCGATCAGCACGGCCTGTTCTGGGTCACCACGTCCCCATATGGGGCTACGAATACCCGAATCGTTGCTATCGACGCGACCGATGGCAAGCAGGTCGCCGAATGGGTTCTCCGCCCGGATACCGACCTGCTGGAGGTCGGAACTGATTATGCCTTGTCCAAGTACCTGACCTCAGACGGTATTGAGCATCTTGTAGTTAGCCGCATAGACCGTGATGGGCACGGAAATGAGTGACGACTCCTGGTCCACTCAGCTGCCATCCCGAACGACTCGCGACTTCAGTCGCTTGGTTCGCCGAGCCGTGGCTTTAGCCACGAGGCGTCGACGCCGCCTCTCCTAGTCCGTCCGTTCCCCCGTCGTGCCATCGAACCAGTGCGCCTCACCCGGCTGGAACGCAATCCGCACCGGCTGCCCGACCGTAAGCACCGCTCCCGACTCGGCCCGCATCGTAAGCGCCGTTCCCGCCGCGTCAACCGTGACGAGCGCTTCATGTCCGAGCGGCTCGATGTCGATGACCGTGGCGTCGACTCCCGGTCCGGTGCCGGCTGGCCGGATCGCTTCGGGTCGGATGCCAAGGACCGCCGTGACGTCGGGTGCAACAGCCGGCGGTGCCAGGGCAAATCGATGAAGCTTCATTCAGCAACCCTCCATGATGGTGTACGGGGAACAGCAGTCGCACGATGATATGACATCAGTTCTGCAGCGCTCCACACGAGCGCCGCACCACGAGAGTGGCCGGCAGGGTATCGCGAATCCGCCGCGCATCGGCGGGTCCTTCGAGCTTGGCGAGGAGCCGCGCTGCGGTTCGTTCGCCAAGTGCACTGATGTCGACGTGCACGGAGGTCAGGGCAGGGGTGACATACCGCGCCATCGGGATGTCGTCGAAGCCGCCGAGGGCCACCTGGTCCGGCACGGAGACGCCCGCCTCGCGAAGTGCCGCGAGCGCCCCGATCGCCATGCAGTCGTTCGCCGCGAAGATTGCCGTCGGCCGGTCGGGCATCGCGAGCATCGCGCGCGCGGCCTCCGCGCCGGATTCTTCGGTGAAGTCGCCCGCGAACTCGACGTCCGAGTCGGGCGCGAGCCCCGCGTCCCGCATCGCCGCGCGATATCCGCGGAGCCGCTCGGCCGCGTCGAAGTTGCCGGCCGCACCCTGGATGATCGCGATACGTCGGTGTCCGAGCTGGGCGAGGTGGCGTACCATGTCGTAGGCTCCCTCGTAGTTCGCAATGGTGAGGCTGTCGAACGCCGGGTCGGGCGACGGGCAGTTGAGGAGGACCACGGGGAAGCCACCGTGGAGCGTTCGGCGCGAGATCTCGCCGGTGAACTCCGGCGACATGAGGATCACCCCGTCGACCCTCCCGAGCATGGAGCGGATCGCGGCCTCGAGCTGGGCACCATTGTGCCGCGCGCTCGAGACGAGGCAGTGGTACCCGACGTCGCGGACCGTGAGGTCGATGCCCCGGATCACCTCCGAGAAGAACTCGCCGTAGAGGTCCGGCAAGAGCACACCGATCGTGTGGGTTCGTCGCGTCGCCAGACTGCGGGCGCCGCCGTGGGGCATATAACCCAAGCGCCGGGCGATCGCGGCGACGTGCTGCCGGGTCGCGGCGGTGACCAGGGAGCTCTCGTTGACGGCCCGGGACACGGTCGCCACCGACACGCCTGCGGCGCGGGCGACGTCCCTGATGGTGATCGAGACCGGCGGGCGGTGAGACGTGGGACGCCTCGAACGGTGCGTGGGGGCGAGGGCCGGCGGTAACGCCGGGCGACACCTGCGGCGCTTCGGATGTAAACGGTTACATTCAGTTGTAAGCGTATGCGCCCGAACTGTCAAGCGGCGCTCAGTTTTGGGGCACGCCAGCGCCCCCCGCTGGACCGCAAGGCGCGATGATCGTGATGGAGCGGAAGGGAATCGAACCCTTGACCCCCTGCTTGCAAAGCAGGTGCTCTGCCAACTGAGCTACCGCCCCGTGCGGGAGACAAGGTAGCCGGATGTGCGGCCGCCTTCCAACCTCCCGGCGGCCTCCCGCGTATCATCTTGCTCTCCCCCGCCACTGCATTGGAGTCCGTCATGTCCCTCGCTGTCGTGCCAGCCGCAACACGGATGGCCGCCGTCCGCAACCGTTTGCTCGTCGCCCTCGCCGCCCTGGCTCTTGCCACACCGCTTTCTGCCCAGGAAAAGGTCGACGCCGCCACCATCAGCCGGATCCGCGCCGAGGCGATCGACAACTCGCAGGTCATGGACATCATGAGCTGGCTCACCGACGTGCATGGGCCGCGGCTGTCCTGGTCACCCAACCTGACCGCCGCCGGTAAGTGGGCCGCCACCACAATGAAGGGATGGAGACTCAGCAACGTCGCGATGGAGCCGTGGTCTACCCCCGCCGGGCTCGGCTGGGCCAACGAGCGGTTCACCTTCGTCTCCACCGCACCGAACTTCTTCCAGGTCATGGCCGCGCCGCGCGCCTGGTCGGCCGGTACCAACGGCACCGTCACCGGTGGCGTGGTGATCATCCCCGCCGACACCGCGATGACGCTCGAGTCGTTCAAGGCAGCGTACGCTGGGAAGCTCAAGGGCAAGTTCGTGATGCTGGTCGGGCCCAACGGCCTGCCGTCTACGCGTTTCACCCCGGATGGAACCCGCCTCACCGATGAGCGACTCGCCGAGATGGCAGCGGTCCAGCCAGAGCCGGCGGGCGCCGGTCGCGGCAACTTTCAAGGCCGTACCCTCGGCCCACGTCGCTTCAACGTGACCACCGACACCAGCGCGCTCCGGTTCATGGAGCAACAGGGCACCGGCGCCATCCTGATGCTCGCCCGCGGCGGTGACGGCACGCTGTTCACCGACAACGGCGCCCGCCGCGACCTCAAGGCGCCCCAGGTGCCGATGGTGCACGTGGCGTACGAGTCATACGGTCGGATCTGGCGGATGGCCGAGCGCAATGTCCCGGTGACGCTCGAGCTCAACATGCAGAACCGCTTCTACCCCGCCGACTCGACATCGTTCAACGTGATCGCCGAGATCCCCGGGACCGACGCCAAGCTCAAGGATGAAGTCGTGATGATCGGCGGCCACTTCGATTCGTGGCACGCCGGCACCGGTGCCACCGACAACGCCGCCGGCTCGGCCACCATGATGGAAGCGATGCGGATCCTCAAGGCGCTCGATCTCAAGCCGCGCCGCACCATCCGGATCGGGCTCTGGACTGGTGAGGAGCAGGGGCTGATGGGTTCGCGGGCCTACGTCGCGAAGCATTTCGGCACCCGCGACTCGATGGGGGTCAAGCCGACGAAAGCGCACGAGAAGTTTTCGGCCTATTTCAATGTCGACAACGGTGGCGGCAAGATTCGCGGCGTGTATCAGCAGGGGAACGCTGCGGTCGGTCCGATCTTCAGCGCGTGGATGGATCCCTTCCGCGCCGACGGCATGACCACCGTCACCATCAGCAACACCGGCGGCACCGATCATCTGGCGTTCGATGCCCTTGGCCTCCCGGGTTTCCAGTTCATCCAGGATGGTCTCGATTACGGCTCGCGCACCCACCACTCCAACATGGACGTCTACGAAAAGATCCAGCCAGACGACATGAAGTGGAATGCCGCGGTACTCGCGGCGTTTGCGTGGCAGGCGGCGCAGCGGGATGAGCGCATCCCGCGCGTGGCGGCTGTTGCCCGCCGCTGAACCGGGGCGGAAAGGCGTGATACGCGGGGGGGCTCCTGACGGGGCCCCTCCGTGTGCGTATCTTGGGAGATTCCTCCTCCCCGGATGTGGCATGACTGGTTTGACCCTTCGCATGGTTCGTTCGGCCCGGTTCCTCGTCGTCGGCGTGGCCCTGGTCAGTGGAGCGTGCAGCGGCGAGTCGCTGGAGGACGCACGCAAGACGGTGATCGTCGACGCGGAGGGAGCGCAGCTCACCGGCGCAATGCTGGAGCAGTACCTGCTCCGCATCCCTGAACCCGCCAGCCGGGTGACCGCCGACATGCTCGTGTCGGCCTGGATCGACGTGGCTCTGCTGCAGCACGCCGAGCGGACCGGCGTCGACCTGCTCGACTCGGCGCTGGTCGACCGGGCGCTGCGGCCCGACGCCGTCCGCGGGATGCTTCAGCAGTTCGCCACTGAGCGGCTCCAGGCGAGGCCGCCGCCGACCGATGCCGAGGCCGACTCGCTCTTCGGCATCGGCAACGTGAAGGTGTATCAGCAAATCCTCCTCCCGATGAACGTCCGCGAGAACACGCCCGCAAATGTTGAACGGGCACAGCTCGGCAGGACGCTGCGCGATCGGGCCAATACAGGCGAATCGTTTACTGCGTTGGTGCGGGAATATTCCGGCGACTCGGTCTACAAGGATGGAGGTGGATTCATGGCGGCGGCCGAGATCGGGGACCTGCCGGCCTCGATCGCCCAGGCCGTATGGAACCTGGCGCCAAACGAGATCAGCGCGTTGTCGCCGTCGCCGCGCGGCCTGCACATCTTCCGACGCGCCACCGTCGCCGAATCGCGCCCGGGGCTCAAGGCCTGGCTGCAGCCGCGGCTCGCCGAGGCCGAGAATCGGGCATACACCGACAGCATGCGCGCGGCGCATGACCTCAAGGTTCCCTCGGGGGCTGTGGAGCGGATGCGCATCTTTGCCATCGATCCGATGCAGGACTCCGGCGGCGACGAGCCCATTGTGACCTGGCGGGACGGGCGTCTCGACCCCGCAACCATTCGCCTCTGGCTGTCAGTGTTCGCCCCCCGTGAACGTGTCCAGTTTGCGGGCGCGGCAGACACCACCATCAGCAACTGGCTGTTGCAGGTCGGCAAGTGGGAGGTGATCGCGCGGGATCTCGCGCCTGCTGGCGTGCCGACGGCCGAGGCGAGGGAGGCTCTGGTGCCTCAGTACCGCGAGTCGCTTGAGCGTGTCATCGCTGCGTGGAAGTTGGTCGGCGGGGGGAGGCCTGCGACGGCTGCTGCGACGGCCGTGCTCGACACACTCACCAGCGGGAGGATCCCGTATCGCCCGCCACCGGGCGCATTGTCCGGGATCCTGCGCGGGCTGTTCACGGTGGGGGTCAAGCCGGATCCCATCGACGTGATTGTTGAATCGGCGTTGCTTGAGCGGGCGCGGCGCGTGGCAGCCGACACGTCATCCCAGCCCGGTTCGCCGGTGGATTCGACCATCAAGCGGTGAACCGGCCGATCGCAGCCATGTCCCGGTTCGCGTCAGCTGCGGATTCGCTCGGCCGTGCGGCGCGCCTCAACCGCAAGGAGTTGGCGGAGGCGTCGCCGCTCGGTCACCGGATAGAGGTTTCGCGGCGACAGGCGCGCCCAACCCTCCGGGCCATGCCCCACCCAGAGGACGTCGAGCACCAGCACAAGTTCCCGCGCCAGCGCGGCGAGTGGACAGGCCAGGGCAACTGTCCGCTCCTGCGACATCACCATGTCGGCACTCCCCGACTGCCGATCAGCCCAGCTGTTGATCCTCAGGTTCACCATTTCGCCGGCGAACTCGAACGACCACTCGTGCACCCCGGGGGAGTCCTCGATCACCACCGACGCCCGCTCGGCGCCCTCGAGCAGCGATACCACGGCGCGAGCGAGGTCGCCGAGCGCATCCGTTGCGTCTGTCGCCTGCATTGCCACGCGGAGGTCGTCCGCCTCGAGCGCAATGACGGCGCGTCCAGGCGTGGTAAGGGCAAAGCGCAGTGAGAGCGCCATCGGGAGTCCGCGAGTCAGGGGTTGAATGCTGCCTTCCTGACCAAGTATCGGCCGACCCGAGTTTCGCAGCAGGGATCCCTTGCCGACCGCCGAGCCGGGCCGGATCGCAGTCTCGCCGGCACGACGTCGGCGAACGGCAGGTTCAGGGGTGAACCTGCTGCTTCTTTGGCTCGCCGTGCCACTCGCATTTTCCCCGCTGGTCTCACGCACCGCGCCTGCGGGCGTGGCGCGCCTGCTGACCGGCGGCGTTGCGCTGGCGTTTCTCTGGCAGGGAATGGGCACGCTCGATCCCACCGACCTGGTGGCACTCGGGCGGCTCTCGCCGGACGATGCGCGCTTTATCGCGCTGTCGGCAGGATTCGGCATTGGGGCCCTCCTAGTCGTCCCCCGCGATCGGTGGGCCGCGGTGCTCCCTGCAATCCCGCTCGCGATCGGGCTCGCGATGTCGCTTGTGCCGGCGGCGCTCGCCTTCGCGGTCCTCGGCGCCGGCATTGCCACCATTCCCAGGGGCGTGGCCGCGATCGCGGGGCATCGCCTGGTGGGGGGCACGCCGGGCGGGGACGAGCCCTCTCATGACGTCAGATTCCTCGTTGCGCCGGCGCTCGCCACACTCGCCATCGCTGCACAGGGCCCGTTCCTGCTTTCCGCCGTCGCTGCCGCCGCTACCACTTGGTGGAGTCGAAGCGCCGGCGGGTCATCCACCCCATCGCGGTTGTCGCTGCTCCGCCCCGCCGCGGTGTTCCTTCTCCTCGCACTCGCGACCTGGCTGGTGCTCACGGCGGCGGGTGAGATGTTGGTGCTGGTTCGGGGCGCGGAGCAGGCTGTTCCAGCATCTCCGGCGCTCGCGCGCCTGGTCGCCGCCCTCATTCTCGGCGCAGCACTCGTGATGGTTGCTCCTGCGCCGCGTCAGGGGTCGGCCCGCCACGCATCGGTCGCCCCTGCGGCGGTGCTGCTCGCTGCGACGGCTGCGCAGGTTGTTCCCGATGGTGTGGTGCATTGGGCGCCGCTTGCCGCCGCGACCGTGGTGGCGCTCGCGGCGCTGGCCATGCTGCGCCGGCTGCCGCTCGCAGCGCTGGCGCCGGTGGTGGTGCTGGGCGCGATCATCCCGGGGCGGGGATGGCCACTCGCCGCTTTCCTGCTGGCGTGGTATCCGGTGGTGGTTGCGGTCGGCGGCGCGGCGACCTCGCCGCGCGGGGAGCATGCGACGGCAATGGCCCGGGTGGTGGCGGGCGGTGCCGGGATCGCGCTCGCGTTCGTCCTACGGGGTGTGCTGGCTGACGAAGTCGTGTGGGCATTGGTGCTTGGTGTGCTGTGCATCACGGCTGCATGCGTCGCTGCACGCGATCCGGGCAGCGTCGCCTGACGCGGCGTTGCCGCCGCCCGAACTCGGTTCATCTTGGTCCCTCCACCCGCCGGAGCTGACGATGCCCTACACCCTGCCGCCTCTTCCGTACGACTACGCCGCCCTCGAGCCGAGCATCGATGAGGAAACGATGCGGATCCATCACGACAAGCATCATGCCGCATACGTCAACAACCTCAACACTGCGCTCGAGGGTCACGATGACCTCCTCGCGATGCCAGTTGAAAAGCTCATCGCCAACCTCGACAAGGTGCCGGAAGCCAAGCGCACCGCGGTCAGGAACAACGGTGGCGGGCACGCCAATCACTCGCTGTTCTGGACGCTGATGACTCCGGGCGGCGCATCCCGGCCCGATTCCACGCTGGCGATCTCGATGGAGAACAAGTTCGGGTCCTTCGACAGCTTCAAGGAGCAGTTCGCCAAGGCGTGTGCCACCCGTTTCGGCTCCGGCTGGGGCTGGCTGTCGATGGACGCCGATGGTGCGCTGCGAATCGAGAGCACTGCCAACCAGGACTCGCCCCTCATGGAGGGCCGCACACCGCTGCTGGGCTGCGATGTGTGGGAGCACGCGTACTACCTGAAGTACCAGAACAAGCGTCCCGACTACGTCACGGCGTGGTGGAAGGTGGTCAACTGGACCCGCGTCGGCGAGATCTTCGCCGCGTCTCGTTGAGCGGACTGCCTGCGGTCGGTAAGCTCGCCCCTGACTTCACCCTCCCGTCGACCGGCGGAGAGGCCGTTACGCTGTCGTCGTTCCGCGGATGGAAGAACGTGGTGCTCGCGTTCTTCCCGCTCGCGTTCACCGGTACGTGCACCCGGGAGATGATCGACTTCTCCGATGACCACACCGCGTTCGATGACCTCGACGCGGTGGTGCTGGCGATCTCGGTGGACTCGGTCCCGACGCTCAGGGAGTTCCAGGGAAAGACCGGGATGCGGGTCGAGTTCCTCAGCGACTTTCGCCGCGATGTGAGCCGCGCGTACGGGACGCTGCTCGAGGAGCAGTTCTTCTCCCGGCGCGCGTACGTCCTGGTCGATGAGGTGGGTGTGGTGCGATGGACCCACGAGGAGTCGGAATTGGGCCGGAAGCGGACCAACGCAGAGTTGTTCGAGCAGCTCCGCCTGCTCGATGCTTCGACCTGAGGGCGGTGGCGCCCGCGCTTGCCGCGCACGGGGCGCACGCCCACTTTCCACGCAATGCGCCTGACACGACACGTCCTCGCGGCCGCGCTTCTGGTTGCCGCCCCCGGATGCCGCTTCGAGGACCGGACGCCCGGAGGGGCTCGTCGGGACGACCTGTCACTCGACCGGGTGGCCGCACTCTTCTATGGAGCGCTCGCGCGACACGACACCGCGACACTCGACCGGATCATCTTTCCCACCGCGACCGTGTTGGTCGACGACGGTCGCCGCCCTGCCTCGCTCGTCCCGCTCGCCTCGTTGCTCGATGTTCCCGCCGCGCGCACCACCACGCCTGCGCCGCGCATCGTACGCACCGAGTTCCGCGCTGATGGCGGTGCGGCGACGGCGCGCGTGGTGATCGCCATTGCCGCCCCGGTGGAGATGGAGGCGGTCGATGTATTCACCCTTGCGAAGGAGGAAGGTGGCTGGCGGGTCGCGCACGTGTTGTTCGGGCAGTGGCGCGCACGGCCACAATGACGGACACGCCACGACCGGTCCCTCCACCGCTCGCGGTGGTGTCGGGTGCCGCCCGCGTCCTGGCTGTGCCGGGCGCCGGGGCGGAACGCCTCGGAGAGCTGTGTGATTTCCTGCGCTCGGCGCTTCCCGCAATGCAGGTCCGGATCCGGGTCGGGACGCGACGCAGCGACGAACACGCATGTGGCGAGGCCGTCCCGGATGAGGCGCCATTCGTGGCGTCGGTGCCGATGGGCGAGGACCGCCTGGTCACGATCGAGGCGTACGGCGCCCGGCGTCCTCCGGCCGAACTGCGGCCGATCCTCGAAACCACTGCGACACTGCTGGTCACGATGCTCCCCGCGATCACCCAGCCCGCCGATGCCGATTCCAGCGTGGAGCGCCGCCTCACTCGGCTCACCATCGATTCCCTGCCGCTCGGCCTTTACCTGATCGATCGCGATTACCGGATCGTCCTGTGGAATCGAAAGCGGGAGACCGGCACCCAGGGGTTGCGCCGTGAGGAGGTACTCGGGCGTACCGTGTTCGAAGTGCTCTCCCGGCAGGAGCCGGACGCGCTCCGCGCCGAGTTCGATCACGTCTTCGTGACCGGGGAGCCACACGAGTCGGAGCAACTGGTGCAGGCGGGCACGGAGGCGCGAACCTACCGGACCTCGCGACTCCCCATGCGGCTCGACGGCAGCGACGTCTCGCACGTGATCACGATCGGCGAGGATGTGACCGAGGCTCGTGCGATGCACCAGTCGATGTACCAGACCGAGAAGCTCGCAGCCGTCGGCCAGCTCGCCGCCGGCGTGATGCACGAGATCAACAACCCGCTCGCGACCATCGGCGCCTGCGTCACCGCGATTTCCTCGCGACTCGGCGGATCGGCAGAGCCGGTGGTGCGTGAATATCTCGACATCATCGAGAGCGAGGTAGGCCGCTGCACCAACATCGTCGATGGACTGCTCGACTTCTCCCGTGCCGGCCGCGCCGGCGGATCGTTCGTGAACTGCGACCTTAACGTGCTGCTCGACCGCACCCTCTACCTCCTCAAGCATCACCAGCGATTCCGCCGCCTCGACGTCGAGCGGGCATTGCAGGACGACCTGCCCGCGGTGAAGGGCAACACGGAGCGGCTGATCCAGGCGATCATGGCGATCCTGCTCAATGCAGCGGACGCCACCAACGGCACTGGTCGGGTCATCGTCCGGACCCGCGTCGAGGGGCTCTTCGTGGTGGCGGAACTCACCGATGACGGGCCGGGCATCCCGGCCGACGTGGTGCCGAAGATCTTCGAACCCTTCTACACCACCAAGGGCCCGTCGCGCGGGACCGGACTCGGGCTTGCGATCTCCTACGGCATTGTCGCCGACCATCAGGGCAAGCTCGATGTCCGCAGCGAACCGGGGTGCGGCACCACCTTCCGGATCGCCATCCCGATCGCACGGGAGCCCGGAACATGAAGCTGCTCGTGGTGGAGGACGACCGGACCGTCGGCCAGTACGTGAAGCGCGGCCTGGAGGAGCAGCAGTACATCGCCGACTGGGTGGGCGATGGCGTGGAGGCACTCCGGCTGGCGTCGGCGGGGCACTACGACCTGATGATCCTCGATCTTCGGCTGCCCGGGATGAACGGGCTCGAGGTGCTCCGCACCCTGCGCGATCGCGGGATAACCATGCCGGTGCTCGTGCTGACGGCGCAGGATGGCGTCGAGTTCAAGGTCGATGCGCTGCGTGGTGGCGCCGATGACTACGTCACCAAGCCGTTCGCGTTCGATGAACTGCTGGCACGCGTCGAGGCGCTTTCGCGGCGTCCGCGACAGCTCACCGCTCGCGTGCTGCGGGTTGCCGATCTCGAGCTCGACCTCGACGCCCGGACCGTGACCAGGGCCGGCTCGGCGATCGAGCTGACCCCCAAGGAATACGCGGTGCTGGAGTACCTGATGCGCCACCCGGGACGGGTGATGACCCGCACCCTGATTACCGAGTATGCATGGGACTATCACTTTGACCCCGGTACCAACATCGTCGATGTCGTGATCAACCGGTTGCGCAAGAAAATCGACGCATTGTGGCCGCAGAAGCTCGTCCATACTGTGCGCGGGGTCGGATACGTCGTGAAGCCCTGAATGCAGTCGATCCGCCTCCGCCTCACCCTCTGGTACACTTTCGCGATGACGGTGACGCTCGCGATCTTTGCGGCGGGCCTCTATTGGGAGCGCCGCCAGGCTGCGGTGTTCGAGCAGGAGACTCGACTGACCGAGCGCCTCACCATCGAGGCGGACTTTGCGGAGCGCTGGCTGCACGAATCATGGAAGTCGCTGCAGACCGTGGTGGTGCCGATCGAGGTGATCGGCACGCGGGTCGACACCAGCTTTGTGCTGGTGAGTGATGTCAGCGCGTACTTCGAGGGGATGGGGTTGCGCGACTATCTCGCCGTATCCGACAATGCCGGCCGGCCGGTCTACGTCTCCGCCCGTGCCACGGAGCTGGGCTACGAGGCAGCCGCACGAATGCGGGACCTCCTGTTGCGCCGACCGCTCGAGGACCGCAGCGGCGTGGTGCGGCTCGGCCCCGAGGGGCCGCCGTTCCGCTACCAGGTGCGCCGGGTCGACAGCGCCGGCCCGCAGATCAGCGGGCTGCTGGTGGCGGCCCAGCCGGAGCCGCTGCTCTACGGGCCCCGGGAGCTGCTGCGATCGATGCTGATCGTGGCGCCGCTGATTGTCGTAGCGTCTAGCATCCTCGGGTACTGGCTCGCGGCCAACTCGCTGCGACCAGTCGACGCGATCATCAACGAGATCGAGGCGATCACCGATGGTCGCTCGCTGCATCGGCGTCTGGCGTCCGCGCCCGGCCGTGACGATGAGCTCGGTCGACTCGCGAGCACCCTCAATGCCATGCTGGCGCGTATCGAGACGTCATTCACGGCATTGCGACGCTTCACCGCCGATGCATCCCACGAACTCAAGACACCGCTGATGGTGTTGCGCGCCGGCGTCGAGCGTTCCCTCACCCACCCCGACACCCCTGGCGATGTCGTGGCCACGCTCGACGAGACACTTCGCCAGGTCAACACGATGAACGACCTCGTGACCAACCTCCTCACCCTTGCCCGCGCCGATGAGGGCCGAGCGTCGCTGTCCCTCGAGCGGGCGGACCTCGGCTCGATCGTCGCGGAAATCGGCGAAACCGCCGAGATCCTGGGCGAGGAGCAGGGAATAGAGGTCGCTGTCACGCTCCCGGCAGAACCGGTGGTCCTCACGGTAGACCCGGTCCGGGTCCGCCAGTTGCTCCTCAACCTCGTGACCAACGCCGTCAAGTACACCCCCGAGGGCAGCGTTGCCATTGCACTCGAGCGGGACGATCGGCGCGCCATCATCACGGTGCGCGACACCGGGATCGGGATCGCTGCCGGCGACCTCCCGAACGTCTTTGATCGTTTCTGGCGGGCCGACCCCGCGCGATCGAGGGCAGAGGATCGCCCCGGCGTCGGCCTGGGTCTGTCGATCGCGAAGTGGATCACCGAGGCCCACGGTGGTACTATTGCGGTCCAGAGTCGCCCCGGGCGTGGCACGACCTTCGTCGTGACGCTGCCCATGGACGACACCGCGACCCTCGCTGCCGCGGATCAGTAACCCGGTTGTCATTGAAATGTCATGAAGTGGTGAACCAGGCGCGACGTGCGTCCCCCATCTTGTGTGGCGTACGACATCATCCCGCCGCCTGGCGGATGGTCCCGCATCGGAGGTAGTCGTGTTCGACAACCTGATCGAATCCCAACCGAAGCGCGAACGCACGATCGGCGAGCTGGTCGTCTCATTCGTCGTGCACGGCGTGCTCATCGCTGGCGCCGCGGTGGCGACCAAGGGCGCCGCCGAGACGGTGCGGGCGATCGTCGAGGATACGACGTCGTTCCTGCTGAAGCCGCCGCCGCCGCCCCCGCCCCCGCCCGACCAGCCCCCGCCGCCCGACGTGGTGGTGTCCGCGAACCCCCCACCACAGGGGTTCCAGACGATCGTGCCGCCCAAGAACATCCCGACGAATATCCCGCCGGTGAACTTGACCGAGAAGTTCGACTCGAAGAACTACTCCGGAAAAGGTGTCGAGGGCGGAATCGCCACCGGCGTCGTCGGCGGAGTCGGCCCGGTGGTCACCGGTGAGGTCTTCACGGTGAACCAGATCGACGATCCGGCGCAGTACCTGAGTGGACCGGACCCGCGCTACCCACCCGGGCTCAAGGCCGCCAGTATCGAGGGAGTCGTTACGCTCGAGTTCATCGTGAGCGCCGAGGGACGCGTCGAGGGCGGCTCGATCAAGGTCATCAGCAGCACGAACAAGGCGTTCGAGGAGCCGGCCGTCGAGACGGTGCGGAAGTCGATCTACAAGCCGGCCAGGGTCGCTGGGTCGGCGGTGCGCCAGCTGGTGCGGCAGGCAGTACGGTTCACGATCACCTGACGACGGCGCAGCAGATCTCCATAGGCCGCGCCGTCGCGGCCGACACATAACCTGAACTTCGGAAGGCCGAATCATGAACATGAGCATGATGCATCTCTGGAACGACGCCGGCCTGTTCGCGCGTGGCGTGATCGTCGTCCTGGCGATCATGTCGATCTACTCCCTGACGATCTCGATGCAGAAGTGGCTCAAGGTCCGCAAGAGCGAGAAGGCGACCCGCCAGTTCGCGCCGAAGTTCTCCCAGGCGATCCAGGAGGAGAACCTCGACCAGGCGATCGCGCTGGCCGAGAAGATGAAGGACTCGCACGTCGCCCGCGTCCTCGGTGGCGCACTGACCGAGGTGAAGCCCCTCCTGCGCGACCGTGCCACGATCACCGCGGCCGACATCAATTCGGCTGAACGCGCCGTCGAGCGCCAGATGCTGATCGTGCTGGCCGAATTCAAGCGGGGCCTCGGCGTGCTGGGCACGGTCGCGTCGACCGCGCCGTTCGTCGGCCTTCTCGGCACCACGATGGGTATCGTGAACTCGTTCGCCGCCATGGGTGCGGCGGGTGGCGCGGCCGGCGGCCTGGCTGGCATCTCGGCGGGTATCTCCGAGGCGCTGATCACCACCGCCTTCGGCCTGATCGTGGCCATCCCGGCGGTGTGGCTCTACAACTACTTCACGACCAAGGTCGACAATCTCTCGGTCGAGATGACGTACACCTCCAAGGAACTGATCGACTACCTCATCAAGAGCGTCGGCAGCGAATTTGGCCGGTCGATCTTCACCAAGGAATTCCAGGCGCAGAAGGCGGTGACGGGCAGTGGCCACATCCACGGGTAGTCGCGCGAAGGTGAATGCGAACATCAACGTCACGCCGATGATCGACGTGATGCTGGTGCTCCTGATCATCTTCATGATCGTGACGCCGCTGGTGGCCGCCGGGTTCCAGGCCACGCTGCCCGTCGCGGCGAACACGTTCGACAGCAAGGAAGAGGATGACGAGATCATCCTCGGCATGGACGTCACGGGCAGCTACTTCCTCGACGGCCTGCCGGTCGCGAAGGATCAGATCGAGGCCCGGCTTCAGGCGCTCTACGCCAACCGCGAGACGGACAAGCTGATCTACTTCAAGGCGCATTCGGGCCTGAAGTACGCGCAGGTCCAGGAGGCCGTCGAGATGGCCCGCCGATCCGGGGCCAGGGTCCTGGTCGCGATCATGGACAAGAGGGGCGGCCCGGCGGGCGAGGAGGAGCAATAACATGGCCATGTCATCCGCAGGTGAATCGGGCGAGGTCAATTCAGAGATCAACGTCACACCGATGATTGACGTCCTCCTCGTGCTCCTGATCATCTTCATGATCGTGCAGCTCGTGGTGCGCCCAGTGGTCGAGATCCAGATTCCGCCGATCGAGACCGCCGTCCAATCGTCGGAGCAGAGCCTTCAGATCGTGCTCGAGCTCCGCGACGACGGGTCGTACATCATCAATGGCACGCCGTATCCGAAGGCGAACCTCGACCAGGCGATCCACACGATCTATGACATCCGGCCAGCGAAGTTGATCTTCGTCAAGCCCGGTCCGAACCGACTCTATGGCGACATCATCGAGGCGATCGACATCGTGAAGGGCGCCGGGGTCGAAGTGGTGGGCCTCACGCCGATCGAGGCGAACTGAGCCCGGTTCGATGAACACCAATGCAGCACATGACGCGGATGTCCCCTCCCGGGGCGTCCGCGTTCGTGCATCACTGCCCATCCGCCGTGAGCGGCCTGCCGCGTCGTTCGCGCTCTCCGTGCTGCTGCATGCGTCGATCATCATCCTCGCCGTCCTCGGCACCGCCACCATCACCGAGCCCCGTGCTGGTGCATTGAGCGAGGCGATCCTGGCGCATACCGGTGGCGGTGGCGGAGGGCAGGGTGGCGGCACGTACATCGCCGTGGCACCGCCG
>JACDBX010000103.1 GCA_013694695.1 Gemmatimonadales bacterium | reverse complement strand
AACCTCCGCGAGGCGCACGCCGGCCTCGCGGAGGTTTCGCCACCGACCCCACTTATCCAACTCGACCTCCCGTCGTTTCCTGCGGAGGTCCGGATCAAGGCCGAGCACCTGCAGCCGATCGGCGCGTTCAAGATGCGCGGTGCGTGGACCGCGATCCGACGCCTTGATCCTGCCGCCCGGTCCCGCGGGGTCGTGACATCGTCCAGCGGCAACCATGGCCTTGGGATCGCGTTCGCGGCCCGGGGGCACGGCGTTCGGGCGGTGATCGTGATGCCCGAAAACGCCCCACAGGTCAAGATCGACGGGATCCGCGAGATGGGCGCCGAGGTGGTTCTGATCGGGGCGGTCCGGGGGCCGGAACAGACCGCGGAGGCCGACCGCCTCGCCGCCGGAGGGATGACCCTGGTCCCCCCTTTCGACCATCCCGACGTCATCGCCGGTCAGGCAACCTGCGGCATCGAGATCCTCGAGGAGTGGCCGGAAGTCCGGACTGTGGTCGTGCCGGTGGGCGGTGGGGGACTCCTTGCCGGGATCAGCTCGGCGGTCCGCCTGATTCGCCCCGATGTGAGGATCATCGCGGTCGAGCCAGAAGGGATCCCCAAGCTCTCTCGTGCGGTCGCAGCCGGAAAGCCGGTCGGCCTTCCTCCCGGCACGAGTTTGGCAGACGGTCTCCTGACCCGCTCCGTGGGCGAGCTGACCTGGCCACTGATTCGGGGGCAAGTCGCCCGGGTGGTGGGGGTCACCGACCCGGAGATCCGGGCGGCGATGCAGTGTCTCGCTGCCCACGGTCAGCGGGTGGAACCTTCGGGCGCGGTCACCTTGGCCGCCCTCATGGCCGGTCGCATCGATGCGGACGGCCCTGTCGCCCTGATCTGTTCGGGCGGGAATGTGGACCCAGCGCGTTACGCGGAGCTCGTGGCCTGATGCCCCTGACACCCCGTCTTCTTCTCGCCACGGAAGACACCGCCCTTGCCCGCACCCTTTCCTGGGTGCTCAAGGAGAATGGGTACGACGTGGTGACGGCGGCGGGCGGGCCCCAGCTCATCGAGCGGCTCGAACAGGAGGAGTACGACCTGTTCATCGTCGACATCGCCGACGCAGATGCCGGCACGATCGACCGCATCACGCGCATCCGCACCGATCCGACATACCATGACATGCCGCTCCTCCTGATGAGCGACCCCGAGTTCGATACCGCCCTGCTCGACGCCTTCCGGCTCGGCGCCGCCGATGTGGTGCAGCGCCCCTATCGGGTCCGGGAGCTGCTGGGCCGGATCAAGGCGCACCTTCGAGTGGGCCGCGAACTCAACAAGAGCCGCACGGCCGAGCGATCGCGTACCGAGATGGTGGCGATCCTCAAGGAAGTCACTGGGATGACGGAGCCGGCCGAGATCTACCAGGTGTTGGTGCGACGCGTGGCCAATGGCCTCCGGATCGCCCGCTGCTCGGTGGTGCTCGCGTCGCCCGGCGACACCGAGGGCACGGTCGTGGCGGCGTTCGAGAACCCGACGCTCCGCGACCTCCGGGTGGAACTCGTCAAGTATCCCGAGATCATCCGCGCACTTGAGCAGGGAGAGACGGTGATGGTGTCGGATGTCGGCGTCGACCCGCTCTACCAGACGGTACGCTCTTCCTGGGGAGCTGATCCAGGGGCGGGACGCACCCAGTCGGTGATCGCCGTGCCGTTTCCGCTCCGCGGACAGATCGGCGGGGTGTTCTTTCTACGCACCACCACCGAAGACCCACCGCTCAACGACGTCGACCTGGGCTTCGCCGAGCAGGTGATCCAGTCGTCGGTCGCGGCGCTGGAGAGGGCGTACGACATCGAGCGGGGCCGCACCGGCGAACCTTCGCTCCGTGAACTCGCCGACACCGATCCACTCACGGGGTGCGCCAATCGCCGCGTGCTCGACCTGCGGCTGGCCGAGGAACTCGATCGTGCCCGCCGTTACGACCAGGTGGTGACGGTGGTGATGGTCGACGTCGACGACTTCAAGCGCATCAACGATACCTATGGACACGCTGCCGGCGACGAGGTGCTGCGTCAGCTTGCCGTACTGCTGCGCCGCGAGCTCCGCACCATGGACTTCCTGGCACGCTACGGCGGCGAAGAGTTCCTGATTGTCCTTCCCGAAACGGGAGGAACCGGCGCCCGTCTCTTTGTCGATCGCATCCTGCGGCGGGTGCAGCAGTTCCAGTTCGGCGAAGACGGAGTGCAGATCAGCGTGACCGCATCAGCCGGCCTCGCCACCTTCCCCGATGATCGCGCCGCCGATGATCAGGCCCTGCTCAAGCTTGCCGACCAGAATCTCTACAAGGCGAAGCGGGCGGGAAGGAACAGGTACAGGGATTGATGGATGATGGAGGATGGATGATGGGTGAAAGCCGTAAGCTGTAAGCCGTAGGGCTGATGGCTTAAGACTTATGGCTTACGACTTATGGCTTATTACTAAGGACTTACGACTTACCTCCCCGCATACGACGCCTCCCGCGGATTCGCCGGCGCCCGCCGCCACATGACGCGCCGCGCGGAGCCGGGGCCAAGTCCGCGCACGATGAGATTGTCTCCCTCGAACCATGCGATTGAATCAGCGCCCCAGCGGAGCGGTCCTGCGCCCTGTGGGGCGATCTCTGTCGTGTCGCCACGCGGCCCGGTGACGCATACGCCGCCGCCCGGACACGCCACTGCCTCGGCGAATCGCGCCGCACCCAGCCACGTACCCAGTGCGGTGTCCGCGGCGACTAGTTCCGACGCTGTCACCGCGATCATCTCCTGCGGCGCCGGTGGCGCGGCAACGCGCCACGTGCCGGTGGACAGCCGCAGGTAGATCGCGGTGCCATCGGCATTCCATCCGAGCGCGGTCGGTATCCCGGAGCCGTCGGGGAGATCAAGGCGTCGTTCACTCGCACTGAGCAGGTTCATCACGATGAGTGCTCGTGGCGACCCGGCGGTGGTGTCACGTGAGCGGAAGAACGCGAGCACGCCACCGTCAGGCGATAGCCGGGGGAGCATCTCAACCGAGCCGGTGTAGGTGAGTTGCGTCACGCTGCCGCCGCTCGACAGCGAGACGAAGAGGTCGGTATTGCCATCGACCCCTTCGCCCACGAAGACCACGAAGTCATCGCTGCCAAGCTCGACACGATTGGTGAGCGGCGTGAAACTGCATGCGGTGGCAGCCGCCAACACTGTCACCGTCACTGCTGCGCGGGTCCAGCGCCTCACTTGCGCTCGAGGTGCTTGGCGAAGAATGCGTCGATGTCGCGTTGCGCCGCCGCGGCCGACTCGGTGCCACTCCCCTGGCGGCCCGGCTTGAGGAAGCCGTGGCCAGTCCCCGGATAGCTGTCGGCGACGAACGGCTTGTTCATCGCCGCCATGATCCGTGAGATCTCTGGAAGCGCATTGTTGACGCGCCCGTCATTCTCGCCATACACCCCCAGCACCGGCGCCTGCACGGTGCGCAGCAGGCTGGTGTCGGCGAGTGGCCCATAGCACACCACAGCGGCCTTGAGATCGGGGTTCGCCGCTGCGTAGCGCCACACCATCCCACCGCCCCAGCAGAATCCGATCACGCCGATCCGGTCGGCGTTGGTGGCGGGAAGCGCGCGAACGTAGCCGTACGTCGCGTCGAGGTCGGCCACCACACCCGCCGGGGTCAGCGTCGCCACCAATTTGCGGCCGCTGTCATCCGCCACCGGCGACATGCCGTAGCGCGACGACAGCAGGTCGGGGACGATCGCGACATACCCCTTTCGGGCATAATCGTCCGCCACCGTCGGCTCCCACGTGGTGAGCCCGAAGATCTCGTGGATCACGATGATCGCCGGAGCCTTCCCCTTGCGTTCGGGATACGCGACGTAGGCCCGTACGCTGTCGCCGCTCGCATTGGCATACTTGATCCATTCACCGTGCGTGGTGACCGATGCGGGATTGCTGGACGACGTTCGCGACGCGCACGCGACAGTGAGTGCAACGGCGAGTAGGAGGTATTGACGCATGGTGGAACTCCTGGACGGGACGAAAGCTGTAAGCCGTAAGCCGTAAAGCCAATGACTAAGCCCATTGACCAATGACCACTGACCTACGGCCTACGGCTTACGGCTTCCCTTACTGCCTCACATAAAACACGAACGATTCCAACTGCTGGATCGCGGCGTCCTTTTCCTTGAGCTCGTGGGCGAGAAGGTCGCCGGTGGTGACCAGCCCGACCACACCGCTGTCGTCAACGACCGGCAGGTGCCGAATGCGTCGCTCGCTCATCACGGTGCCGCAGTCCTGCATCGTCGCGTCAGGTGTGCAAGTGACCAGTGACGAGGTCATCACCTCTCCCACCTTGGTGGCACCGGGGAGTCGGTCGACGGCCACGACGCGCCGCATGAGGTCACGCTCGGTGAAGATGCCGGTGAGTGCGCCATCGGTCATCACGAGCACGCTGCCCACGCCGCGATCATTCATCAGTCGCGACGCCTCGAGCACGGTCGTTTCGGGGCCCACCATGAGAAGGTCGCTGCCTTTGCGGTCGAGTAGCTCGCGCACGGTCGCCATTGACGCATCCTGATTGCCGGGGATGCTTCGATACTACCTCCCACCCGACGGTCCTGCCAGCCCGCTGGGTCCCGGATGTCGATCACCCCACAGGTGCC
>JACDBX010000062.1 GCA_013694695.1 Gemmatimonadales bacterium | reverse complement strand
GACCCCAGAGTCGTGACCAGCTTTACGCCCGACACCCCGGTCTGGTCGAGCACCCGGGGGAGAGCCGCCAAGGCGGCAGGGACATCGTCGCGGAGCACCGCGTCACGCCAGTCGTCGACGGTCTCGCCGTGGCGCACTCCGACCAGCGCACCCACGGTCTCGAGCGTAAGTGTCTCTGCGCCGCCCAGGCCGGAGAGCTTCTCGGTTTCGGCAGCCAGAAGACCCAGGTCGGCACCGGTGGCTCGCAGGAGGTGCTCGCGGGCGTCGGGGGCGAGCGTCACGCCGGCCTTCTGCAGCCGTGCGTCGAGCCATGCGTCGAGCGCCGGCCCCGCCAGGTCGCCGCAGTCGATCGTCGTGCACCGATTCGCCAACTCGGCGTCCGGTGCGTCGTCGCTCCCCTGAACCATCACCAGCACCGTCTCGGGGGCGGGCCGTTCGAGGTAGGCCACTGCCGGTTGCTTCGCCTTGGTCTTCCGCTTCCATGCCTCGACGTCGCGCAACACCACGACGCGGCGCTCCGCCATCATCGGCAGCGTGGCACAGGCGGCCTCAAGCGCGTCGGGGTCGACCTGCTGCGCGGAAATGATGTCGAGGTTGAAGTCGCGCATCGCCGGGTCGAGGGCAGCGTCGAGCAGCATTGCCACCGCTTCATCGCGCAGCACCGGCTGGCTGCCGTGCACGTAGTACGAGCCGCTCGGAGGGGCCTTGGCGAGTTGCCGGCGGAGTTGGTCGGGGCGAACGCGTGACATCGTGGAAATCTAGCGCCGCCGGCTGAGGGCCTCGATGTGGAGCAGGGCGGCCAGCGACTTGGCATCGGTGATGGTGCCGTCGCGTACCATCGCCAGCACCCGGCTCCAGCGCAGCTCGTGCAGCTCCACGAACTCGTCTGCCTCGAGAGCCCGCCGGCCGGCGCTCAGGTCGGAGGCGCGGTAGAGGTGGATCACCTCGTCGGTGAAGCCGGGGGTGGTCCAGAGCTGGGTGAGGTGAACCAGTGTGCCACAGCGGTAGCCGGTTTCCTCCTCCAGTTCACGCCGCGCGGTCGTGTCGGGGTGCTCCCCGGGGTCGCGGCGGCCCGCGGGAATCTCCCAGTGGTAGCCATCGGTGGCGTGACGGAACTGCCGGAGAAGCAGCACCCGCGGGTCCGGATCGGCGGGATCGTCGAGGAACGGGACCACTGCGGCGGCACCGGGGTGACGAAGCATCTCGAAATCGCCGGTCGAACCGTCGGGGAGCCGGACCGTGTCAACGTCGAGTGACACGATCCGGCCGGAGTAGACGCGACGTGATGAAAGAAGTGTCAATATTCCTGCACCTCGATCGGCCCCAGGCCAAGCTTCTCGATCCCGGGGCGGATCTTCGCGATGTCGCCGACCACCACCACGGTGAGCCGCGAGGGGTCGAGATGGCGACGTGCTGCTGCATGCAGCTGGGCCGCGGTCACGGCCCCGATCGCCTTGAGTTCGGCCACCACCGCGCTGAGCGGCGCACTGAAGACAACGCTCTGGGTGATGGCACTGGCAACGTTGCCAGCGGTCTCGTAGTCGCCGAGCGCGCCCAGCACGAGATAATTGCGACCGCGTTCGAGTTCGTCACCGGACACATGTTCGTCGCGCATCGCGTTGAACTGCGCGAAGAACACCGCCAGCGACGAGTCGGTCACGTTGGTGCGCACCTGGGAGCTGGCCACGAAGGGCCCGGGCACCGGATCCCACGCGAAGTTTGAGCCGGCGCCGTAACTGTAGCCGAGCTGCTCGCGGAGCAGATTGTTCAGCCGCGACGAAAACGACCCGCCCATGATGGTGTTCATCAGGGTGAGCGCGGCGTAATCGGGCGATGACTTGGCCACGCCTGGTGCGCCGATCAGGATCACCGACTGAGCAGCGTCGGGCTTGTCGACCAGGATCACGCGGGTGGCCTTGTTCGGCGCGGCGGTGACGCTGCGTGCCGCCGGCTTGAGCGCCGGGGTGGCTGGGGCGCGCCACGCGCCGAACTGCCTCGTGGCCCACTCGCGCGCCTCGTCGAGGGTCACGTCACCCGACAGGATGAGCGTGGCGCGGCGCGGGTTGGCGGCGCGGCGCCAGAACGCGCGCACCATCGCCGAGTCGAGCGGCGCCGTGCTGGCGGAGTCACCCGACGTCGAGAAGTGCAGCGGATGACTCGTGGGGAACACATTCCTGTAGAACACTCGCTGTGCCACGGCACCCGGTTGGTCGCGGGCCTGCAGGAACGACGCGAGCCGCAGGTCGCGAAGCCGGTTGACGTCGGCCGATGCGAAATTCGGGCGGAGCACCACGTCGGCGGCGAGGGCGAGTGCGTCGCCGAAGGTGCGCTTCGGCGCGCGCACCGACACGGTGAAGTTTTCCCATCCTGCACCGGCATTGATCGACGCGCCGAGGAACGCGATCTCCTCGGCGAGCTGGAGGGCTGTGCGGCCCGCTGCGCCTTCGGTCAGCATCGAGGCCGCGAAGGTCGCGAGCCCCGGAGGGGCACCGGCGGTACGCGCACCACCATCGATCAGCAGCCGTCCCTCGACGACGGGCACCTCGGTGTTGCGCGCGACGATGATTGTGAGCCCGTTGGGCAGCACCGCCCGTTGCAGCGCGGGGATGGTGAGCGCAGGTGCGGGCCCGATCGGCGGTACCGTCGTGACCTGCGCGGATACGCCTGCGGTTGCGCCGCCGAGGAGTGCGACCAGCAGAATGCTCGTGGTGTTCATGGTGTCATCCCCTTCGAGCGCGGCTCGGCGGCGAGTTCCTGCTTGCCCATCGGCACCACCGACACGATCGCGCGGGGGGCGAGGAGGTACTGGCGCACGACGCGCTGCACGTCGGCCGCCGTGACGGCGCGGAACCGATCGAGGTCGCGCTGGAAGCCATCGGGCGTCCCGATCTGGTAGTAGTACTCGTTGAGCTGGTCAGCCTTGCCCTGCACCGTCTCGATGCCGCGCAGAAACGACGCTTCGATGGCGTTCTGCGCCTGCTTCAGCTCGCGATCGGTCGGGCCGGTTTCGGCGAAGTTGCGGAGTTCCTCGTCGATGGCGCGCTGCAGCTCGGGCAGCGCCTTGCCCGGGCGCGCGCGGGCCACGATACCGAACTCACCGGCAAGCTTCCGGTGGTCGGGACCAGCGTTCACGAACACTGCGCTCTGGTCGTTGTACACCAGCCGCTGGGTGAGCCGGGAGTTCTTGGCGCCGGTGAGCATGTATGCGGCGACGCTGAGCGCGGCGTCGTCGTCGCCCCACGCACGGGTGGTGGGCCAGTTGTAGTGGAGCTGCGGCAACTGCACCCGATCCTCGAGCGTGACCAGGGTGTCGGCGGTGAACCGGGGTTGCGACGGTTCCGGTCGATCGATGGCGGGACCGCGCGGGATCGCCGCGAAGTACTGCCGTGCGATCGCGAGCACGCTGTCACGCCGGACGGCGCCGGCGACAACGATCACGGCGTTGTTCGGCGCGTAGTACGAGCGGAAGAAGTCCTTCACGTCCTGCAGCGACGCGGCGGAGAGATCGGCCATCGAGCCGATCACCGTCCAGGAATACGGATGCGCCGGGGGGTACATCAGCGGCGGCATCGCATCGCCGACGAGACCGTACGGCTGGTTCTCGTAACTCTGTCGCCGTTCGTTCTTCACGATGTCGCGCTGTGCGTCGACCTTCGCCTCGTCCATCGTCGGCAGCAGCCAGCCCATCCGGTCGGCCTCGAGCCAGAGCATCAGGGGAAGCGCGTTGACCGGCCCCGTCTCGTAGTAGTTGGTGCGATCCTCGGTGGTCGAGCCGTTGTTGTTCGCGCCTACCGCCTCGAGGGCCCGATCGAACATCGGATACGGGGCGTGCTCCGATCCCATGAACATCAAGTGCTCGAAGAGGTGGGCGAACCCGGTGCGACCCGGCTTCTCCGACCCCGATCCAGTGTGATACCAGGTGTTGACGGAGACGATCGGCGCGGACTGATCTTCGTGCACGATGATCCGCAGCCCGTTGGGCAGGGTATCGACGGTGGCCGGCACCTGGATTCCCTGGGCGGCAACAGCAGATGGCCCCAAGGCAACCAGGGCAGCGGCGATGAGCAGGCGACGGAACATGAGCGATCCGGAAGGTTGGGGACGGTTGACACCAGCCCATACGGTGAACTGGGTCCAAGGTTCTAAGCTACCAAGAGAGGGTCTTGACATTGCAAGTTATAACATACATATTGCCCGCATGCCGACCCGTGTCCACGAAGAGATCCAGCAGCGGAAGCCGTTTGCCCGCATGACCGAGGAGGCGGCGGTGGCGATCAAGCGCACCGCGGCGGTGCTCGATCATTCGATGGGGGAGGCACTCAGGACCCACGGCATCACGCCGACCCAGTACAACGTCCTCCGGATCCTCCAGGGATCATCGGCAACCGGCCTCTGCGGGCGGGATATCGGAGAGCGCCTGATCTCGCAGGTACCGGACGTGAGCCGCCTTCTCAACAGAATGGCGGAAATGGCCCTCATCACGCGGGAGCGCAGCGACGACGATCGTCGCCACGTCACCGTCCGGATCGCGTCGCGCGGGGTGGAGTTGCTGCGGGAGGTCGGGCCCGCCCTCCACGTGCTGGAGAGGCGTTTTTTCGAGGGGATGGACGAGCCCACGGTCGCGGCGATGGTCGCGGGGCTGGATAACGTCCGGAACAATCGCTGAACTTGTGTTGTGGTACATGTCATCACGGCAATTGTGCCAACTTTGGCCTTGCCGGATTCGGCCGCCACGCGGTTGATGCGCACGTCGAGCGCACCGCGTTCCTGTATCGCCCCCTCGTTGTCAGCGGGGCCCTTGGGATGAGCGTGCTCGGGGCGATCGGCTCGGTGCTGATGCGATAGGTTCCAGCCGGGCCGGGTCATCCGACCCGGCTCGCCCTTCGTCGCGATTCCGGCGTACATTGCAGGATGGTCATGCTTTCCTGCCGCCACGTCGCGGCTGTACTCGGCGTCACCTTCGCGCTCGGCTGTAGTTCGCCCTCCGAGGATCCGCCGGTCACCACGCCGCAGCCCGTGCCTGCGGCGCAGGGTTCGCCGACGGGTGAATCGGTTGCGATGCGGGTCGCGCGCGCCGACAGCGCACGTCTCCCCTGGACGGCCGCCGACGTTGAATTCATGACCGGGATGATCGGCCACCATACGCAGGCGCTGGTGATGTCGCGCCTCGTCCCCAGTCGCGGGGCGAGCGCACCGGTGCAGCGGCTCGCCGAGCGGATCATCAACGCGCAGCAGGATGAAATTGCGCAGATGCAGCGATGGCTGCGCGACCGCGGGCAGCCGGTGCCAGATCCCGCCGCGCCCCACGCCCGCGTGGCAGGAATGGATCACGCCTCGCACATGCCAGGCATGCTCACGCCCGACCAACTCGCCGACCTCGGGCAGGCCCGGGGCGTCGAGTTCGACCGCAAGTTCCTCACCTACATGCTGCAGCACCATCGCGGCGCGGTCGTGATGGTGGAAAAGCTCTTCCAGAGTCAGGGCGCGGGCCAGGATGAAGCGACGTTCAAGATCGCCAACGACATCCAGGCCGACCAGGGAACCGAAATCAACCGCATGACGATCATGCTTCTCACACTGCCAGGGGACCGTCCATGAAGTACGCTGCCAGATTACTCCTCATCGCACTCGCCACCACGACTGTCGGGTCCACTGCACTCGCGCAGGGTGCGCCGAGTCCGGATCCGCGCATCGGGCTTCGCGGTGGCACGCAGGCCGCGAACGGCGCGGTCACGCCGGCCGCTGAAGCGCTGTGGAACATGCGCCTGTTGTCGAACTCAATGCCGCCTGCGCCGTTCATGGGCCAGACGAACTCCGACCTGGCCTTCACTGGCAAGTACGTGATTCAGGGGAACTACGCCGGCCCGATCGTGTGGGACATCAGCAACCCGGCGCACCCGGTGCTCACCAAGACCGATCTCTGTCCCGCATCGCAGAACGACGTGTCGGTGTACAAGCACCTGATGATCATGTCCAACGAGTCGAACTCCGGCCGGCTCGATTGCGGTGGCGGCGGGATTCGTGACACGGTGAGTGCCGAGCGGTTGCGGGGCGTCCGGATCTTCGACATCCGGGACATCAACAACCCGAAGTATGTCGCGAACGTGCAGACCTGCCGCGGCTCGCACACACACACCATCGTGACCGACCCGAAGGATCCGGACAACTTCTACATCTACATCTCGGGCCAGGCCGGGGTGCGCTCGCCGACCGAGCTCGCCGGTTGTTCCGATCGCCCAATCTCGGAGGACCCGAACTCATCGCGGTTCCGTATCGAGGTGATCAAGGTGCCGGTGGCTCATCCCGAGCAGGCCGCGATCGTGAACTCCGCACGCATCTTCACCGACCTCGCGCCGCCGCCGGAGCATGGACCGGGCGCCGACGATCTGCTTGAGATCGAGAAGGCCCGCAGCGCCGGCGCATTCATCGCGATGATCGGCAGCGAGCCGGTGGTGCTGCCGCCGCAGTTCGTCGCCCCGATGCTGGACAGCGTGGTCAAGGCCCGCAACGGCACCGGCGCCCCGACGGCAGCGGACAGCGCGGCATTCCGTGCCTACCTCCCAACGCTGATCGCATCGCTGATGGGTGGCGGCGACGGGCCGAGTGGTCCCGACCAGTGCCATGACATCACGGTGTATCCCGCGATCGGCCTCGCCGGCGGAGCGTGTGGTGGATACGGCCTGCTGCTCGACATCCGCAACCCGGAGAATCCGGTGCGGATCGATGCCGTATCCGACTCGAACTTCTCCTACTGGCACTCGGCGACGTTCAACAACGACGGCACCACGCTGCTGTTCACGGATGAGTGGGGCGGGGGCGGCGCGCCGAAGTGTCGCGCCTCGGACAAGCCGGAGTGGGGCGCCAATGCGATCTTCGGGCTCGAGAAGGGCAAGCTGACCTTCAAGAGCTACTACAAGCTGCCCGCGGCGCAGACTGAAATTGAGAACTGCGTGGCGCACAATGGCTCGTTGATCCCGATTCCGGGCCGCGACGTGATGGTGCAGGCGTGGTACCAGGGCGGCATCTCCGTCTTCGACTTCACCGACGCATCGAACCCGATGGAGATCGCCTACTTCGACCGTGGTCCCGTCGACTCCACCCGCTTCACCATGGGCGGCTCGTGGTCGGTGTACTGGTACAACGGCGTGATCGTGAGCTCCGAGATTGCGCGCGGACTCGACATTCTCGAGATCACGCCGAGCGCGTACGTCACCCAGAACGAGATCGACGCCGCGAAGACGGTGCGTTTCGAGCAGCTCAACGTGCAGAACCAGCCGAAGTTCACGTGGCCCGCGACGTTCTCGCTGGCACGCGCGTACGTCGACCAGCTGGAGCGTACCAAGGGCTTCAAGGAATCGATGATCACCACCACGCGCACCGAGCTGGCGCGCGCCGAGAAGCTTGCGCCGGCAGCACGGAAGCGGGCGCTCACCGCGCTGGCCGCGCACCTCAATCGCGATGCACCCAGCGCACCGGAGCACAAGAAAGTGCACAAGCTCGCGACGATCCTGGCGGAGCTCAAGTGAGCTGATGCCTGCAGGATGACCGATGCAACACGGGCCGCGCAACCGCGCGGCCCGTGTTGTTTCAGTCCCTCGCGTGCCGGACGGTGATCACGTCAGCTCGACACGCTCCCCGTGCGCAGGAACGTGCACCTGCTCGACCCCTTCCTCCTCCAGCAACAGCTTCATCGCCGCAAGCGATTCCGGCTCGCCGTGGACGCAGAAGGCGCGCCGCACCGGACCGCCGAGGTCGCGCACCCACTGCCGCAGCTCGTCACGACCGGCGTGGGCCGAGTATCCCTCGATCGACGCGACCTCGGCGCGCACCGTGACGTCTTCGCCCAGGACCCGCACCTCCTTGCGACCGTCGTGGATCCGGCGGCCAAGGGTGTGCTCGGCCTGGAAGCCCACGATCAGGATGCAGTTCTTCGGGTCACCGGCGTGGTTGAGGAGGTGGTGGAGGATCCGGCCCGCTTCGGCCATTCCCGATGCCGAGATGATGATCGCCGGCCCCGCCATGGTGTTGAGCTTCTTCGATTCCGACACATCGCGCGTGTAGCGCACGAGGTGATGGTCGAAGATCGACGCACGCGATGCGATCAAATCCTCGGTGGTGTCGAACACCTCGGGGTGCATGCGGAACACCGAGGTGGCCTCGACGGCGAGGGGTGAATCGATGAAGATCGGGATCTCGGGTATCGCGCCGTCCTTCGCGAGCTGGTGCAGTGCGTACACCAGCTCCTGGGTGCGACCAACCGCGAACGCCGGTACGATGATCTTGCCGCCGCGGTCGTACACCCGACGCACCAGTTCGCCGAGGAGGCCCGAGGCGTCGACGATGGTGGGGTGCTGCTTGCGTGCGTAGGTGCTCTCGATGATCAGCGTGTCGACCGGTCCGCGCGGGGCGCGGGGATCGCGAATGATCGGCTGGTTCCAGCGCCCGATGTCCCCTGAGAACACCAGCCGGTGCGGTGTTGGTCCGCTGACCTGCACCTCGACGCTGGCGCTGCCCAGGATATGGCCGGCGTCATGAAAGGTGGCGTCGATGTGGTCGGCAACGCGGAATGACTTCCCGTACGGATGCGCATGCATCAGTTCCTGGGTGCGGACCGCGTCCTTGCTGGTGTATAGCGGTGCCGAATTGGGGCCGGCGCGGCCCTTCTTCTGCAGCCACCGAAAGTCGCTTTCCTGGATGTGCGCCGAGTCGGCGAGCATCACGGCACACAGGTCGCGCGTGGCCGGTGTCGCGTGGATGGTGCGATCGAACTGCCGCGCGACGAGGAGCGGGATCCGGCCGGCGTGATCGATGTGCGCGTGGCTCAGCACCAGCGCCGACAACTGGCGGGGGTCGAACGGCACCTCTTCGTTGAGCCGTCTTGATTCGTCGCGCCTGCCCTGGAAGAGGCCGGCGTCGAGCGCCACCTGGGTGCCGCGCACGTTGAGCAGGTGGCACGATCCGGTTACCTGCCCGGCCGCACCCCAGAATGTCAGGTCGATTCCACTCACTGGGCGAATCCGCGTATGAGGAGCACGGGGAGCTTGACCGCTTCTGCGAGGAGATAGCCGAGCTCGGTCCTGAAGTTCTCCGAGATCGGGGACGTGCGCGTGGGCGATGTCAGCGCGTCGAAGCCGAGTCGATGGGCTTCCAACCGGAGACGAGCGAGATGGAACGGATCGCTCACCAGCAGGACCCGGTGGATCCCGGCACCGCGCAGGTACTCGGCCACGGCCTCAAGGGACCCGGCGGTATTGCGGCCGACCGCCTTGACCACGATGCTATCGGCGGCAATGCCGGTCGAGACGAGATACTGCCGGCCGGCAGTCGCCTCGCTCATCCGGTCGCCCTCGACGATTCCGCCGGTGACGACAATCAGGTCGGCGTATCCCTCGCGATAGAGGATCGCGGCGTGGTCGAGCCGCGCCTGGAAGACGGGTGAGGGCCGACCGTTGTACTGCGCCGCCCCGAGGACCACGACCGCGTCGGCTTCATAGCGTTGGTCGGTTCGTGACACGCCGAAGACGAGGAGGAACGAGAGCAGGAACGTGCTGGCCACCGCAAAGATGACCAGCGCCAGCAGTCGGCGGATGTCGTTGCTCAGAAGGGGAACGACTCCCCTTCGCGCGGTACGATCACGTCGCGCACGCCTTCCTCGCGCAGGATCGTGACCATCATCGCCACGGAGAGGTCGTCGCCGTGCACGACGAATGCCCTTCGAATCGGCCCGCCGAGCGCACGCACCCACGCGCGCATCTCTTCGCCATCGGCATGGCCGGAAAAGCCGGGCATCTCGTGGACGGTGGCGTTGCGGGCGATGCGCTCGCCGCCGATCGTCACGGTGTCGGCGCCGGCCAGGAGCTCGTGGCCTACCGATCCCTCCTCCTGGAACGAAAGCAGGAGCACGCTGTTGCGCGCGTCGCCGACGCAGCGCTTGAGGTGCAGCGCCGCACGGCCGGCGTCGCCAGTGTGGCCGGTGGCGATGATCATCGATGGCGTGTCGGGTAGTTCGCGCGGCCCGGTGGAGGCCGCGTAGCGCAGCAGCGCCTCGTCGAACACGCCGCCGTCATCGCCATAGGCCAGTGCGCCCGCCGAGACCACCTCCGGATGGACGCGAAGCAGCGTGGGAAGTGAGACCGGCGTGGTGGTGTCGATCAGGATGGGCAGCTCGGCGATCAGCCCGCGACGCCACAGCGACTGGACGGTGCGCACGAACTCCTGCATCGGGCCCAGCGAAGCGGCGGGAACGATCAGGTGTCCGCCGCGGGCGACGGTCTCGTTGATGATCTTGGCCAGGCGCTGCTGCGCATTGGCAAACATCAGGTGCGAGGCATGCGCGAAGGGCGAGCCGACGATAAGGGTGTCGACTTCGCCGGCGCGCGGTTCGGCGGTGCGGAAGATCGACGAGCCCGGGCGGCCGATGCACCCCGAGTAGATCACGCGGTGCGATCCGCCTTCCCCGGTCCGGAGTTCGATGGAGGACGAGCCGAGAATGTGTCCGGCATCGGCAAACTCGAAGACCAGGTTGCGGCGAAGGTGCACCGCGCGCGCGTAGGGCTGTCCGACGATGCGCTGCTGCGTGGTGAGGACATCGGCGAGGCCGTAAAGTGCCCCCCCGTCTCGCGCCCCGAAGTCGATCGCGGCCTCGGCGAGCACGATGGCAGCCAGGTCTCGCGTCCCGGGGGTGGCGTAGATCGGACCGGTGAAGCCGTGCTTGACGAGTTGTGGAGCCCGGCCGGCGTAGGAGAGCGAAGCCTGGCTGAGCAGCACCGCGTCGATCCGCTGGGGATCGAGGGGGAGCTCCCGGTTCTTCTCGAGCGACGCCGCCGGGTTGCCCTCGAACAGCCCCGCATCGATCAGGACGCGTGCGCCGGCGGCCTCGAGCAGCATCATCGATCCGGTGGCCGTAGCGGCCCCGCCAAAGAATGTCAGTACTCTCGGTGAGCTCATCGTGTCCCGAAGAGGCGGTCCCCGGCATCGCCGAGTCCAGGTAGGATGTATCCCTGCGCGTCGAGTTCGCGGTCCAGGGCGGCGGTATAGATCGGCACGTCGGGGCAGGCAGCCGTAAATGCTGCCACTCCCTCGGGAGCGGCTACCAGGCAGAGGAGGGTGATGTCTGCCGCGCCCACCCGGCGAAGCTCACTCACCGCTGCGATCGCCGAGCCGCCGGTAGCCAGCATCGGGTCCAGCACGAGGAAGCGGTGATCGGCCACCGGCGTGGGCACCTTGAAATAATATGACACCGGGAGGAGGGTCTGGTGATCCCGGTAGAGTCCGATGTGCCCGACCCGGGCATTGGGGATCAGCTGCGTGATGCCGTCGACCATGCCCAGGCCAGCCCGCAGGATGGGGACCAGCGCCAATTTTCCGACAATCTGGGCGCCGATGCACTGTTCGAGGGGCGTCTCGACCGTCACCGGTTCGGTGGGAATGTCGCGGGTGACCTCGTAGGTCATCAATGCCGCGATCTCGCCCACGAGCTGCTTGAAATCGCGCGAGGTGGTGCTGGCGTCCCGGAGGAGGGCGAGCTTATGCCGGATGAGGGGATGGTCGAGCACCGTGAGCCCGCGGCGGGGGGCAGATGACATGGCCGGTAATCTAAGACCCGGGACCTCGGTTCGGGCATGCGGAGCTGACGGTTGATGGAGGATGGATGATGGATGATGGCTGATGGACGATGGTTGATGGCTGATGGTTGATGGCTGATGGATGATGGATGATGGATGATAGCCAATGGCCCTATGCCCTCCATCCACCATCCTCCATCCCCCATCAGCCTTTCTCCGCCTAGATTCCCCCGCATGACAAAGCTCAATCCTGAATCCGATTCCGATCAGCCGGTCGCCACGCAGGCGGTGGTTCCTGACCCGATCGGGATGAAGCTTTTCAAGTCGCGCACCATCCTGATCTCCGGAGAGGTCAACCAGATCCTCGCAGAGAGGGTGATGGCTCAACTGCTGGCATTGGCGGCGGAATCGGAGGAGCCGATCACGGTCTACCTCAATTCCCAGGGCGGGCATGTGGAGGCCGGCGACACCATTCACGACATGATCCGGTTCGTGAAGCCCGAGGTACGCATCGTGGGCACCGGATGGGTGGCGAGCGCCGGTGCGCTGATTTTTGTGGCCGTGCCGAAGACGCATCGCTTCTGCCTTCCCAATACCCGCTTCCTGCTGCACCAGCCAGCGGGCGGGATGGGTGGCACGGCGAGCGACATCGCGATCGAGGCGCGCGAGATCGTGAAGATGCGCGAACGGTTGAATCGCATCATGGCGCGTGAAACCGGGCAGACGGTGGAGCGCATCGAGGACGACACCACCCGCAACTTCTGGCTCGAAGCCGCTGATGCGGTGGAGTACGGACTGGTGGGCCGCATCATCGAGAGCCAGACCGACCTCACCTAGGGTCCTATCGCGCCGGGCTTCGCCGACCATTTCTTTGCTGCTGCGTCGCAGTATTCACGATTCCGCCCGCAGTATCCCGGAGCGCTCTTCGACTGGCTTGAGTCGGTGAGCGCTCCCGGTGCGTTGCGCCTCGTCGCTCGCCGCTGACGGTCGTCGCCGGAACCGTGTAGCAGGCCACGTCATGGCGACACTGTACACATCCGCCGCTGTGTTACAGCACCTCGATGATTCGTCGTTCTCGGTACTCGCATCACTTCGAACCCTTATCAGGAGTGCCTGATGAATCACGATACGATGGAAGGGAACTGGAAGCAGATGAAGGGGAAGGTCCAGGAGAAGTGGGGCAAGCTGACCAACGATGATCTCGACGTGATCGATGGCAAGCGGGAGAATCTCGCCGGGAAGCTGCAGGAGCGTTACGGGCTCGCCAAGGACGACGTCGATCGTGAACTCGACGACTTCTACCAGGGACACGAGGCCGATCGGGCCAACAGGTAGCGGAGCGCGGCGCGGGTACGTGTCCGCGTGCGCAATGCTTCGGGAAACGGAGGCGGCATGTGGCCGCCTTGCGCGACAAAGGAGCGAGGACACGGTGGCGTCGTTACCACCACGGCGACGAACAAGAGTCGCCGCGCGGTCGCCAGCCGGAACGGCCGAATGTGAGCGAAGCGATCGGCTGGTGACGCAACGAAGGGGGACCCGGCGGGGTCCCCCTTCTGCATGTTGGAACTTGAGTGGCCAGAGTCAGAATCGAACTGACGACACCGTGATTTTCAGTCACGTGCTCTACCAACTGAGCTATCTGGCCGATTGAGCGAAAAAACTAGCAGGGGAGGGGGGTGAGGAGAAGAGAGCACGGCCGGGTTCCCGTGCGCAGTCTGCTACTTCACGACGCGGACCCCGACGATTCCCCCGACGATCATCGCAATGAACAGCACGCGGGGCAGCGATCGCGACTCACCCAGCAGCACGATCCCGAGGATCGCCGTGCCCACTGCGCCGATCCCGGTCCAAACCGCGTACCCCGATCCCGCCGGGAGAACGCGCAACGCCTGCGCCAGCAACCACATCGACGCAGCCATCGCCGCAATGGTCAGCGCGCTCGGCACCGGCTTCGAGAACCCGTCGCTGTACTTGATGCCAATCGCCCATGCGATTTCAAGTAGCCCGGCCACCACGATAAAGGTCCAGGCCCGTGATTCGGTCATGGCGAAAGGAAAACCGGTCCATCCCACCCGGCAAAGGGAGCGCTATGTCTTTTTTCCGGATCCCGCCAGCACCAGCGCCACCCCGGCCACGGCGGCGACCGCGCCCACCCAGCTCGGCACCATCGTCGTTTCGGTGGTGGTCACCTCGATCGGACCGATGTCCGCGACCTCGCGTTGGGTGGTCATGTTCAGACCGCGAACCAGGACGACGCCGCCGGCCAGGATGAGGAGGATACCGAGGATCACAAGTGGACGCATGACAACACTCCAGAACCGGGACCGACGAAACCGGCCCCAATCGGGGCCGTCACTCCACACGACGACTGGCTCACCCCGAGCGGCACATCTGCCCGAACTTTCCGCGGAAAACCCGCGTTCAATAGGTCGAGCCGCCCCAGTTGAGAATCGACCCTCGCATCGAGGTCGCTACTTGAACCACCGATCCGTCCAATCGCAGGTCCTCCGGCGCGCCGCGCTACCGCTGGTGCTGCTCGCCGCTGCCTGTTCCGATTCATCCCTGGTCACCCCCGACGGCAGCGCCCCCTCGGCGTCGGTCGACCGGCCGACGAAGGTTTCGATTTCACCACGTCTCGTCGCCCTCAAGGTCGGCGAAACAGCCACGGTGAGCTCGGTGGTGAGCGGTTCGTCAGGCACGAACCTTTCCCAGCGCGCACTGTACCGGTCGACCAACCTGGCTTTGGCGACGGTCTCCGCCGCCGGGCTGGTGACAGCGCGCGCTGCCGGGTCGGTGATGATCCTCGCCGAGATCGGGACGGTGGCCGATACGATGCGGTTGACGGTGGCCGAGGCACCGGTAATCTCGCCGCCGCAAGCATTCAACGGGTTGGTGAGCGTGCGGTTCGTCGGCGGAACCCCCTCACCCGTCATCGCGGCGGCCTTTCTGCAGGCCGCTGCACGACTGAACGACGTGATCCAGGGGATGAGCGGAAGCTTTCCGGTCCCGATCAACCTCGGCGCCGGTCAGTGCAATGCGTCGCAACCGGCAATCAACGAAACGGTAGGTGGCCTCCTGATCCTTGCCTCGGTCGGCCCGATTGATGGTCCCGGCTCGATTCTCGGCCAGGCAGGACCATGCCTCGTACGCACCGGTACCCGGGGCATTCCGGCCCTTGGTGTAATGTCATTCGACGAAGTAGACATGGACTTGATGTCGAGCCGCGGCCTGCTCAACGGTGTGGTACTGCACGAGATGCTACACGTGCTCGGGATCGGGACGTTGTGGGGTCCAGATCGGCAGGCGCTGGTCGCGGATCCGCAGGGGACCGACCCGGTCTTCATGGGTCAGCGCGCCACCGGCGCATACGGTGTGTTCGGGGCGCTCAATGCCTCGCTCGGCGTGCCGGTCGAGAACACCGGAGGTAGCGGTACCCGCGGTGGTCACTGGCGCGAGTCGGTCTTTCGGGACGAGCTGATGACCGGCTGGGCGGGCGGGGCCATGCAGATGAGTGCGTTGACGGTCGGAGCCCTGGGCGACATGGGGTACGCCGTCGATCCGAGCCGCGCCGATGCCTACTCGTTGCCGGCACTGGTTGGCCCGGGTGGCGGAACCTCGGGGCTGCAGGCCGGGGTGCAGCTGGGCGAATCTGTGCTCGAACCGATTGCCCGGGTCGACCAGCGCGGCAAGTTCCTCCCTTAGGCGCAGCCGGGCGGCGAGCGGTTGGCTCGTCGCCCTCCTGCCAGGGTCTGTTCCGGACGATATACATTCAAACACACAACGTGATCCGACACTTCTCCCGAATGTTCATCCCAGTGCTGCTTGCGACTGCGTGTGCCGACCAGGCCACGGAGCCGCTCGCGCCATCCGTCACCCAGTTGGTGCTGGACGCCCCCCCGATCGCGCTTGGCGACCTGACATCGGTCACCCTGCGCGTCGTGGTCGATGGCAACTCCCGCGTCGCGCGCGCTGACGAATTCACCGTGCTCTCGTCTGATCCATCGATCATCGCGGTGAGACCGGACGGATTCCTCGAAGCACGGGCCGAGGGCACGGCGATTGTATCGGTCACGTTCGTGGCGGATCCCACCATCTCGGCGGCGCGCAGCATCACGGTGGCCCGCGCGGACTACATATCACTCCGGTTGGTTCCGCCGGTGGCGATGATTCCGGGTGATTCCGCGGCGATCAGCATGAGCGGGCTCACCCGCGGTGGAGCAACGATCGCGATACCCGCTGGCATCACGCTGTCGAGTCGCACGGCCGCACTTCAGGTGGTGAACGGCGCGCTCGTCGTGGCGCGCGACACCGGCGCAACGTGGCTCGTGGCCCGCGCTCCCGACGGTGCGACCGATTCTGTGCGGGTCGTCCTCACGTTCGGCGGGCCCGCCATGCTCGCGATCGCGCCGCGCAACGCGACGATCGATGTGGGCGATACGGTCCGGATCACGCCCACCGTGCGCGACCGGCGCGCCAACCTGCTTGGAAGTTCGGGCGTCCAGTACCGCAGCACCAGTACCGCCACCGCGACAGTCAGCGGGAGCGGTACAGTGATCGGCCGGCAGGGTGGAAATGCCAGCATCATCGCCAGCGCTGGCTTTCTCGCGGATACGCTGCTTGTCGTCGTGAATGCGCCGACGGCTCCACCCGCCAGTCCGCCCTCGCCACAACCGCCACCACCGCCGCCACCGCCGCCGCCGCCACCATCCGGGGCTGGTGGGACCGTCACGCCTCCTGGTGCGTATGTGCAGGTGCGATTGAGCGGCAACCCGACGCCAGCGGTGATTGCGGCCTTCACGACGGCGGCCGCACGCCTGAACGCGATCATCCGCAGCACCGGGAACGCGTACCCTGTTCCGCTAGCACTGCCACAGGGAACATGCAGCGCTGCGCAGCCGGCCATCGCCGAGACGGTTGACGGACTGCTGATCACCGCGGCGATCATCCCGATCGACGGAGCGGGGAGCATCCTGGGATACGCCGGACCGTGCCTGGTGCGCTACGGCGCCCGCGGCCTGCCTGTAATCGGAACCATGGCATTCGATGAGGCCGACATGGCGGCGATGGCGGTGAGCGGGATCCTGGGCGGTGTGGTGCTGCACGAGATGGTTCACGTGCTTGGCATCGGCACGCTCTGGGGCCCGACGTGGCAAGGCTGGGTGGCCGATCCTTACGGTCCTGATCCGCGGTTCACCGGGGCGATCGGCGTGAGCGGGTACGGTGCGCTGGGCGCGACCGACGCGGCAAGCGGCATTCCGGTCGAGAACACCGGTGGTTCCGGCACGCGCGGCGGCCATTGGCGCGAGACGATCTTCCAGACCGAATTGATGACGGGTTGGGCCGGCGGGGCGATGGCGATGAGCCGCGTCACCGTCGGTGCTCTCGCCGACATGGGCTACGACATCGACGTCGCGCGTGCCGACAGCTACACCCTGCCGGGGGTGCTGAGCGGGATTCGCGAGCGAGGCACCGAAATCATCGACCAGGTGGTGCAGCCGATCGGACAGGTCGATGCTGGCGGACGAATCCAACCCCGCATCCGCTGACGCAATCCGATCCGACGCGTTCGAGCACTGTTCACGGCACGGAGGATCATATCCACCCCCGCATCATCGAGTTGCGTGATCACCTCAACATCACGCGGGAGCACCTGCGTCATGTCGTCGATGCGGTGCCCGCCGGACAGACCGGGCACGCTCCGGCCGCGGGCGGGTGGAGTGTCGCCGAAGTGGTGCACCACCTTGCCCGGATCGAGGCAATGGTGACCGGACTTTTCGTCGAGATGGTCACGAACGCGCGCGACGGCGGGCTGGGCCCGGAGGTGGATGACGCGGCGCAGCTCGAAAGCTTCCGGGGCTACCGGGTCCACAACAGGAAGTACCGGGTGAACGCGCCCGAACGCGGAGTGCCCCAGACGGGAATCGATCTCGGCACCGCCTGGAACGCGCTGGAAGGCAGCCGCACGGCGTTGCTGGACGCGCTCGATGCTGCCGATGGCCTCGCGCTCGGTTCGATCAGCTACCCGCACGCCCAGCTCGGCGAGATGTCGATGTATCAATGGGTGGCATTCGTGGGATTCCACGAGACGCGGCACGCGGAGCAGATCGAGGAGATCGCTGCAAGCCTCGGCTAGGCAGCCCCCTGGCCGGACGTGGCGTATCGCAGCGTGGCCATGTCGATCACGAAGCGATATTTCACGTCGCTCTTGAGCATTCGCTCGTAGGCCTCGTTTATCGCGTGCATCGGGATCACCTCGATGTCGCTCACGATGCCGTGTTCCGCACAGAAATCCAGCATCTCCTGTGTCTCCGCGATGCCGCCGATGAGCGATCCCGCGAGGGAGCGCCGTCGCGTGATCAGCGCCATCATGCTGGGCGACTGGTGCGGCTCGGGTGGCACGCCGACCATCACCATCACCCCCTCGCGATCGAGCGCACCGAGATATGGGTCGAGCGAGTGGGGGACGGAAACGGTGTTGATGATCAGGTCGAGTGACGGGGTGACAGGTGCCGTCGTCGCGCCACGCTGCGTCACCACCACGTGATCGGCGCCGAGCCGGCGCGCGTCGGCTTCCTTGCCGGGCGACGTGGTGAAGAGCGTGACCTCGGCGCTCATCGCGTGCGCCAGTTTCACGGCCATGTGCCCCAGCCCGCCGAGGCCAACCACACCGACCCGCGAACCGGTGCCGACATTCCAATGGCGCAGTGGTGAGAAGGTCGTGACACCAGCACAGAGGAGTGGTGCAGCGCCCGCGGGATCGAGCGATTCGGGGATGCGCAGCACGAATGCCTGGTCGACCACGACGTCGGTGGAATAGCCGCCGAAGGTCACGCCGCCCAGGTGCTTGTCGACAGAGTTGTACGTCCATGTCGCGCCGGTGTCGCAGTACTGCTCGAGGTTGTCCTCGCAGGCGTGACACTCGCGACACGAATCGACGAGGCAGCCCACTCCCACCATGCTGCCGACGGCATGGCCCGTCACGTCGGCGCCGATCGCGTTCACCCGCCCGACGATCTCGTGGCCCGGCACGCAGGGCCACTTCGTGCCACCCCATTCGCCTCGGGCGGTGTGGAGGTCGGAATGGCAGACCCCGCAGAACAGGATCTCGATGGCGACATCGGTAGGACCGACCGCGCGACGGGTGATCGAGTGCGGTGCGAGGGGGGTATCGGCGGCGAGGGCGGCGTAGGCGTGGGTCATGAGGAAAAATACTAGAGAAGGGAGAAGAGAGAAGAGAGAAGGGAGAAGGGAGAAGGGAGAAGGGAGTTTAGAAGGGGAGAAAGAGAACAGAAGGCGAAAGGTTGACGTAATTCAAAAATAGGCTGAACATGTTGGAAAGTCGGAAAAAGAAGTCATCAATGAAGAGCTCGAGAAACTTAAAGCTAAGAGAACGGAGGAATATTTTCAAAAATTTGGAAAACAGCCTACCGATC
>JACDBX010000180.1 GCA_013694695.1 Gemmatimonadales bacterium | reverse complement strand
GCTGACGGCTGGCAGCCGACGGCTCACAGCTAGCGGCCAACATCCAACGGCCCTATGCTGTCCCGATGCTTCAACGCAACCACATCGGCGTCGCCGCCGGCATAGTCCTCTGCGGCGCAATGCTCGTCGTGCCGACGCCCGACGGTCTCACCCACCCCGCGTGGCGCACGGCTGCCGTCGGCGTGCTGATGGCCACATGGTGGGTCACCGAGGCCATTCCGATCGCGGCCACGTCCCTGGTGCCGCTGGTGCTCTTTCCCCTCCTCGGTATCTCGTCTATCGGCGCCACGGCCGCACCGTACGCCAACCCGGTCATCTTCCTTTTCATGGGCGGCTTCCTGATCGCGGCCGCCTGGCAGCGCACCGGGCTGCACCTGCGGATGGCGCTCTCGATCGTGCGGGTGGGCGGGATGCGACCGCGTCGCCTCGTCGGAAGCGTGATGATCGCCACCACCTTCATCTCGATGTGGGTGAGCAGTACGGCGACGACCGCGATGCTCCTCCCTGTGGCCCTTTCGATCGTCGCGCTCGTTCGGGTAGCGCCGCACCGTCGACTGCGGCTGGCGAATTCGCTGGGCGAATCCTCGCCCTTCGTCGATCATCCCCGCCTACAACTCGTCGGTGCCCTCGTTGATCCCTTCGAAGAGAAAGGTCGAGAGGTAGCGCTCGCCGGTGTCGGGCAGCATTGCGAGCAGCACTGACCCCTTTGGGGCCTGCTCAGCAACCTTGCGCGCCGCGGCGAAGGTTCCCCCAGACGACACGCCGCAGAAGATCCCCTCCCTCGATGCGAGCTCGCGGGCGGCGTCGCGAGCTTCGACGTCGCTCACCGCGACGATCTCGTCGTAGAGGGTGCGATCAAGCACCGACCCGACGAAGTCGGGTGTCCAGCCCTGGATCTTGTGCGATGCCCACTCCTTCCCGGACAGCAGAGCGGCCACCTCGGGCTCGGTCACGATGATTTTGAGATCCGGGCGGGCACGCTTAAGCATGTCGCCTGCTCCGGTGAGCGTCCCGCCGGTACCGTAGCCGGTAATCCAGTAGTCGAGTCGCTTGCCGGCGAAGTCGCGCAGGATCTCGGGCCCGGTGGTGCTGCGGTGGTATGCCGGATTCGCGGGATTGTCGAACTGCTCGGTGAGAAACCACCCGTTCGCCTCGGCGAGTTCCCGCGCCTTCGTGACCATTCCGGAACCCCGGGCCGCCGCTGGCGTGAGAATCACCTTGGCGCCAAGCATCCGCATCAACTTTCGGCGCTCGATGGAGAAGGAGTCCGCCATCACGGCGATGAACGGGTACCCTCTCACCGCGCAGACCATCGCAAGCGCGATGCCGGTGTTACCGGAGGTCGCCTCGATCACCGTCTGGCCTGGCTTGAGCGCGCCGCGCCGTTCGGCGTCCTCGATGATGCCGATCGCGAGTCGGTCCTTCACCGATGACATCGGATTGAAGGCCTCGCACTTCACGTACATCGTGACGTGCGACGGGGCGATCGCGTTGATTCGCACGACGGGCGTGTTTCCGATCGTGCCAAGAATGTTGTCGTGGATCATGTGGCCTCCCCGTGTTGGTCCATTGGCTCGTGTTTCTGGGCAAGCATGCTAACCAGAATATCGACAGGCGGGTCGAACTTTTCCTCAAGATCCAGCCGGGCCGATCAACTGCAGATCATCTTGCCTTCGGTGGTCGCGGTGACCCCGACGCTTACCTTGCAGGACTTCGGCGTGCCGGAAATGCTGGCGTTGGTGACAGTGCCGGTGAACGACAACGTGCCGCCCGTCATCGACGCGGTGTTGCCGGTGCTCAGCTTGAAGAGTGTCGCGGACAGCGCGGTGGTGTACCGACCCTTGTACCCGTAGTAGGCCTCCTGCGCGGTGCGGAGGTTTTTCAGGTCCGTCTTCACGGTGGCGAGCTTTGCCTTGTCCTTGCTGGCGCGAAACTTCGGGATGGCGACGGCGGCGAGGATGCCGATGATCACCACCACAACGAGCACCTCGATCAGCGTGAACCCTCGACGGGTCGGGACGGTCATCTGACCTCGGGGATGTGGGATTCGCGAATCTAATCCGGACCAGCCGTGGCGTCACGCCCGTCGGTGCTCGGACAGCGCGCGAACCTCGGCGGTGAGCCGCACGATCTCGTCGCGCAGCTCGCGGATCGGCTCCTGGCCCATCACGGAGGCGTCGGGCCGCTCCGCATCGCGGTCGATGAAGTGCGAGGCGAGCGCTGCAGTCACGTACCCGAACACCGAGAAGGCGTAGAGCGAGAGCAACACGCACAGGATCCGACCCTCGAGCGACGTTGGCCAATACTGGCTTCCCATCGTAGTCATGATCATCGCCGTCCACCACAGCGCTTCGGCATAGCTGCCGATACCCGCAGTGGGTGTATCGACTCCCTCGAAGGCGTACATCCCCGCGGCGCCCACCAGCGTCACGATCACGGTGACGATCAGCACGTACGCCAATCCGCGCCGCCCCATGGTGCGGCGGAGAGCGCGCATCCCGCGGTTGACCGAGGCCACCACCCGCACCAGGCGGACGCCGCGCGCCGCGCGCAGGAAGCGCAGCGCGCGAGCAAGTCGGGCGATGCGAAGAGCCGGGACGATGAGCGAGAGCGCGGTGAGCCAGTTGCTGCGCAGGAATTCCCGCCGCCGGGGCGCGAGCTTGATGCGGATCGCGAAATCGATGATGAACACCGCCCAGATGAGCGTCGAGACCACCACGAGCGCCGAGGACAGGCCGTTCGTGAACTCGAGGATCAGCAGGACGAGCCAAACGGCGCCCAGCACCTGCACCGGCAGCTCGGCCCACGATTCGTACTCGTGCAGGGCTTCGGCCCGGTCTTCGGTCGGCGGGGGGGTGCGCTCATGCCCACCGTGACGAGCCTCCGGGCTGGCGGCACACGCAACGGCGGGACGGGCGCTGCCGACCGCGGCGCACGGCGCTATATTGCTCCCCGCTCGCCGGCGAGGATGCCGTGCGGGTTTGGGGTCCGTAGCTCAGCTGGATAGAGCGCTTGCCTCCGGAGCAAGAGGTCGCGCGTTCGAATCGCGCCGGGCCCA
>JACDBX010000086.1 GCA_013694695.1 Gemmatimonadales bacterium | reverse complement strand
GAGTGGTCTCGGTGAGAAAGGTGCGGCGCGCGTCGTCGTAATCGTCCGGCACGAGCACGGTGCCTGGGGCAATTGCGTTCACGTTGATGTCGGGCGCCAGCGCCGTGGCGAGCACCTTGGTGAGCATCACCACGCCGGCCTTGCTGATCGAGTGCGCCGCGTAGGAGGGCCATGGCTCGAGGCCGCCGAGGTCGGCAATGTTGACGATCCGGCCACCGTGCTGTTTCAGGTACGGCGCGGCCTGCTGCGCGAGCAGGAAGGGCGCGCGCAGGTTGAGGTGCATGATGGCGTCCCACTGCGCCACGGTGGTGTCGGCAACGCCGAGTCGCTCCATCACCGCCGCGGAGTTGACCAGCACGTCGAGCCGGCCGAAGTGTGCCACCACCCGGCCCGGGAGCGCACAGGCCGCATCGGCGTCGGTGAGATTGGCGCCGAACGCGGCGGCACGATGTCCTGCGGCACCCAGCGCCGCGACGACCTCATCAGCTTCGTCAGATGAGCTGTCGAAGTGCACGGCCACGTGCATGCCGCGCTCGGCCAGCCCGACCGCGAACGCGCGGCCAAGGCGGCGCGCACCCCCCGTCACGAGGGCAACCCGCCCGGCGAGATCGATACTCATGTCGCGCTGGCCGCCGGTCGGCGATGCTGGAGTGGCGGCAGCCATTCATCGGGAACGTCCTGCGATCCGAGCCGGGCGTGGGTTCCGATGGTGTCAAGATCGCCGTGCCAGTCGGAGCCGCCGGTGCGACCGAGGTCGAGCGCCTCGGCGGCTTCGGTGATCGTGGCCCGGGTCTCGCCGTCGTGGCTCGGATGACGGGTTTCGACTGCGTCGAGACCGTGGTCGCGGAGCTCGGCGAGCTCGGTGCGGGTGCCGTGACGCTTGAGGTGCGCCGCCGACACGATGCCGCCGACTGCGTGCACCAGGTCGGCGACGTCACGCAACGGCGGGAGTTCCTTGTCGACGAATGCCGGCCGGCCGGTTCCGATGTATCGATCGAACGCCTGCTGAATCGTCGTCACGTGGCCGCCAGCGAGCAGTGCGCGCGCCACATGCGGGCGCCCGACCGCGCCACCATCGGCGATCCGTCGGATGTCGTCGAAGGCGATGCGAAGACCGAGACCGTTGAGGCGCGACACCATCGCGCGAGCGCGCCGGTCGCGACCATCGCGCGCATGCACGAGGAAATCCTCAAGGCGGCGGTTTCCGACGGGGAGGAAATAGCCGAGAAGGTGCATCTCCCCCCAGCGCACCTGCACCGAGAACTCGCACGCCCCGATCACGTTGACTCCCACCTCGCGACCGGTCTCCATCGCCTCGGCCACGCCCGCGGTGGTGTCGTGGTCGGTGAGCGCCAGCGTCGCGATGCCAACCACAGCGGCGTGCCGGACCACGTCGGCTGGGGCGAGCATCCCGTCCGACGCCGTCGAGTGACAGTGGAGATCGATCATGTCACGCCGGCGTGGCGTACCCGCCGTCCGGCGACGTCCACGCCACTTGCGACGTCCGCAGCAGGGACTGCAGCGCGGCATCGGTGGTTTCCTCGAACGCACTCTCGCCGATCTTGGCACATCGCGGCGAAAAACGGGCGAACCTTCGTTCGTCAGTGCTGCCGTCCACCAACCGAAATTCGATCGACATCTCGTCGATGTCGTATTGAGTGACCCGGCCGCTGGGCGCTGCCTCCCACGTCCGGCCGGCGTCATCAGTTATCTGTCGCGCCATCAGTCCTCCCCGGACGGATCAAGGATACTTCCTGCCACCGCAACGCGGTCGACTCTTCATCATAGCAAGCCAGCTCCCGGAGCGACGCCTCGAGGGCGCGTTCCTGGTCGTCGGCCGGGCCGGTGGTGCGGTGCGACGCCGGGTCGGGTCCCTCGGTGAACTCCAGCCACTGATTGTCCCGCCCCTCCGCCCGGAAAACCCAGAGGTGCTGGCCGCGCGCCCGGAGACGCGCCGCCAGCACCTCAAGCGTGTCCAGCCAGGCTTCAGCGTGCTCGGGCGCGACCGTGACCCGCGCCGCCGTCAGCACCCGTGCCACGTCAGCCCTGCTGCTCGGGGAAGGCGTGCAGCGTCTGGCGCACGTCGGCGAGGAAGCGGTCGGCGTCCGCGCCATCGACGATCCGGTGGTCGAATGCCAGCGCCATCATGCCCTTGGTCCGGATGCCAAGCGCGTCGCTGCCGTCAGGAAGCGTGATCACGGCGGGGCGCTTCTCGATCGCACCGACGGCGAGGATCGCGACCTGCGGCTGGTTGATGACCGGCGTACCGACATACGTGCCGAACCCGCCAGGGTTGGTGATCGTGAACGTCCCCTTCTGCACGTCATCCGGCGCAAGCTTCCGGTTGCGGGCGCGATCGGCGAGGTCCTGCACCGCACGCGCAATGCCGAGCAGTGACAACTCGTCGGCGTGACGGACCACCGGGACAATCAACCCCCAGTCGAGTGCCACCGCGATGCCCACATTGATGTCGCGGCGGAAGACGGTGTTGTCGCCCGATACGGCAGCATTGATCACCGGGTGCTTGCGAAGGTTGTCGGCGATCGCCTTCACGATGAACGCGAGGAAGGTGAGGTTGACGCCGCGCTCCGCGAAACCTGCCTTGAGCGAACGCCGCACGTTGGCCACGTGGGTGAAGTCGACCTCGATCAGCGAGTTGACGTGGGCCGACACGCGCCGTGACAGCACCATGTGATCGGCGGTGAGCTTGCGGATGCGGGTCCACGGTTCGACCCGATCTCCCTCCCACGCCATCACCGGTGTGCCGGCGGGGAGCGAGGGGATGGACGCGGCCGGCGAGCTGGACGGCGCAGGGGCGGCGGCCACGGGTGCCGGCGAGCCGTCGGCCTGGCCAGCAGCCGGTGCGGCGGCGGGAGTACCCGACTCCATGAAGTCGATTACATCCTGCTTGGTCACACGACCAGCCGAGCCGCTACCGGGGATCGCGCCAAGATCGAGCCCATGCTCCTCCACCATGCGCCGCACCAGCGGCGTGGACTTCCGCTTGAGCCGCTCTTCCGCCGATTCATCGGCGCCAGCCGAGGCCGGCGCGGGCGCGGAGGGTGCCGGCGTTGGTGCCGCCGTCGGCTGGGCAGCAGGCGCCGGCTTCGCCGGCGGTGGCGGAGCTGGCGCAGCAGCGGGTGGGGCCGGTGC
>JACDBX010000091.1 GCA_013694695.1 Gemmatimonadales bacterium | reverse complement strand
CCCGGAGCCCGCTCGCGTCGAGCAACGCGAGCGGCGACCCTGCCACCATCCGGTCCCACGTCGGGGTGCGAGCGAGGGCGATCGCGTTTCCATCGGGTTCGGGGCGCCAGCCCCAGCCATCGAGAACGACGAGGATGACCGGCGCGACGCGCCTGCTGGCGTTTGACATGCTCCTCCGCGAGGTCTACACTCCCGGTCGTGACCGGCGCGCCGCAATCTACTTCCGCTCAATATCGCCTACCAGCCTGCATCGTTGCGTTGATGCTGGTGTTCGCGGCGTCGTTGCAGGCCCAACAGCCTGCGCGACGCACCATTGCGCCCGCCGACCTGGTGAAGGATCCGGGCGGCACCGTGCTTGCTCGCATCGCAAAGGACGCGACGCTTTCCACGGCGGGTATCCGGGGCACCTGGCAGGAAGCGACACTCGAGGGATGGATCTCGGAGCCAGCGCTGCGCGACGACATCCGGGAAGGATTCGACGTCGCGGTCAATATCAGCGCGGGGACGGCGGTGCGGACCGGTCCCGGAACCGGCGCCACCATCGCCATGGCACGCGCCGGCGCGCTCTTCAAGGAGCTCGAGAAGCGGGGTGGATGGGTCAAGGTCCGGCGCACGGGGTGGGTGGTGACGAGCGCGCTCGCCGCCGGCCAGGCCGTCGCGCCTGCTCCATCGCCAGTTGCCGCGGGTTCAGCAACCACTCCCGGCACAACCGCAGGCGCCGCGACAACCCTCTCGGCGGGGTCGATGCTAAGTACCACGCCTCGCGGGGCCGCCGTGGGGACGATCGAATCGCCGCTCCGCGTCGAAGTGGTGGAGCGCCGTGAAGGCTGGACGCGGATTCGGATCGACGCGTGGACGCGCGATGCGTCGCTCAGCGACCTGGCCCCGGTCAACCAGGTGAGCGGCGCCGATGTGCGAGAGAACCCCGAGCGCTACGTGGGTCAGCCGGTCGAGTGGACGCTGCAGGTGCTTGCGGTGCAGCAGGCCGACGAGCTGAGGCCTGAACTCCCTCCCGGGCAGCCATACATCCTGGCCCGCGGCCCGCTTCCTGAAACCGGTTTCGTCTATCTCGTCGTACGGGCCGACGAGGTCGAGCGCTTCCGCAATCTCGAGCCACTGGCCCGGATTCGCGTTCGCGCCACGGTGAGGAGTGGACGCACGCGTTTCCTTCCGACTCCCGTCCTGAACTTCGTCCGTCGGCTCGACTGAGCCCGGAGACATCATGAATGAGCACCTGAAGGACCGGTTGCTCCGCAAGCTCGATACGCTCTCCGATGAACGGGCGTATCAGGTGCTCGACTTCGTCGAGTTCCTCGAGAGCAAGTACGCCGAGCGGTCCGCACCAACCAACATCTTCGCACGAATCACCGAGCGCGTCGAGGACACGATGCGGGCGGGGAAAGTGCCGATCAACGCGATCTCGGGCACCGTCGGGGTGTTCGACAGCGCATCAAAGGTGATGAAGGGCCTCGCGTCCGCAGCGGGTGCGGTGGTTGACGAAGCATCGAAGACCGCACGCGAACTCACGCAGCCACCCAAGGCACCGCCTCCTGCAGACGCCGCGCCCCCCACCGCGCCTCCATCGGGCGGCCAGACCGGATGAGCACCATCCGGCCGGGCCACGCCCTCACGTTCGATGACGTCCTTCTCATCCCGCGGCATTCGACCGTGCATCCCCGCCTGGTCTCGACCGCCACCCACTTCACCCGCAGCATTCCCCTTTACATCCCGCTGGTCGCCGCTGCCATGGACACGGTCACCGAGGCCGAGATGGCGATTGCGATGGCGCGTGCCGGGGGGATCGGGGTGATCCACAAGAACATGTCGATCGACCGGCAGGCCGCCGAAGTCGACCGGGTGAAGCGGAGCGAGAGCGGGATGATCCGCAATCCGATCACGCTTGGCCCCGATCGGCCACTGCGCGAGGCGGCTGCGCTGATGCGCCGCTTCCGGATCTCGGGCGTGCCGATCGTCGATGGTGAGGGGCGACTGATCGGCATCATCACCAATCGTGACCTTCAGTTCGAGTCGAACATGGAGCGCCTGCTTTCAGAGGCGATGACGCGCGAGCGGCTGGTGACGGCCCCCGTCGGCACGACGCTCGAAGAGGCCGAGGCGATCCTGGCGCGGCACCGGATCGAGAAGCTGCCGGTGGTCGATCCCGATGGCGTGCTCAAGGGATTGATCACGGTGAAGGACATCTTCAAGCGTCGCGATCATCCCGACGCGAACAAGGACCAGCACGGGCGCCTGAGGGTGGCCGCGGCCGTGGGTTCGGGCGCAGAGGCGCGCACCCGCGCCGCGGCGCTGGTCGGGGCCGGGGTTGACGTGGTCGTGGTGGATTCGGCGCACGGGCACTCCGATGGCGTCCTCGATACGATTGCCATGCTTCGCGACGCGTTCCCCGATGTGCAGCTCATCGGCGGCAACGTTGCCACCGAGAGTGGGGCTCGCGCGCTGGTCGAGCGGGGGGCTGATGCGGTCAAGGTCGGCATCGGGCCCGGGTCGATCTGCACCACGCGAGTGGTCACGGGGGTCGGCGTTCCGCAGATCACCGCGATCATCGATGCCGTTCGCGGAGCGGGGGACGTGCCCGTGATCGCTGACGGCGGCATCAAGTACTCGGGTGACGCCGTCAAGGCCTTGGCGGCGGGGGCAGCATCGGTGATGATGGGTTCGATGCTCGCCGGAACCGAGGAGAGCCCGGGTGAGAGCATCCTCGCCGAGGGCAGGCGGTTCAAGCTGATCCGGGGGATGGGGTCGATGAGCGCGATGCAGGATGGGTCGGCTGACCGCTATTTCCAGGAGGGCGAGGTCTCCCCGACCAAGCTGGTGCCGGAAGGGATCGAGGGCCGGGTTCCCTACAAGGGGCCGGTGTCCGACGTGCTCTTTCAGATGGTCGGGGGGCTCAGGAGTGGGATGGGATACTGCGGCGTTGCCGACATCGGCGCCCTGCAGCGAGACACCGAGATGGTGCAGGTGACCTCCGCGGGGCTTCGCGAGTCCCATCCCCATGATGTCACGATCACCCGCGAAGCACCGAATTACAGCGTCTGAGGTCCGCCGGCCCGCAACCTCGGTGCCGGCCCCACGTACGCACCGCAGTCTCCTTCCTCATCGCAGGACGTGATATGACGCGTCGCTCCCGATTCGTGCGCCCGTTCGCCTCGGCCCTTGCACTGGTGCTCGCCGCAACGGCCCCGCTCGCTGCCCAGGCCTCCGATTCCATCGCGACGGTGTCGGGCGCCGGGGTGGTCGACGCGATCGACCGGTTTTTCGGCGCGGCAATCGTCGAACCACTCACGGCGGTGTTCTTCTACGACGTGATATCCTGGGACAACAACAGTGATCCCAACCTGCAACTGCCGGTGGTGGTGCTCTGGCTGGTGCTCGGGTCCGTCTACCTGACGTTTCGGATGGGGTTCATCAACCTGCGGGCATTCAAGCACGCGATAAATGTCACGCGGGGGAGATACTCCAACCCCTCCGATCTTGGCGAGGTCTCACACTTCCAGGCGCTGACGACGGCGCTCTCGGCGACCGTCGGTCTCGGCAACATCGCCGGCGTGGCGATCGCGGTGTCGATCGGCGGTCCCGGCGCGACGTTCTGGATGATCATTGCCGGCCTGATCGGGATGTCGGCCAAGTTCGCCGAGTGCACCCTCGGCCAGAAGTACCGACAGGTCCGTTCCGACGGCCACGTGATGGGCGGGGCGATGTACTACCTCTCCAATGGCCTGAAGGAGCTGAACCTCGGCGGGCTGGGCAAGGTCCTCGCGGTGCTCTTCGCCGTGCTCTGCATCGGTGGGTCGCTTGGCGGCGGCAACACCTTCCAGGTCAGCCAGTCGCTGAACGCGCTGCAGGAATCGATGCCGATCCTGGTCACCTACCCATGGATCTACGGCCTGGTGATGGCGACCCTTGTCGGTGTCGTGATCATCGGCGGGATCAAGCGGATCGCCGAAGTAGCCGACAAGATCGTGCCGACGATGGTCGGCGTCTACGTGACCGCGGCTCTCTACATCCTGTTCGACAACTACAGCCTCATCCCGACGGCGTTCGGCGCGATCATCGAAGGTGCCTTCGCTCCGCCGGCCCTCTATGGCGGCTTCATCGGCGTGCTGGTGCAGGGATTCCGTCGCGCCGCGTTCTCGAACGAGGCGGGGACGGGTTCGGCGGCAATCGCCCACTCGGCGGCTCGCACCCCATACCCGGTTCGCGAGGGGATCGTGGCGCTCCTTGAGCCGTTCATCGACACGGTGGTGGTGTGCACCATGACCGCGCTGGTGATCGTGATCACCGGCGCGTACAACAACCCCGAGAACGCGGCGCTGATCGCCGGCAACCAGGGCGCGGCACTGACCTCCCGGGCGTTCGGCCAGCACATCTCGTGGTTCCCGCTCGTTCTGAGCGGCTGCGTGCTGCTTTTCGCCTTCTCGACCATGATCTCCTGGTCGTACTACGGCGAACGGTGCTGGACATATCTGGTGGGCGACGGCAAGAGCCGGATCTTCCAGTTCGTGTTCGTGCTCTTCACCTTCCTCGGCTCAATCGTCTCGGCGACGAACATCCTGAATTTTGGTGACCTGATGATCCTCGGCATGGCCTTCCCGAACCTCGTCGGGGTGCTGCTGCTGAGCGGCAAGGTAAAGTCCGATCTCGACGCCTACTGGGCCAAGTACAAGAACAACGAGTTTCCTGTCTACAAGTGACGGGGCGCCCGGTCCTGAATCCCGCCCGGGGGTGATCTGGCCTGATCGCCGTACCGGGCGTAGACTTGTGGGGTCCCCACCCCCCATGCCGCACCACCCATCGATGTGCAGTCCGTCCCACCTCAACGGGAGGAGATCGCTCCTCCGGGGTATATGCCGTGAGTCTGTTCCGCACCAAGTCGATGACCGATATCGTGCCGGAGGATGGCGCCGAAGGCTCCCTCAAGCGGACGCTCACCGCGTCCAATCTTGTGCTGCTCGGTATCGGTGCGATCATCGGCGCCGGCATCTTCGTGCTCACGGGCACGGCAGCCGCCAACAACGCCGGACCCGCGATCGTGCTGTCGTTCGTCCTCGCCGGTTTCGGCTGTCTCTTCGCCGGCCTCTGCTACGCGGAGTTCGCGGCGATGATCCCGGTGGCCGGCAGCGCGTACACCTACGGGTACGCGACGCTCGGTGAGTTCATCGCCTGGATCATCGGCTGGGACCTGATCCTCGAGTACCTCTTTGCGGCGTCGACGGTCGCGGTGGGCTGGTCGGGCTACTTCACCGCGTTCGTCGCCTCGCTGGGGCTGCACATCCCCGCGGCGCTGGCCGGCTCGCCGTTCACCGTCGAGGGGACCCACACGCTGGTGCGCGCGCAGCTCTGCGTTGACCCGGCAACGGGTGGCGTGGCAGTCGATGCGATCTCTAAAACCGCGGTCACGGTGGCCAACTGTGCCGCGGCGGGTGGCGCGGTCCAGAGCGGCGTCCTCAACGTTCCGGCGATGCTGATGGTGCTGGTGCTCACCGTGCTCCTCGTGATCGGCATCAAGGAGTCGGCGAAGTTCAACAACTTCATCGTGTATGTGAAGGTCGCGATCGTCCTCGCGGTGATCGGCTTCGGCATCAAGTACATCGACACCGCCAACTGGGTACCGTTCATTCCCGAGAACATCGCCCCGGGGCAGTTCGGCTGGAGCGGTATCCTCAGGGGCGCCGGCGTGATCTTCTTCGCCTTCATCGGTTTCGACGCGGTGTCGACGACGGCGCAGGAAGCGAAGAACCCGCAGCGCGACCTTCCGATCGGCATCCTCGGGTCGCTCGCCGTCTGTACCGTGCTGTACATCGCGATGGCGCTGGTGATGACGGGCATGGCACACTACTCCGAGCTCGACGTGGCGCACCCGGTGTTCGTCGCGATCCAGAAGGCCGGTCCGGGCCTCGCCTGGCTGGGCTTCTTCGTGAACATCGGCGCGATCGCGGGTCTTGCATCGGTGGTGCTGGTGATGCTCATGGGCCAGCCGCGCATCTTCTACGCGATGTCGCGTGACGGGCTCCTGCCGTCGCTGTTCGGCAAGGTGCACCACAAGTTCGGCACGCCGTGGATCTCGACCATCATCACCGGCATCGTAGCGTCGCTCATTGCCGGTTTCTTCCCGATTGCGCTGCTCGGTGAGCTGGTGTCGATCGGCACGCTGCTCGCCTTCGTGATCGTGTGCGGCGGCATCCTGGTGCTGCGCTACAAGCGGCCCGAGCTGCCGCGGCCATTCCGCACGCCGCTGGTGCCGTTTGTGCCGATCATGGGCATCCTGATCTGCGGCTACCTGATGTACGGCCTGCCGGGGGACACCTGGATCCGGCTGGGGGTCTGGATGGCACTTGGCCTCTTGATCTACTTCGGGTACGGGATCAGGAATTCGAGGTTGGCGAAGAGCGGGATGTAGTCCCGTCGGTTCGTTCGTCAATGGAGGAGGGCCGGCCCCGAGAGGAGCCGGCCCTTCTTCCTTCGCCTTTGCCTGCTCCCAGCGGCCCCCCACCCACGATCGACTATTTTCCCTCCATGTCCGCTCTCGACGTCGCCGCACTACTTGTCCCTGGCAAGCGCATCTGCCTCACCACCCACGTGAATCCCGATGGTGATGGGCTGGGCAGCGAGGTCGGTCTGGTCCATCTCCTTCGCGGCCTCGGTGCCGACGTGGCGATCACCAACCCCACGGCCACGCCCGACCGCTACGACTTCCTCTTCGCCGACATCCCTGGGGTCGACCGAAGCGCCCAGGCGGTAAAGGAGCTGCGTCGTGCCGACATCGTCGTGGTACTCGACATCGCCGACCTCTCGCGCCTCGGCATCCTGGCGGAGACAGTGCGCGACTGCGGCGTGCCGGTGGCCTGCATCGACCACCACGTCGGGCCCGGGGTGCTGCCCGACGGGCCTCGCTTCGTCGATCCGGAGGCCGCGGCCACCGGCGAGTTGATCGCCCTCCTGGCTCGCGAGGCGGGGTGGCCGATCACCCACCAATCCGCGCGCGCCCTCTATGTGGCGCTGGTCACCGACACCGGTGGATTCCGCTTCTCCAACACTCGTCCGCGCACGCTCCGGGTAGCGGCCGACCTGGTCGAGGCCGGGGTCGACACCGAGCAGGTCTATCTCGATGTCTACGCCAATGCGCCGGAAGGCCGTCCGCGGCTGCTGGCCGAAGTACTGCAGACGCTGGTGGTGGAGCCCGAGTTCGGTCTCGCCTGGGTGACCGTGCCGCCGGGATCGCTCGAGCGCCATGACGTCGATCCCGACGACCTCGATGGCGCGGTGGAGCATGCGCGCTCGATCCGCGGGGTGCGAATGGCGCTGCTCTTCCGCGAGGTGTCGGGGGGGCGCACCAAGGTGTCGCTCCGGAGCGTGGGCGACGTCGACGTCGCCGAGCTTGCCCGTCGCTTCGGTGGTGGCGGGCACCGCAAGGCCGCAGGCGTGGCCATCGCCGGCCCGATGCCGACGGTGCAGGCGGAGCTGCTGCAGGCCGCGCGCGAACTGCTCGGCGGCGTCGTGGTGCGGGCATGAGCGACGCCCCCGACATGTTCGACCGCATCGAGCGCGCACTCGACGGTCTCCGGCCGTACATCAGCTCACACAAGGGAAGCGTCGAGGTCATCGATTTCGACACAGCCAGCGGCCTCCTGCTGGTGCGACTCGGCGGGACGTGCAAGGGATGCGCGGCCTCCACCGTGACACTCAAGCAGGGCATCGAGACGCGACTCCGCACGGCGGTGCCGGAAGTGCGTGTCGTCGAGGCCGTCTGACGGGAACACCATGACCACTTCGCACCAGTCCACCATCGAGGCGGCGCTCGACAGCGTCTTGAACCCACGCACGGGTACCGGGATGATGGCATCGGGCATGATCGCCGATCTCGACGTCGCCGCCGACGGTGCGGCGACGTTCACGGTGCTGCTCCGCCGCGAGGATCCCGCCACGCTGGTGCGCCAGGTGCGTCAGGCGCTGACCGCGGCCGGCCTTCCCCAGCCAAAGATCGCCGTCCGTGATCCCGAGGGTCCCGCGCCCACCACGCACGCTGCTCCGCAGAGCGCCTCGGCGGGCGTGCCGGCGGCGCCGGTGCCGAGCGAGATTCCCGGGCTCGGGCGGGTGATCGCGATCTCGTCGGGCAAGGGCGGGGTGGGGAAGTCGACGGTGGCGATCAATGTCGCGGTGGCGCTCGCGGAACGCGGGCTGCGTGTCGGCATCATGGACGCCGACATCTACGGTCCCAACCTGCCGCGCATGGCTGGTGTGTACGAGAAGCCGGCGGTGCGCGACGGCCTCATCCAGCCGCTCGAGGCGTGGGGCGTCAAGCTGATGTCGATCGGTTTCCTGGTCGATCGCGATGCGCCGGCGATCTGGCGTGGCCCGATCATCATGAAGGTGATCAACCAGTTCCTGCGCGACGTGGCGTGGGGCGAACTCGACTGCTTCATCGTCGACATGCCACCGGGAACGGGCGACGCACAGCTCTCGCTGGTGCAGTCGGTACTGGTGAGCGGTGCGGTGATCGTGACCACGCCGCAGGAGATGTCGGTGGGCGACGCGCTGCGCGGCGCGAAGATGTTCGAGCGGGTCAACGTGCCGATGTTCGGCATCGTCGAGAACATGAGTGGGTTTCTGGACCCGGTTACCGGAATGCGCCACGACCTTTTCGGCACCGGGGGCGGCGAGCGACTCGCCGAGGAACTGGACGCGGAGTTGCTGGGGCAGGTGCCGCTGCAGGGAGGGATGGCCGATGCCGCCGATCGCGGACGACCGATCGTCATCGAGGCACCGACGACGGCGGCAGCGGTGATGCTGCGCGAGATCGCCGACCGCATCTGGGCGAAGGCGTCAACCGTGCGACAGCGGATGCCGGTGCTGGAGGGGTAGGCCGCTCGGGCTTAGTCGATCCAGTCCACGTCGATGCTGGCGACGGTGGTGTTGAGCTCCACGGTGATTTTCCGCTTGGCCTCATCGAACCGCGGCGTGCTCCATGTCTTTCCGTCACGCTCTAACCCATCGGCGCTGAGCGCGCTCAGGAAGCGACTGGCATCGAGGCGAACTCCTGTGCCACGCGGGATGCGCAGCGTCACCACGCCCATCGACATTGCCACCGTCACCCGCGCGTTGCGCTTCCACGCTCCCGTGAACTCGAGCGTTGCCCGGCCGATTCCGCCCTCGAGCCGGACCTCGCGGCAACCGGCGTTGGCAAGGCCGGCGATATCGATCTCGCCGGCACCCACGGTGAACGTGGCGTGGCGGCACTCGCCGCGCATGGGAGAACCGAACGCGATGGTGGCACGGCTCGCACCGGAACGCACCGTGAGGTCGGTAAGTGTGAGGCCGCCCAGCTCGAGACTGGCCTCGCTCGCACCGAGATTGGCGGAGAGCGAAAGCGGTACGGTGCGCGAGAACGCGAAGTTGCCGGTCTGCTCGAGCTGGCTGCGCGAAGTCACCCGCATCCCGCCCTTCCCGATCGACTCCAGGCCGAGCCGGAGGATCCCGGTGCGGGGGTCGTACTGCTGCGTGGGCCGGAAACGGTCGGCGTCGTAGCGAACTTCCATGCGGTAGAGCTGCGACGCTGCGGCCGGTCCGACCCGCACTGCGCCCGCCCCAAAGTCGAGAGTCGCAATCACCTGCCGCTCGGCCAGGATCCCGCGCGTGGCCGTGAACGATCTCATCGTCTGTGCCTGGGCCGGCATTGCGAGCAGCGCGCCCGCGGACCACAGCGCGAGCGCCGCGCTCCGTGGCGTCACTGAGGGTCCTTTGCCGGGCGGGTCACGGCGGGCACACCGAACTGCGGAGTTGCCCAGAGGAACTCGTCGGTCATCATCTCGGGCGGGAGAATCCGCCCGGCGAAGTGCTCGCGCACGCCGCCGCGCGAGAGGATCGCCGCGCCGAAACCGACCGTGCCGAGGAACCAGGTCGCGAGTGCCGCCGAGACGAAAATGATGCCACCGGCAACGGGCACCCAGCCGACCGCCACCCACGCGATCCAGCTCACTGCCAGCGCAGTCAGGCCGGTGAGGACATAGCGATAGGCGTTGGGCGACACCACCAGTCCGCGAGCCATCCGGCGACGCGTGATCGTCTCGCCCATCGCGTGTGCGACGGCGAGGAGACCACCGAGGATGGCGACGACCGCGAGGAGGAGATAGATCACCACGGCGAAAGGCACGAGGAGCGCGCCAGCGACGGTGAGCACCAGTCCGACCACCAGCATCCCGAAGGTCGGCACGAGCAGAATCTGCCCGAGCAGGCCGGCGGTAAAACTCCGGCCGAATGAATGCGAAACAGTGTCCGACACGATTTCGAGATTGGGGCGTCCGAATGTCACCATGCCGAAGCCGAGGACCAGCAGGGTGACGAAGATCCCTGCCAGTCCTGCCCCCCGCTGTGCCACCACGCGCCACAGCGATGGCGCAGGTTCCGCGGGGGAGACGACGGCCTCAAGGCTTTGCATCGTGCCGGTGACGTCGCCACCGATCATGCGAACCCGCCCACCGATGGCCAGGACATCGCCGATCACGATTCCGCCGCGATGGACCGTGACATTGCCATCGAGGGAGAGAATGTTGCCCTCGATCCTCCCGTGCACCTCGGTATCTCCGTTCAGCACAACGAGGTGTCCAGCCACGATCTCATCCGACCCGATCGAGGTATGTCCGATCCGGGCCCGCCCGCCCACCACATTGAGCCGGGTTCTGGAAATTGGTGACCGCAGCGCAGCACGTAGGTCGCGCTCAAGGCGCGCCGGATCGTCGAGGCGCGCAGGATTGACAGTTGGTGCCTGCGCATCTGCCTGAACGGCCTGCGGGGCGGGGGCAGACAGGCCCTCGAGGAGCGGAAGGAGATCGCGCATCCGGTGCGCGACAGTCGCAACCGGGTTGTCCGGCGATGAAGCCAACAACGGGGAGGGGAGCACCGCCACCAGAAGGAACAACAGTGCCCTCAGCGCTCCCCTACCAACGCGCATCAGGCACCGGCTCGGCCAAGAGTCGACGCAAACCGACCAGCGCGGCAGCGTAGAGCGCCGCCGCCGCACCGATCACCGGAATGGCGCGCGCAGGCGCCGCAAGAAGGTCCCGGGTCCCGTCGAACCACGGCTGCTCGACCATGTTCGCCGCGGCAGCCTGCAACGAAGTCCAGAGCGTCTGGCCGATCCCCTGCAACGCCGGTTCCGCCCACGCAAGCGCCTCGGCCGGGTTGGACGTTGCCCACGCGAAGCCACCCGCCACTGCCGCACCCACCAAGGCCGCACCGACGACGACGCGCCTCCGTGCGCCAAGCGCGCGGACGGTCACCTGGACGGGCGGCGAGTGGATGCTTACCCTGGCCATGACCCGTGGGCTGAAGCCCGGCGCCGGATCGACTGGCGGGAGGATGGCGAGTGCGTCGACAACCCGGCGGTCAAGCTCGACCATGGTGCGACAAACGGTGCAACCGGCAACGTGTACACTCGCGCGTTCGACGATGGTTCCGTCGAGTATCGCGTCGAGTTCGTCCGCGGTCAGGTGGTGCGGTTCGGGGGCGTTCATGATGCTGGCCTCCTACGACGAGTGCGGGTGGTGGGTTTCATTCATCATGCATGTCAGCGAGCAGAATCCGGAGCTCATTTCGAGCCCGGTGGATGTAGGTCTTGACCGTGCCAAGCGGGAGGTCGAGGATCTCGGCGATCTCCTCGTATGGCCGGCCATCGACGTGCCGCAGCAGGATGCAGCTTCGGTATTCCGGTCGGAGATTCCCGATCGCCTCCTCGATCTGCGCGCCGAGCTCGCGCGACGTCACCTCGTCGAGGGCCGACTCGCGGTTGTCGCCGATCTGCAGCGTGGTGGCCTCGACTGCGTCCGCCGTCTGTGCGTGGGGGGAGCCGTCGAGCGAGAGAGTGTCGAGTGAGCGCTTGCGGAGGTGATCGATGGCGGCGTTGTTGGCGATCTTGAAGATCCAGCTTGAGAACTTGTACTCGGGCCGGTACGACTCGATCGCGTTCAGCACCTTGACGAACGTCTCCTGCGCGAGGTCTTCGGCGAGCTCGCGATCACGCACCATCCGGTAGATCAGCGAGAACACAGGTCGTTGGTAGCGACGAATGAGCTCGCGATACGCCGAATCCCGGCCCATCACGGCGTGGCGCACCACTTCCTGGTCGCTGAGCGGGACCCACGCCGCCGGTGTGCGCATCGTCAATGCGCCGCGCGCGTTGCGGGACGGTTCGCCGAGCCGGTAGCTTTCGGCACGATGCACCCTGCCGAACAGTCCCTACCGGTCACAGGCGGCCGCGCCAAGCGGGAGTACGTGCGCGGCGTCTTCACCGACATCGCGCCCAGGTACGACCTGCTGAATCATGTGCTTTCGCTCAATGCGGACCGTGGCTGGCGCCGCGCCGCCGTGAGCGATCTGGGCTGGGAGGCGCATCCCGAGGGGCGGTATCTCGACCTCTGTGCCGGCACGCTGGATCTTGCCGCCGAGCTGGGCAACAGGACAGGATTTGCCGGAACCGTGGTCGGCGCCGACTTTGTGCCGGCGATGCTCCGGCTCGGCGCCGGCAAGTCGGCGAGGGTGCAGCCCGCCACGGCTGATGCCCTCCGGCTTCCCTTCGGCGACGCGATTTTTGATGGAGCCACGGTCGGGTTCGGCGTGCGGAATCTCATGGACCTCGATCGGGGACTCAGGGAAGCGGCGCGGGTGCTCCGACCCGGCGCGCGATTCGTGGTGCTCGAATTCAGCACGCCGCGGCACCAGCCGATGCGGGCGATGTACCTGGGCTACTTCCGCCATGTGCTGCCGCGGGTCGGTCGGCTGGTCTCAAAACATAGGAGCGCTTACGACTGGCTACCAGCGTCGGTGCTCGCCTTTCCGGAGCCGCCGGAGCTGGCCCGGCGGATGGAGGCGGCGGGATTCGAGGCGGTCCGGTGGCGCTCCCTCTGGGGCGGCATCGTCGCGATCCACATGGGAGTGCGCACCCGATGAGCATCGACTCGCTGCCTGAATTCATTGCTGCGCTCGATCACGCTGGTGAGCTGGTGCGGATCAACGCTCCAGTTCGCACCCATCTCGAGATTGCCGAGATCGCTGATCGCGTGATGAAGCAACCCGGCGGCGGGCCCGCCCTTCTCTTCGAGCATCCGATCATGCCCGACGGAACACGGAGCGCGATGCCGGTGGCGATCAACCTCTTCGGATCGTCGCGCCGGATGTGCATGGCGTTCGGTGTCAGCCGGATCGACGAGATCGGTGAGCGTATCAGCGAACTGGTGACGATGCAGGTGCCCGAGGGACTGATGGGCAAGCTCTCGATGCTACCCCGGCTCGCCGAGGCGGCCAAGTATCCGCCGAAGGTGCGGTCGGGCCGTGCGCCATGCCAGGAGGTGGTCCTGCGCGGCGACGACATCGACCTCGACCGGATCCCCTTCCTGCAGACGTGGCCGGGCGACGGCGGGCGCTACATCACGCTCCCGATGGTGATCACCCGCGATCCCGACCGGAAGACGCGCAATGTCGGGATGTATCGGGTGCAGGTGCAGGGCAAGCGGGAGCTCGCGATGCACTGGCAGCGGCACAAGTCGGGGGCGGCGCACTGGCGTGCGATGGCTGAGCGCGGCGAGGTGATGCCGGTGGTGATCGCCCTCGGCGGCGACCCGACCGCGATGTACTCAGGCTCGGCGCCGCTCCCCCCCGGGATCGACGAATTCCTCTTCGCCGGGTTCATCCGTCGGCAGCCGGTGGAATTGGCGCGGGCGATCACCTGCGACCTCGACGTTCCCGCCGAATCGGAGATCGTGATCGAGGGCCACATCGATCCTGCGGAGGACCTGGTGATGGAAGGGCCGTTCGGCGATCACACCGGCTTCTATTCGCTCGCCGATCTCTATCCGCGAATGCACGTTACGGCGGTCACGATGAAGCGCGCGCCAGTGTATCCCGCCACGCTGGTGGGGCGGCCACCGATGGAGGATTACTGGCTCGGGAACGCCACCGAGCGGATCTTTCTCCCGCTCCTCAAGCTCACCGTGCCCGAGATCGTCGACTATCACATGCCAGCTGCGGGCATCTTCCACAACCTGGTGTTTGTCAGCATCGACAAGCAGTATCCCGGGCAGGCGTTCAAGGTCATGCACGCCCTGTGGGGACAGGGACTGATGGCGCTGTCGAAGGTGATCGTGGTGGTCGATAGCGACGTCAACGTGCAGGACCCCGATGAGGTATGGTGGATCGCGCTCAACAACATCGACCCGAAGCGCGACACCGAGTTTGCGCGCGGGCCGATGGACGTGCTCGATCATTCCTCGCAGCACTTCACCTTCGGCAGCAAGATGGGGATCGACGCAACGAGGAAGTGGCCCGAGGAGGGATTCACCCGCGAGTGGCCGGAGCGGATCGTGATGGACGATGCCACGCGGCAGCGGGTCGATGAACTGTGGAACTCCCTCGGGCTGGATCCCCAGGCGTGACATCGGCGTGAGCAGGAGCGTGCCGGAAGCGCAGACGATCGCGGGCGCTGGTGCGTTCGCGCGGTGGTCGTCGTTCGTGAAGCTGCCTCACACGCTCTTCGCGTTGCCCTTCGCGCTGCTCGGCGTGATCGCGGCCTCGTGGGTGGCACCGGTCACGCCGCGCACGGTGGTGCTGGTGATCGTGGCGTTCAGCGCCGCCCGTTTCGTCGCGATGGGGTTCAATCGCATTGTCGACCGGGAGTTTGACGCGCGCAATCCGCGAACGAGCGCCCGCGAGATTCCGCGCGGCGCGATCAGCGTGGCGCAGGCGAGCGCCGCGGTCGTGTTCGCCGGGGTGGTGTTCGTGCTCGCGGCTGGCGCGCTCAACCGGCTCTGCCTGGTGCTGTCTCCGGTGGCGCTCCTCTGGGTGCTGGGCTACAGCTACACCAAGCGCTTCACGGCGTGGCCACATCTCTGGCTCGGCCTCTCGCTCGCGATCGCGCCGGTGGGAGGATGGATCGCCGTCACCGGGGCGTGGAGTGAGCCGTGGTGGCTGCTGTTCGTGATCACCGCGGCGGTGATGTCGTGGGTGGCCGGATTCGACATCTTCTATGCCCTGCCCGACGAGGCATTCGACCGCTCCACTGGGCTGCGCAGCGTGGTGGTGCGATTCGGTCAGCGACGCGCGATCCTCATCGCCAAGTTGTTGCACGGGGTCACGATCCCCGCGCTCGCGTTCTTCGGCTGGCACGCCGGCTTCGGGGCCTGGTACTTCGTGGGCGTGGCCGCCGCCGCCGGCATCCTGGCGTACGAGCACCGCCTGGTGCGGCCAGGTGATCTTTCCCGCCTCGACACGGCATTTTTCACGATGAATGGCGTGATGAGCGTGGTGATGGTGCTCTTCGCCAGCGTCGACAGATTGTTGGGGTGAAGGCGAGGGCGTTCCTCCCCGCCCGTCGCTTCCCGCACCACCGGAGTCCCGAATGCCCCAGCACCCGATCGTCCTCGCCATCACCGGCGCATCCGGCGCTCCGTACGCGGTGCGGCTGCTGGAGGTGCTGGCGCGGGCAAACGTGGACGTCGACCTGATTGTGACGTCGCACGGCTGGAGGTTGCTCGAGACCGAGTCGGCCATCGCGAACGAGGCAGCGCTGCGCGACGCGACCGGCGGCGATTGGGCGTCGGTCACGCTCCACCCGGACAGTGATCGCGGTGCCAGGCCGGCGTCGGGCTCCCATCGCACTGCCGGCATGGTGATCTGTCCGTGCTCGATGGGAACGGTTTCGGCGATCGCGCAGGGGAGTTCACGGTCCCTGGTCGAGCGCGCCGCCGATGTCACGCTCAAGGAACGGCGGAAGCTGATCGTGGTGCCACGCGAGTCACCGCTTTCGCTGGTACACCTCCGCAACCTGGTTGCGCTCACCGAGGCCGGGGCGGTGGTCGTGCCCGCGGCGCCGGGTTTCTACCATCGGCCCACGGCGATCAGCGACCTGGTGGACTTCATCGTGCAGCGGGTGATCGACCAGTTGGGGCTCGACATCCCGCTGGCACCGCGCTGGGAGGGCTGAGCCGATGCGCATCGGGGTGATCAGCGATACGCACGGGATGCTCCGGCCCGAAGTCTTCGAGGTGTTCGAGGGGGTCGATCACATCCTGCATGCCGGCGATATCGGGCCGCCCGACATCATCACCGAACTCGAGGCGATCGCGCCCGTGACGGCGGTCCACGGCAACACCGATGGGTTCGACATCCGCGCCAACATCCCGGACGTTGCCCGCGTCCAACTCGATGGCTTCGACATCGTGGTGACGCACGGCGACCAGCTTGGTCGAAGGCCGACGCCGGCGGCCCTCCACCAGGAGTACCCCGACGCCGACATCATCATCTTCGGCCACACCCACCGCCCGTTGCTCGAAACGGTGGATGTGGTCGTGACCGTGATGAATCCGGGGGGTGCGGGGGCGCGACGATTTGACCTTCCGGCCTCGGTCGGGATCATCGAGCTCGAGCCCGGGATCCCGCCGAGAGGGCGGCTGGTGCCACTGACCGGGATGGACGAGGAGTAGCGGCTCAGTCGACCGGTGGCGCGTTGGACCGGGGCCCGATCCCGGCACCGGTGATCTTTCCATGCTCGTCGATCAGCCAGCGGATCACGAGCTGGTCTGTCGTCAGTTCGCTGAAGTTGCCGGCGTGCCAGAATTGGAGCGCGCCACGGCGACGGGTCAATTTTTCTTCGACAACCGCCAGCTCGATGCCCGCGCGTGTCGTCACCTGTTCCATCACGGTCTGGATACCCTCCGGTCCGCCCATCTTCTCGAGCGCAGCCGGATCGGTCACGGCAACGAGCGAGTCGGCCTGACCGGCGAGGAACCAGCGCGTGTAGGTCCGGCCAAGTTCGAGGTAGCGCGCGGAATCGGCGGCGGTCAGGGTCAGGGGCGCCTTTAGGGCGGGTGGACCATCCTGTGCGGCGAGAGTCGCCACGGGCGCTGCGAGCAGGCAGGCGGTCAGGGAAAAGCGCATTTCAGCTCCGTCAATGAGGTTGGCGGCACAACGGGCTGAGCATGGAAAAGGTTTCATTCTGAATCTTTCGCTTACTTCCATTCCTCCAGCTTCACCGTTCGTCGCCACGAATCGGGGCGCGTCCGGAACCAGTGCATCACGAGCAGGCGTTCGTGGAGCCGGTCCGGATGTACCTGATGGATCGGGGCAACGGCGCGGGTACGTTCTTCCCGCACCGCGGCGTTGAATGCCTCTCGTTCGAGCGGTGTGGTGGGGTCGGGCCATCCGCCTCGCACCTCGCCCTGGCGGATCAGGTAGACCCTGTCGTCGCCGCGCGCGCCCGGGTCACGATAAACAAACGTGAGCAGCTCGAGCGCACATCGGGCGCGGGTGGTGGCCGCCAGCAACCATTCGAGTGCCTCGAACCGTTCGCGCCACCGAAGCGCTCCCTCGAAGTCACCGGACTCCGCCCGGGCGCTCATCTCCCGCACCACGCGATCGACCGGCTCGATCGCCCTCCCCTCGCAGAAGGCCGCCGCCCGCTCGGCGTGCCGTTGGTACACCGGCTCCGACACCTCGCCCGCGCACGGAGCCAGGCAGGTCCCGAAATCGAATCGCGGGCACGCCGCACGCCGTGGCTCGGTGAAGAGATCACCCTGTTCGGCGAAATGCATCGGGGCGTTGCCGCGACAGTCGCGCAGGGCCAGCAGGTCGGTGAGGACACGCGCGCCATCGGACGTGCGCGCCCGGGAGGGAAGCGGACCATAGACCCGGCCGGGATGCCGCTCGGGCGACTGGGTCGCGAGCAGGCGGGGTGCTGGCTCGTCGGTGAGGACGAGGAACATCATCCCGCGTTGCCGGTTCATCGCCACGTTGTAGGGTGGCCGGTGCTGGCGGATCAGCCGCAATTCAGCGAGCGCTGCGGCAAACTCGCTCGGCGTATAGTCGAACCGGATGTCGCTCGTTGCGTGCAGGATGCGGGCGGCCTTGTCGTCCGGATATTTCGCGCGGAAGTACGACATCAGGCGGGTGCGAACGCTCTTGGCCTTGCCGACATACAGGATCCGCCCGGATGCGTCGAGCATTCGATAGGTGCCGGGGCGATCCTCAGCCAGTCGACGAATCCGGAACCGCAAGGCGGTCAGGTCGCCGGCGGGGAGGGAAAGCTCGAGTCGGGTCACCCGGGAAAGTAAGCAGCGACGCCGCGGATTCGCCGGATGACGGCAGGCGTTCCCGGATTCGGTCTCGCACGCGTGCTATTGTTCATCGACTCCCGCACGGAATCCCGCCATGATCAACCGCACGCACCGATGACACGAAGCCCCCTCGCTGGAAAGCTGCCGCCCGCCGACCTGCTCATCGATGTTGCCAAGCTCCAGGTGGCGTATTTCAACGAGGTGCCCGATCCCGCCATTGCAACGCAGCGGGTGAGCTTCGGGACCTCCGGACACCGTGGCTCAGCGTTCGATCGAACCTTCAACGAGCATCACGTCCTGGCGATCAGCGAGGCGATCTGCCGGTACCGCCGCGAGCAGGGGCATGATGGCCCGCTCTTCCTGGGCATCGATACCCATGCGCTCTCACGCCCGGCCGCCGAGTCGGCGCTTGAGGTACTCGCGGCGCACGGTGTCGAGGTGATGCTCGCCGCGGATGACGACTACACCCCCACGCCGGTCATCTCGCACGCGATCCTCGGGTACAACCGCGGCCGCACGAGCGGACTCGCCGACGGGATCGTGATCACTCCGTCGCACAACCCGCCGGCCGACGGGGGCTTCAAATACAATCCGCCTCACGGCGGCCCGGCCGACACCGCAGTGACCCGATGGATCGAGGCCGAGGCCAACCGACTGCTCGAGGCCGGTCTTGCTGGTGTGCCGCGAGTTCCGCATGCGGCAGCGTTGCGCGCGGCCACCACTCACCGGCACGACTACCGCACGCCATACATCGACGACCTCGGGGCCGTCATCGACATGGACGGGATCCGCGGCGCGGGCCTGCGCCTGGGTGTCGACCCGATGGGCGGCGCCGGCGTTCACTACTGGCAACAGATCGCGGACCGCCATCGTCTCGACCTCACCGTCGTGAGCGAGGTCGTTGATCCGACCTTCGCGTTCATGCCGGTTGACTGGGATGGGAAGATCCGCATGGATCCGTCGTCCACCGACGCCATGCAGCGTCTCATCGCGATCGGCGATCGATTCGACATCGCCTTTGCATGCGACACCGACCACGACCGACACGGCATCGTGACGCAGAGTGGGCTCCTGCCGCCCAATGCCTACCTCGCCGTGATGGTGGACCACCTCTTCCGGACCAGGGACGAGTGGTCGGCCGCAGCCGCAGTGGGGAAGACGGTGGTGAGCAGCAGCATGATCGATCGGGTCGCTGCGTCGCTGGGTCGGAGGCTTCACGAGGTGCCGGTCGGCTTCAAGTGGTTCGTCGATGGCCTGTTCGATGGATCACTTGGGTTTGTCGGGGAGGAAAGTGCCGGCGCGTCGTTCCTCCGTCGCGACGGGACGGTATGGTCCACCGACAAGGACGGATTCATTCCCGCGCTGCTGGCTGCGGAAATCATGGCTGGATCGGGGAAGGACCCGGCGGAGCGCTATGCCGCGCTCACGAGTGAGCACGGTGAGCCGGTGTATGACCGGGTCGAGGCCGGGGCCACGCCCGCACAGAAGACGCGCCTCGCGAAACTCTCACCCGACGCGGTCACGAGCGACACGCTCGCCGGGGAGCGCATTGAAGCCGTGCTCAGCCATGCTCCCGGGAACGACGCGGCGATTGGCGGGATCAAGGTGTCGACGGCATCGGGGTGGTTCGCGGCTCGACCATCCGGCACGGAGGACATCTACAAGATCTACGCCGAATCGTTCCGCGGTCGGCCGCACCTCGAGGCGATCATCGACGAGGCGCAGGCGATCGTCGATACCGCGCTCGCCTAGTCGAGGTTGTTGAACCGCGGGTTGACGACGCTGTTCAGAAACGAACCAAAGGTGTATGAGATGCCGACAGCGACCTGGGCCTGGTAGTTGGTCGCGCGCTGGCGGAGGTCGAGAAAGATCTCGTCGTCCGTGGCGGAGCCCTTGGGCAGGGTGATCTGGTTCCGCACCTTCGAGTACGATGCCTCGATGTCGAGCCCGAGCCCCTTCGCGAGCCTCACCGTGATGTCACCGTCGATGCCCAGCCGGTTCTGCCCGAGATCATGCAGGAATGCTTCGGCGGTGCCGGTCAGGCTGGCGCCACCCCATGGCTGCCGAGTCCGGTACTCAACGCGCAGCCGCTGGTCGAGGCGAGTCTCCTGGAGTCGGCTGTAGACCGTCTCCTCCACGTATTCGTACCGGTTGATGCCCAGGCTGTACTGCAGGATCAGCCGGCGGCGATGCGCCTCGGCGTACGGGAAGGCATCGTACTCGATCACCGGTGCGAACCGCAGCCGCAGGTCGAGGTTCTCGCGCTTGGCCCCGAGCGCACCGGCATCGATGCCCGCCGACCACTGCGGCCCCAGCGACCGGCCCAGCAGGGCATCCGCATTCCAGCGATCCCTGGTTGCCCGGACTCGTCTGCCGTCGTCGAGTTCGTAGGTATTGCGATCGAGCGAACCGGCAAGCTCGAACTGCAGCTTCCACGCATCGGTGATCCGCGACGCGTTGAGCTCCAGCTCCACCTCGGTTCCCTTCTCCTTCGATTCAGCGTTGAGCTGTCCGTCGAGCTGGATGTTGAAGACCCAGAAGTTCCACGGATCCGTGGTTGGCAACTGGGCGCGGTCGTTGAGCTCGTCCACGTCGCCCCCGGTGAGAATGAGCGACCGGGCGCGATCGCTGGCCAGTAGATATCGCACCAGCCCCAGCCTGAGCACCCGGGCGAACTCCGAGCGAAATTCATCGTTCGTGGCATCGGGCGCTGTCTGGAAAGTGTGGCGGTCGGTGAGGCCATCGAGCTCACCACCCCGGCCGATGAACTCAAGCGCGACATCGTTGCCACCCGCACCTGTTCGCTGCGACGTGGCGAGCACGTAAATGTCGCTTGCGTTGCGGTCCGTTACCCAGTCGACGATCCGGATCTCCGAGCGGAGGTACTCCCCGTCGCAATGGGTGGCGCAGTCGAGGAAGATCCGCAGTCGTGCCGTTGACGCGACCGGCGTGACAGCAGCCTGCGCGCTTGCCGGGCTGGACCGTTGCAGGGCCACGCCGATCAGGGCGAGAAAGCACAGGGTCAGGCGCATCAACTGGGTACCGTTCGGGTGGAAAGTGGGGTGAATGGGCGCACGGCGCGCCCGAGATCGCTTTCACCGCAGTCTAATGGTGCAGCAACGTTGCACCAGCGGACATGTTGAACACTGGCCATGTTCAACATACGTTTCCGCATCCCACCCAACGCCGAGTCCCAGATGATCAATCGATGTTCCGCGGTCCTGTTCGCCGGTGCAGTGTTGCTCACCTCGGCCACAGTGGCAGCGCAGGGCGCGCCCAAGGCAGGTCCGGTATTCCGCGGTGGTCTGGCGCAGGTGGTCCCGGCATTTGCGGACACGGCGCAATGGATTCGACAGGAGCTCTGGGTGGAGACGTCGTTCGATTCCGACCACGACGGCCGGAAGGACCGAATCCACGTCGATGTAACCCGGCCCGGCCAGACGGCGTCCGAGGGGCTGCGCGTGCCGGTGGTCATGGGATCGAGCCCGTACTACGCCGGAACCGCGCGCGGCCAGGTCAACTGGCACGTCGGGCAGGAGCTCGACGCATCGCCCGCTCCCCGTGATCCCATGACACCACCGGCGTTTCGTTCGCCGCGCCCGCGCATCTCGAATTCCCTCGTGAATGAATGGGTGCCCCGCGGATTTGCGGTGGTGCATTCGGAGCAGCCGGGCACCGGGCTCTCAGAGGGTTGTCCGACGGTAGGCGACATCCCGGAACGGATGGCGCCGAAGGCCGTGATCGACTGGTTGAACGGCCGTGCGCCCGGCTACACGACGCGCACCGGATCGGCGCGCATCGACGCGACGTCGTGGTCGACAGGCAAGGTCGGCATGATCGGTACATCGTACGAAGGGACGCTGCCGCTCGCGGCTGCGACCACGGGCGTCAAGGGGCTGGAGGTTGTCGTCCCGGTATCGCCGAACACGTCGTACTACCACTACTACCGGGCCAACGGTCTGGTGCGCTCGCCCGGGGGGTACCTCGGCGAGGATGTCGACGTGCTCTACGACTTCGTGGCGAGTGGTGACACCACCGGCCGCGCCAACTGTGACCGGATCTGGAAGAACGGGGTGTTCGCTGGGGCAAAGGGACAGGACCGCCAGACCGGCGACATCAACGAGTTCTGGCGGGTGCGCGACCTGGCGCAATACACGAAGGGTATCCGCGCTGCTGTGCTGCTGGCGCACGGCTTCAATGACTACAACGTATTCCCTTCGCACAGCGTGCGGATCTTCGACGCAATGCAGGCGCGCAAACAGCCGGTGTCGCTGTACATGCACCAGGGCGGTCATGGCGGGAACCCACCAGCCGACATGGTGAACCGGTGGTTCACGCACTACTTGTACGGTGTCGACAACGGCGTTCAGCAGGACCCGCCGGTCTGGATCGTCCAGGATGCCGGCATGCAGGCGCCGCAGGCAATGAAGCCCGCAACGGCTCCCACGGATTCGGCAGCCCCGCGGGCGCGCCCCCGCACCATGCTTCCCACTCCGTTCGCGTCATTCCCCGTTCCGGGTTCCGAAATGGTGGCGTTCCGTCCGGTGTCGGGTCCCGGCGGGTCGGGGTCGCTCGCGCTCGGAAAGGGGAGCCAGGGAACAGATCGCTTGGTCGACGATGTCGCAATGAGCGGCAGCGCCAACGCGACCGCAACGAGTTCGCCCCACCGCCTGCTGTATGCGACGGCCGTCCTCACCGACACGATGCACATCTCCGGCACTCCGCGAGTGACACTGCGCATCGCGTCGAGCAAGCCGGCCGCGAACCTGTCGGTATGGTTGGTGATGTTGCCATTCGATTCAGCGGGGGTGGGCGCGGCCAGTCACCGCGGTGTGCTCACCCGCGGGTGGGCCGACATCCGCAACTGGAAGTCGCTGACCCGGGGTGGTGATTACCAGTCGATGGAGCCAGGCGAGCCGCTGGTGCCGGGGCGGTTCTACGACCTCACCTTCGACCTCGAACCCGACGACGAATACGTTCCGTCAGGTAGCCGGCTCGCGGTGATGATCATGTCCAGCGATCGCCAGTTCACCCTTTGGCCCGCGGCGGGAACTGAGCTCACGCTCGACCTGGCCCATTCGCACTTTGACATTCCGGTGGTGGGGGGCGTGAAGGGCGCACGGCACGCCGGCGCCGTGCCCTGACATCCGGTCAGGCGACGTGCAACATGATCGTGGGAACTCGTTCGGCGCCTTGCCGACGACATCGTCGAGCCCCAGCGCCGCGAGGTCGATGAGATGAAGGCACTCATCCGCGATCTCGATCGCTGAGGCGTACGGTCAGGCGCGAGACGTCATGTCCGGCGGGGGTTCACCGAGTGCGGTGGCAAGGTCGATCTGGTGTTCCTGTTCCTGCTTCAGGATGTCCCGGATGTGCTCCGCCATGGCGAATTCGCCCAGTGCCTCGCACTGGCGGACCCGCGCCTGGTATGCCCTGATCGTTTCCGTCTCGTTGTCGAGGTCGAACCGCAGCAGGTCCTCCGCCTTGTCGGACATCTTCACCGGCTTCGGGGTGACGGTCGGCGTCCCGCCCAGATAGTCGATCTGCTTTGACAGGATGAGGGCGTGCGACAGCTCCTCCTTGGCGTGCACCTCGAGCTCCTTTGCGATCGACATGAACCGCGCGCCCGTGATCACCTGCGAATACACCACATATGCGATGATCGCCTGGTACTCGCGCGCGAGGTCCTCATTCAGCAGCTCGATGAGGCGTTCGCGGGAGATCGGGCCGGTGCCGCTCGTGCTGGAGGCCTTGGGCTTGGCCACGGGATGACTCCTCGTTGGGGTCGTGCGGTCGCCTGGCAATCGGAGTGGGATGGGCGCCCGCCATGCCCTGTGGACGGCCGGCATGCTGGCCGGGACACAGACTCCCGGTCCGCCTCATGAATGTTTGCGCACGCGCGCCGTGCATCGCCCTGCGTCTCAGGAACGCCCGTGTTGCCTGGCAGCGGCGAGTCGGGCAGCATCGAGGATCTGCATGCGCGCGGTTATCGACGAGTCCGCCAGGATGTCGTCAAGGAGGCGGCCCATCGGTCGCTGCCAGTTCGGTCGCGCCGAGGAGCGCGTCCCGGGAAGGTTCACGCCGCGCACCTCCAGCCAAAGATCCTCGATCCATGGCAGTACCAGCGGCGAGGCCGACAGTCCGAGCCACTCGAACAGTCCCGCCAGCATGGCATCCGGATCGTCAGCGTCCCGGCCGAGCCACGCCGCAAGGCGGGCAACACTCGCGGCCCGTGCGTCGCGGACGCCGGGCGCTTCCTCCGCTGGCAACAGGCCGCTGCTGACCCGCTCGTCGACGTCGTCGGCGGCGAGCCACCCCGCCAGCGTTGGCGTGTCGTGGGTTCCGATCAAAGCCACGTCATGTTCGGTGGGGATCGCCATCTTTGCCACGTCGGACGCTGCAAACTGGGCGAGAAACATCCCCGGGATCCCGTGTCGTGGCAGCACCGACCTGAACTCTGGCGTCACCGTCCCGAGATTCTCGCCGATCACTTCGCACTCGTGGCGCGCCGATTCCAGGGTCACCACCGCGACGAGCTCCTCGAGGGGGTACGTGACATACGTGCCGTCGTGAAGGCCGGCGCCGTGCGGAATCCAGTAGAGCCGACTCAGTGCCATCACGTGGTCGATCCGGAGCACGCCGGCGACCGCCATCTGGTGTGCGACTGACCGCGCGAAATAGCGGTGCCCCTCCGCCTGCGACGCAGCCGGAATTGTCGGCGGGAATCCCCAGTCCTGTCCGCTCGGGAAGCCTCCATCGGGTGGTGCCCCGACCGACATGTCCATGGCATGGAGACCGGGCCGCGACCAGATGTCGTAGCCATCGGGATGCACGCCGAGGGACAGGTCGAGGCCGAGCCGAAACCCCGCCTCGGTGAGTCGGCTGGCGGTATCGTGCAGCTGGCGTGTCGTGAGGAGCTGGGCGGCGAGGTGAAACCGTTCGGTTTCGGGATCGACATCGTCCGTAGTGAGCGTTCCGTCGCGCGCCGCGACGGGCCAGCGGCGCCAGTCGCGCCCGAGGCGCGCCTGCGCACCCCTGAACCGTGCATACTGGCGCAGCTCATCGTCCGCGGTCGACAGGTCGGGCAACGGCAGCAATGCGAGTGCGCGGAGGATCTCTTCGTGCGCGCTCGCGACGTCGAGGCGGTCGACCGTACCTGTCGCGGCGTGCGCATCACCGAGATCGAGCATGAGTTCCGACCAGAACAGGCGGCTGACTGGCGAATACGGGCTGGGCTCGACGTCGCCGGTATTGAACGTGGGCAGAAGCGGCAGCACGGTGAGGGTGTTACCGCCGTTTGCCGCAACCCACCGGCACGTGGTGGCGAGGTCGCGAAGGTCACCCACCGCGCGACTGCGTGCCGAGCGAAGGGCCGCCAGATGGGCGCCCACGCCCCACGCTGGCCGCGAATCGGCTCGGCGCCACGAGTGCATCGGTGCGCTGATCACCGTGGATGAATGGGGCACACCGTTGACCACGGTGTGCAAGGTGTGGTATCCCAGGGGGATCGACCCATCGATTCCCGGGATGCGGCCGGGGGTGCCCATCTCGACCACGCCGCCCGACTCCAGGTGAAGCGTGGAGGCAGTCCCCGGCCCGGTGCCGGGGAGCGCAAGGTTGCCGTTCCACGCCACCACCACCGGAGGCGGCGTCAGGTCAATCGCGTTGTCGAGTGCGTGTTCGAGGGCGGTGACCACTCCACCGGGACCGTCAAGGGCCGCACCGAGGGCGCGACAGACGCGTTCGAGGGTGGCGTCGGACACGCCGCGAACGGTCCCCAGTCCGTCGGTGAAGCCGGTGGAAACGCCCATGCGCTGCGCGAGGATGTGAAGCGCCGACCGATCGTCCACGGCACGGTCCTGGTGAAAATGAGGGGGTGGGGGCGTGGTGCGGCATCGTGACGGGCGGCGCTATCCTACGTGCGTCGCCGGCAACACGTCAAGCGTGCCTTCCCGAAATCACGAGTCGATTCCGCCAGATGCCTGAACTTCCCGAAGTCGAAACCCTCGTCCGCCAATTGCGACCGTTGCTCACGGGTCGCCGTATTCACGGAGTACACCTGACTCACGAGGACATCCTCGACGGCGTCACCCGCCGGGCTCTCCATCGAGGCCTCATCGGCGCGACGATCACGGCGATCGACCGGCGCGCCAAGCACGCGCTGCTCCACACGGACCGACAGATCCTGGCAATCCAGCCCGGCATGAGCGGTACCCTGATTCACCACGTCGGCCGGATGACCACCGCGCTCCGCCAGTACGCCGTCCTCCAGTGCGAGCTCGACGACAAGTCGACCCTGATCTATCGGGACGTGCGGCGGATCGGCACGATTCGCTGGCTCGATGCGGACGGATGGGAGCGCTATGCCACCCGACTCGGTCCGGAGCCGCTCGACCCGGAATTCACCGCCGAGGAGTTTGCCGATCGGATTGCGCGCTCGGATTCCGCGATCAAGAAGGTGATCATGAACCAGCGCCAGGTCGTGGGGGTGGGGAACATCTACGCCAACGAGGCGCTCCATGCTGCCCGCATCAATCCCCGGACACTCGCGAGCAAGGTGTCACGGCGCAAGCTGATTGCGTTGCACGCAGAGGTACGGCGGATCCTGCAGGCGGCGATCACGAGCGGCGGCTCGACCATCCGCGATTACGTCTCATCAGCTGGGGAGGAAGGCCGGTTCCAGCAATCGCTCGATGTCTACGGACGCGGCGGGCAGCCATGCCGAACCTGCGGTGCCATGCTCGCGACAACGCACGCGATCGACAATCGGGCGACGGTGTTCTGCAGGAGATGCCAGAGGTAGAGAGAAGAGAGAAGAGAGAAGAGAGAAGAGAGACTGGCGAACGGAGAACGGGGATGGATGATGGATGATCGCTAACGGCTAACGGCTCCGACGTTCCAGCTCGCGCCACCCGATATCTCGCCGCATCTGCTTCCCCTCGAACTCGACCATTTCGGCCGCAGCGCTGCTCCGCTCGAGTGCACCTTCGAATGTCGGCGCGACGGCCGTGACCGCCAGCACCCTGCCGCCACTGGTGACGAGCGTGCCGTCGGCTTCGGTGCGCGTGCCGGCATGAAAGACCGTGACACCATCCGGCATGTCATCAGGAATCGTGATCACGTCGCCACGGCTTGCTGCCTCGGGATACCCACCCGCCGCCAGCACGACCGTGACCGCGGCTGCCTCGTGAACCTCGATTCGCGGCAGCGGCTCGCCGCGTGCCGCAGCGACGAGGAGCGCGGTCAGTCCTGACTTCACGAGCGGCAGTATCACCTCCGCTTCGGGATCACCGAACCGGCAGTTGAACTCGATCACGTTCGGTGTGCCGTCGGGGGCGATCATCAGGCCCGCGTAGAGGACGCCCACGAACGGGGCACCGCGGCGGGAGAGCTCCGCCAGCGTCGGTCGCAGCACCTCCCGCTCCACCCGGTCGAGCAGAGGCCCGGTCGCGATCGCCACCGGCGCGTACGCACCCATGCCTCCGGTGTTGGGACCGGTGTCCCCGTCGAGGAGCCGCTTGTGGTCCTGGGCAGATGGGAGGAGGCGGATCTCCGTGCCGTTGGTCACGGCGAACACCGAGAGCTCCTCCCCCTGCAGGAAGGTTTCGATCACCACCTCGTCACCGGCCTCGCCGAAGGCGCGCTCGCCGAGCATCGAGGTCACCGCCGCCCGCGCTTCAGCGCGCGTGATGCACACCACCGCTCCCTTGCCGGCCGCGAGTCCCGATGCCTTGACCACGAGTGGCTCCGGATGGACATCGACATGTGCGAGGGCGGGTTGGAGTGCGGTGAACACCTCGCTCGCTGCCGTGGGCACGCCAGCGCTTGCCATCACGTCCTTGGAGAATGCCTTCGACGATTCGATCCGGGCCGCCGCCGCACCTGGTCCGAACACCAGGTGCCCGGCACCGCGCAGCGCGTCGGCGAGGCCGAGGGCCAGCGGCACTTCAGGGCCGACGACGACGAGCTCGATCGAGTGGGCGCTCGCTGCGCGCACGAGGCGCTCGATGTCATCGGCAGCAATGGACAGGTTGGCACAGAACGGGGCAGTGCCGGGGTTGCCGGGTGCGACGAAGATCTCGTGGCCGGGATCGTCGGTGGCGAGTGCCAAGGCAAGGGCATGTTCGCGACCCCCGCCACCGACAATCAGCAGCTTCACGCCGGGCCCTTGGTGCGGGCGTCGTCGAATGCTTCCTTGGCGCGCTCGGCCGCACGGCGCGCGGCGTTCCTGAGGTGGCCGGCTGCATCGGCGAACTCCGCCTTGTAGTGCCCCGCCGCCTCTCGCACGTCGTCGCCAAACGGTCGGTCGCTCGTCTCGGCGCCGCGCCGCGTGTACTCCCCGCGCAGTATCCGCTCGTATGACCCGTCCTGGACCCATCGCTGCACCTCGGCGGCGCGCACCACGTTCATCGGGTGCGTGAGGGCCAGGGTGTTGACGATCTTGTACACCAGGTCGAGCCCTTCATTCGATGTGGCATACTCGTTTGCCTGCACCATGAACGGTTCGAGATTGAGGTCGCCGGGCCGCACGATGGCCGTGTTGCCCCCGCCCGCCATCTTCATGAAGAGGCGCATTGTCGCCGCCAGGTCCTGCGACCCCAGGAGGCCCGCACGGTCCGACGACAGTTCCGACTTGCGGTACCATTCCAGGAAGGCGAGTCGAACCGGAAGGAGCACGATCGAGGCAAGCAACGGAAGTGCGCCGAAGGAGATGAGGAGCATGATCTCCGCCATCGTCCGGTAGAGCGAATGACCACTCATGACGTGGCCGAGCTCATGGGCCAGCAGTACGCGCATCTCATCCTCATCGAGGATCTCGACTGCGGACGAATGAATGACGATGAACGGATCGTCGATGCCGTACGCCCCTGCGTTGAACACCGGCGTCTGGGTGACGAAGAGCTCGGGAATCCGCTCCCACCCGAACGTGGCGCAATTCTCGACGTGAAGCCCCCACAACAGTGGGTATTGCGTCGGGCCCACCCGCACGGCATTGCCCTGGAAGAGGAGCCGGATGCCCCGCTCCCCGCCGAGGATCCCGAGGATCTTGCGGATCACCTCGTCGACGCCGGGCACCGCGCGCAACGCGTGCAGCGCCGCGCGGTCGGCGGGATGTTCCCACGACACGCCGGAAATGTCGGGAAGTGTGACGCGCGGACGGGCAGCGGGGAGGGTGGTCATCACGAGCTCGAAGGTTGAGGATCCATCACCCTACGACTGGAGGGAGGGCTTGTTTCACGTTGCAACTCAGGCGGAAAGGGCATGGTCCAGGTCGGCGATGAGGTCGTCAACGTCCTCGATGCCAACCGAGAGCCGGATCAGCGAGTCGGTGAGCCCCATCTCCTCGCGCATCGGCGCGGGAACCGAGGCGTGGGTCATCGAGGCTGGATGCCCGATGAGTGACTCGACCCCACCCAGCGACTCGGCCAGTGCGAAGATCCGGGTCGACTCCACCACGCGTCGCGCGCGCGCCGCGTCGCCCAGGTCGAGCGAGATCATCCCACCGAACGCTGACATCTGTCGCTTCGCGAGCGCGTGCTGCGGGTGGGTCGCGAGTCCGGGGAAGTACACCCGCTCGAGGTCATGGCGGGTGGTCAGCCAGTCGGCGATCCGCATCGCGTTCTCGCAGTGGGCCCTCATCCGGAGCGGCAGTGTCTTGATCCCGCGCAACACCAGCCAGCAGTCAAAGGGGCCGGGAACCGCGCCCGACGCGTTCTGCAGGAATCCGATTCGCTCGGCCAGGTCGTCGCGACGGACGACCAACGCGCCGCCGATCACGTCGGAGTGACCGTTGAGGTACTTCGTCGTGGAATGGAGCACGATATCGGCACCCTGCTCGAGCGGGCGCTGCAACACGGGTGTGGCAAAGGTGTTGTCCACCACGAAGATGAGCCCGCGAGTCTGCGCGATGTCCCCGATCGCCTGCAGGTCGGTCAGGAACATCATCGGGTTGGTGGGCGTCTCGCAGTACACCATTCGGGTGGCCGGCCGGAGCGCGGCATCGACATTGGCGGTATCGCGCATGTCGACGAACGTGAACTCGACGCCGAACTCCGCGAACACCCGTTGCATGAGCCGGTGCGAACCGCCGTAAATGTTTGACCCGACCACCACATGGTCGCCCGCGCGCAGCAACTTGAGCACGGCGTCGAGTGCAGCCAGGCCGGACGCAAAGGCAAAGCCGTCGGTGCCGTTTTCAAGTGCGGCGAGGTTCCGCTCCAGCGCCTCGCGGGTGGGGTTCTGGGTCCGGGCATACTCATAGCCCAGCGGCGCCCCGAGCGTCGCCTGCACGTAGGTGGAGGTCTGGTAGATCGGGGGCATCACGGCGCCGGCGTACGGGTCGTGGTGCTTACCCGCGTGCACTGCGGTGGTGGCAATCCGGCCGGTCACGTCGTCGTCATTGCGCTGGGTCATATGGAGCCCACCAAGAGGAAGCGGGAACGTTACCGGGCAGCTGTTGCGCGGGCAACCCGATCGGCTACGACAGATTGTGGGCCTGTCCCCGTCCCGGTAATTTTCCCGAATGGCAGAAACCCCGGCGGAGATCGTGGCACCGCACCCGGCGCGCATCATGGTCGTCGACGACGACGACGCGGTGCGCGACGTGCTGTGCCGCGTCCTCAAGGTGCAGGGATTCGACGTCATCGAGGCCTCGAGCGCCGACATGGCGCTTGAGACCATCGATCGCGACGGGATGGTTCCGGTCGTCGTCAGCGATATCCACATGCCCGGGCGCGATGGTATCTCGCTCCTCCGCGCCGTGCTCAAGCGATACCCTGACACTGCCTTCGTGATGCTCACCGGTGACGCCGACGTGACGACGGCGGTGGAGTGTCTCAAGATCGGTGCGCTCGACTACCTGACCAAGCCCGTCATCATCGAGGAAGTCCGGGCACGCGTGACCCGCGTGATCGAGACGCGACGCCTCAGGCTCGAGGTGCGTCGATTCGAGGAAAACTACCGTGAGGACCTTGAGCGCCGCGTCGCCGAGCTCTCGCAGAAGAACAAGGCGATGTTCCTTGCGCAGGTCCAGATGGCCGTGCGCATGCTCGAGGCGAAGGACCCGTACACGCGCGGCCATTCGCAGCGGGTGGCGGAGTATGCCGTTGCAACCGGACGCACCCTCGGCATCGATCGGGAGATGCTCGGCGAGATCCGCCTTGGCGGTGAGCTGCACGACATCGGCAAGATCGGCACCCGTGACGCGGTCCTGCACAAGCCCGGACCGCTCACCGACGAGGAGTTCGCCGAGATGCGACTTCACACCATCGACGGCGCCGAGATGCTCAGCGTCCTCAGCGAGGATCACCCCGAGGTGCTCTCGATCGTGCGGTCGCACCATGAACGCATGGACGGCACCGGCTTTCCCGACGGCCTCAAGGGCGAAGCGATCCCGTTGTCCGCACGGGTGGTCGCCGTCGTCGACGCCTTCGACGCGATGACGTCGACGCGTTCGTATCGCCTCAAGCAGAGCGCCGAACCGGCGCTGCTCGAGCTCGAGCGATGTGCCGGCCCGCATTTCGACCCGGTCGTCGTCGCAGCGTTTCGCGATGCGTTTCCCGATCACGATCGCCTCCTGCTCTCCGTGTGAGGTATCGATTCACTCCCGTCCAGCGCGGTCCATGTCCGATACACTGATGATTTCCGTTTCCGGCATGCGTGGTCATGTCGGCAAGGACCTCACACCCGAAATCGTCGCCCGCCAGGCGGCGGCACTCGGCGCCTGGGTACGCACGCGAGGCGGCACCAGCGTGGTGATCGGGCGAGACGCCCGCACCTCCGGTCCGATGTTCACCCTGGCCGCTGCTGCGGGCTTGCAGTCGGTCGGGATCGATGTCATCGATGTCGGCATGGCGCCCACCCCAACCGTGCAGATGGCGGTCGAGCACCATGGCGCGGGCGCCGGCCTGATCATCACGGCCAGCCACAACCCGATCGAGTGGAATGCACTCAAGTTCGTCGGCCCCGACGGGATCTTCCTTGATGCCGATTCGGGCGCCGAGGTTCGCCGACTTGCCGACGACGGACCGCCCCGGAGCGGGTGGGACGGCATCGGCGTCATGACGCGGGACGAAGGCGCCATCGACCGGCACCTCGACGCCATCCTGGCGCTCCCCGAAGTGGATGTCGACGCCATCAATAAGGCAGGGTTCCACGTTGCCCTGGATGCCGTGCGGGGAGCGGGCGGGCCGACGATGCTTCGCCTCTTCGCCCGCCTTGGGGTGAAGGTGAGCGGGATCCATCTCGACGCCGATGGACGGTTCCCCCACGAGCCCGAACCGGTGCCAGCCAACCTGGGCGACCTCGCCGCGCTGGTGCGTGAAAGCGGTGCAGACGTCGGGATGGCGGTCGACCCTGATGTCGACCGCCTGGCGCTGGTCGACGAGACCGGGATGCCGATTGGCGAGGACTACACCCTGGCACTCGCGGTGGCGGCGGTGCTTTCCAGGGCCCCCGCTGGGCAGCAACCCGTGGTGGTGGCGAACCTCTCGACGTCGTTGGTGGTGGAGGACGCGGCAAAACGGGGCGGGGGACGGTTCGTGCGGGCCCCGGTGGGCGAGGCGAACGTGGCCCGTGTGATCGTGTCGGAGGGAGCAGTCATCGGTGGCGAGGGCAACGGCGGGGTGATCCTGCCGGCCCTGCACGTGGGACGCGACGCCCCACTCGCCGCGGCGCTCATCTTGCAATACCTCGCCACGGTGGGGCAGCCGCTGTCGGAGCTCGTGGCTGAGAACCCCCGATACGCGATCGTGAAGGCCAAGATGGACCGCGGAGGGGATCTTGAGGCGCAGTTCGCAGCCTTGGTCGCGATCTTCCCCGACGCGGCGATCGACCGCCGGGACGGGTTGCGGCTATCCTGGCCCGATCGCTGGCTCCATGTCCGGCCCTCCGGCACGGAGCCGATCGTCCGGCTGATCGCCGAGGCACCAACGCAGGATGAGGCCGCGGTCCTGGTGGATCGCGCCCGGAACGCCCGCTGAGCGGAAGCGGATATCAACGGAACACACACGGAACTAACGGCTTATGTGCGGTATTGTGGGATACGTGGGACCACGGCAGGCTGCCCCGATCATCATGGACGGACTGCGCCGGCTCGAGTACCGGGGCTACGACTCGTCCGGGATCGCGCTGCTCAACGGGCACGGACTTGACGTCCGGAAGGCCGCAGGCAAGCTCAGCGTCCTGGCCGACGAGCTCGAGGGGACGGACACCAGCGGCACGATCGGCATCGGCCACACCCGCTGGGCCACCCACGGCGCACCCACGACACCCAACGCGCATCCGCACGTCGATCAGTCGGGACGCATCGCACTCATCCACAACGGCATCGTCGAGAACGCGACCGCGATCAGGAAGGCGCTGATCGCACGCGGGCACGAGTTCACCTCGGAGACGGACACCGAGGTGCTCGCCCATCTCGTGGGCGAGCTCTACGAGGGCAACCTCGAGGAGGCGGTGGCGGCGGCGCTGCGCGACGTCGAGGGCGCGTATGGCATCGCCGTGATCTGCGCCGAGGAGCCCGACACGCTGGTGGCGGCGCGCAATGGCTCGCCGATCATCCTAGGCGTCGGTGAGGACGAATGGTTCATTGCCTCCGACCCCTCGGCGATCCTCGAGCACACCCGCTCCGTCGTGTACCTCGACAATGGCGAAATGGCGGTGCTGAACCGGGACGGCTACCGGGTCCGGACACTCAGCAAGCGCCACATCGACAAGCCGGTCAACCAGATCGAATGGGACCTCGCGACGATCGAGCGTGGCGGCTTCGAGCACTTCATGCTGAAGGAGATCTTCGAGCAGCCCGAGAGCGTCGAGAACACGATGCGCGGCCACCTCCTCGAGGAAACCGGTGATGTCCGCGTCTACGGCCTGAAGCTTTCCGACGAACAGGCCCGCCGCATCAACCGCATCATCATCACCGCCTGCGGCACCTCGTGGCATTCGGCGCTGATCGGGAAGTACATGATCGAGGAGCTGGCGCGGATCCCGACCGAGGTCGAGTACGCCTCGGAGTTTCGGTATCGCAACCCGATCGTGACCGAAGGCACGCTGGTGATCGCGATCTCGCAATCGGGCGAGACCGCCGACACGCTGGCCGCGTTGCACGAGGCGAAGTCGCGCGGGGCGCGCACCATCGGACTGGTCAACGTCGTCGGCTCGACGATCTCGCGCGAGGTCGACGGCGGTCTGTACCTCCGCTGCGGCCCGGAGATCGGCGTCGCCAGCACCAAGGCGTTCACCTCGCAGGTCGCGGCGCTCGCGCTCGTGACGCTGCGATTTGCGCGGCTCGGTCCGATGACGGCCGCCGAGGGGCGCCGCTACATCGATGCGCTCTCGAAGTTGCCGGCGCAGATCCGCGAGATTCTCGACCGGTCCGCCGAGGTCGAGGTGCTCGCGGAGCGGTTTGCCGATGCCACCAACGCACTGTACCTCGGCCGCGGGGTGAACTTCCCGGTCGCGCTGGAAGGCGCGCTCAAGCTCAAGGAGATCTCCTACGTGCACGCCGAGGGGTATCCGGCGGCGGAGATGAAGCACGGGCCGATCGCGTTGATCGATGAGAACATGCCGGTGATCGTGGTGGCTCCTCGCGACGCGGTCCACGGCAAGATCGTCTCGAACATCCAGGAAGTCCGGGCGCGCGGCGGCAAGGTGATCGCGATCGTGAATCAGGGTGACGACGAGATCGCCCGCCTGGCCGAGGCCACGTTCATCGTTCCGGAGACGCTCGACCTGCTCACGCCGATCCTGACGATCATCCCGTTGCAGCTGTTCTCGTACTACGTCGCTCTCCGCCGGGGTTGCAACGTCGACCAGCCGCGCAACCTGGCGAAGTCGGTTACGGTCGAATAGGGCGGCATGCTCGTCACGGGGTGATCGACACGCCAAGTGCCACGCCATGACGGATCGCGCGCTTCAGGACGAAGCCGTCGGTCGCGACATCGTCGTGAAAGATAGAGGGGCCAGCGGCGAGTTCGCCGCGCACCAGCGCCCGCATGCGCCAGCCGATGGCGACCGATCCCTCGAGAGACCCGATCGCTGCCGCCACCCAGTGCTGTGAGTCATCCAGCCCTCCCACGGTCCACTTCACCAGTTCACCACCCACTCCTGCTCGCAGCGTTGGCGCGACGCCATCGCCCAGCACGCGTCGGGAGATGTCCGCCACCCACCCATTCCCCCGCACCAGCCCATGGGTGACCAGCGACACCTCGCCATCGGAAACGGTGAGACTCGCGCGGATGACCCGTGCCCCGGCCCGAATGCGCCACGCCCGTGCCTCCGTGCCGAGGGTGAGGGTGTACTCGCGGGGTGAGCCAGGTCGGAACTCCGACCCGTCGTCTGACGCGAGGTACCCGGCGGTGGCGGTCCGGGCGACGACCAGCGATGCACTCCACTGGGCGGAAAGGGGGGTCGCAAGCCCCGCAGCGAGGAGGGCACTCAGGTAACCGGCATGCATGGGCGACTCGGGGTTGGAGGTGCACCAGATTGCGCCGGGCGGCTCAACGTCGCGTCAATTCGGGAGCGAGGCGCGGAGATGGGTATCTTGACCGCCGGCGTGACACATGACGGTACCGCGCGCGAACTGGGTGCGCCAGCGCCAACCCGGGAGGCCGGCCAATGCGGGTGGTGTTGCAACGAGTTCGACAGGCGACCGTGAGCATCGATGGCGCGGAGCACGCAGCGATCGGAATCGGGTACCTGCTTCTTGTCGGATTTGCCCCCGATGACAACGATTCTGTGGTCGACTGGATGATTGCGAAGATCACCGGTCTTCGCCTGTTTGCCGATGGGGAGGGACGGATGAACCTCGACCTCGCTGCCGTGGGGGGTGCCATGATGGTGGTTTCCCAGTTCACGCTGCTGGGCGACGCCTCGAAGGGACGTCGGCCGTCGTTCATCGATGCCGCCCCGCCAGCGATCGCGATCCCGCTCTACGAACATTTCGTCGCGGCACTCCGCACCACCGGGGCCACCGTGGCCACGGGGGTATTCGGCGCCACCATGCAGGTGGCGCTCGTCAATGACGGCCCCGTGACCCTCCTGCTGGAGCGCCACGCATGACGATGCCGACGCTGGTGCTCGCCTCTGCGTCGCCGCGACGCCGACAGCTCCTGGAGATGCTGCACCTGCCCATTGTCGTGCAGCCGGCTGATGTGCAGGAGATACCGCTGCCTCGGGAAGCACCCGCTGCGTACTCCAAGCGCCTGGCACGCGACAAGGCGCGTGCGGTGCCCGGGCTCCTTGTGCTCGGTGCGGACACGATTGTCGTGCTCGACGACACCATCCTTGAGAAGCCCGTCGATGCCGATGACGCGGTGCGCATGTTGATGATGCTGCAGGGGCGGACCCACACCGTGATCACGTCGATCTGCCTGGTCGCCAACGGTCGTGAGCACGAAGCAGTCGACGAAACGCAGGTGACGTTTCGCGCCGCAGATGAGGACTGGCTTCGTGCCTACGTTGCGACCGGTGAGCCGCTCGACAAGGCGGGGGGCTACGGGATCCAGGGGTGGGGGGCAGCCCTGGTCGAGCGGATCGAGGGCGATTTCTTCGGGGTGATGGGACTGCCGGTCCGGCTGGTCCTGGCGCTGCTTGCCGACGCCGGCGTCGAGTACCGATTCGGAAAGTGAGCCAGGTCAGCGCGCCATACCCAGCGCGCGCAGCACCGCGCCAGCCTTGCTGGCTGTTTCCGCCAACTCGTTGGCGGGGACGGAGTCGGTGACAATGCCGGCGCCCGCCTGAACCGACGCCGTTCCGCCACTGAACACGACCGTTCGGATCGCGATCGCCGTGTCCATGGCGCGCGCGCCGTAACCGACATATCCCACGGCACCCGCATACGGCCCGCGGCGAGTCGGCTCGAACTCGTCGATGATCTCCATCGCCCGCACCTTCGGGGCGCCGCTCACCGTGCCGGCCGGAAACGCCGCCGCAAACGCATCGAGCGCGTCGAGTCCATCACGGAGCGTGCCGCGCACCTCGCTCACCAGGTGCATCACGTGCGAATACCGCTCGACCACCATCTGCTCGACGACGCGCACCGATCCGTACGCTGCGACGCGCCCGACATCATTCCTCCCGAGATCGAGCAGCATCAGGTGCTCGGCCCGTTCCTTCGGGTCGGCGAGCAGTTCGGCCTCGTTCACCTCGTCCCGGGCGATGGTGTCGCCCCGCGGGCGGGTGCCCGCGATCGGTCGCACCGTCACCTCATCGCCCTCGACGCGTACCAGCACCTCCGGGGACGCGCCGGCGATCGTGATGTCGCCCGCTCGGAGGAAATAGCAGTAGGGGGCTGGGTTGAGCGCCCGCAACCACCGGTAGGTGAGGAACGGTTCGGGAGCGGGGGAGACATCGATTCGCCGCGAGAGCACGATCTGGAAGGCGTCGCCCGCGGCGATGTACTCCTGGCATCGCGCCACGTCGCGGAGAAAGGTGGCGTCGGCATACGGCGATGCGCCGCTCGCATCGGACTGGCTTGCCGCGACGAGCGGTGTGAGCGCGCTCGGCGCGTGCAGGCGCGCGACCCACTCGTCGCAACGCGCGGTGGCATCGGCAACGCGTCGGGTGAGCTCATCGTCGTCGATGTCGGCGGCGACAGCCACATTGGCGACAACCACGGCGCGGTGAAAGAGGTGATCGAGCACCAGCAGCGTGTCGACCATCATCACAACGGCGTCGGGCAGTGCGCGGTCATCGGCAGGAGGGTGGGGTAGCGATTCGATGCTGCGGACCACGTCGTACCCCCAGAACCCGACGGCGCCGCCAGTGAATCGAGGCAGGCCGGCAGTGGGCAGGGCGCGATTGTGGCGAGTGAGCAACCCCAGGTGATCGAGTGCCGGGAGGGTTTGCTCCTCGGCGATCCATTCCCCGGCGTGATGCCGCTCCACGCGATCGTCGCGGTACCGGAACACGGTCGTCGGCTCGGTCGCGAGGAACGAATAGCGCGCCCAGCGCTCACCCCCCTCGAGGGATTCCAGGAGAAAGCCGAACTCGCCGCGTTGCACCTTGGCGAACGCGCTCACCGGCGTGTCCGCGTCGAGCACGACCTCACGGGTCACCGGGACGCGCGTGAATCCCGCGGCGGCGGCCGCGCGGAAGCGTGCGATGTCGGGGTTCACTTCGGGGCGGCCAGGACGTACGTGCCGGGTGCGCTCACGGTGAACTGCATCATGTCGGCGGCCGGCCGCGTGATGGGGAGGAACCGGATCATGCCCGCTCCCTCGAGCATGCCCGCACCCATCGCCTGGTCAAACCGCGTCGGCGATGGATAGCGGGCGACGGCATCGCTCGGCGCCTGGAAATGGGTGGCATAGGAGAAGGTGACCACCAGTGGGCCGGTAAGTGCCCCGCTGGTGGAGATGCTCAGCGCGAACCGCCCCGGGGTCGGCGCGATCGTGATCGAGGCGCTGTCGCCAGCCGCCGGCGCCACAGCCCCGGCAGGCACGTCAATGACCGCGTACACCGCGTTGTCGGGTGGGGCGTGACGGAGCAACACCGTTCGCGGCTCCGCGGGATTGAACCACACGGTGGTGTCGGTTGCTGACGGACCGCTCTGGTCGAGCATCCAGGCCTGCTCAACCGGGATGGGCGGTCCCGAGCGGATTGTCGCTGCCCGATCGACGGCGGGTGCCGCGAACTGGTTCCGGCTGCAGGATACAAGAACCAGCACGCTGGCCAGCATCAATATCTTGTGTCGATGCGCCCAACGACGTCGTTGCTCCCCTGCCTCCTGCTCGGCGCCCCGCTCGGCGCCCAGCAATGGCTGCCGGCCGACTCCGTGCCGCTGGTGCAACGCGCGATCGCCGCCCGGTCCGCCCGCGATGGCGATCCGCTGCTCACCGGCTGGCGCGCTGAGGCCCACGGCATGGTGCGATTCTCGTCGGTGATCGGTCACGGTGACAATCCGGTGGAACGGGTGATCAAGGTCGACGAACTCCGGGTCGAAGTGTACGGTGAGGCCCCGAACCGGAGCAAGCAGGTCATCACCGCATGGCGAGACACGACCTTCCTCCCCAACCGAGTCAACTATCACCGCGATCACCTGGGCATCGTGGCGAACGACTACGGTGCCGCGATCCGGCTTGGGGACGGCGATGAGGTCCGGGACGTGCCCCATCCGCTCTCGCAGGGCGGCTCGGCAACATACCGCTACGCCCCCGGCGACACCTTGCGACTCGGTGCGGGCGTCAGCGCCGTCAGGGTGGTCGCCATCGAGGTCCGTCCGGTCGATCCCGCGCGACCGGGTGCGGTCGGCACGCTCTATCTCGACATCGACCGGGCCAGCATGGTGCGGTTCCGCTTCACCTTCACCGCCGCCGCGTACCGTGATCCCACGGTGGAGGCGATCACGGTCGTGCTGGAGAGCTCGCTGCAGGAGCGCGAGCGGTGGCTGCCGTGGCGCCAGGCGATCGTCATCCGGCGCGCCACGTCATGGCTCGACCTGCCGATACGGACCGTGCTCCGGGCGGACTGGACGATCGATCAGTACGTGCTCGGGCTGCGGCATCCCGCCAGCCTCTTCTCGGGCCCGGCGATTGGCGGGCTCAGGCGTCCCGCGCCTGATTCCTCCTGGACTGCGCCGATTGCATCGGCGCTGGACGAATTGCCGCCGACCGATACCGACGTCGCAGCGGCACGGCGCGATGCACTTCGTGCAGTTGGCGTTCACATCTCCGGCCTGCCCGCGGCCCGCGCGTCAGCCGACGGGCTGAGCGGGTTCGTTCGCATCAACCGTGTGCAGGGATTGCGCGTGTCGCCCGCGTTCGCACTCACCGCGCCCGCTGGCGTGACGGTCGCCGTTCGTGGCGGGGGAGGTAGCACCGACCGACGCTTCGTGGGCGCAGTCAACGTGACCCGTGCCACCGGCGCTACGGTCCTTGGCGTCGAACTCTCCCGTGCCGTTCGCGATGTCGCCGACGAGCCGGTGATCAGTGGGGCACTCAACTCGCTCAGGACGCTGGTGGCCGGCGACGATCGGCTCGACTGGGTACTGCTGGATCGTGCCGCATTGACCGCCCACCACGATTTTCACGGGGCCTCGACGATGGTCGAACTCGCCCGCGAACATCCGAGGTCGGTGGAGGCAGCGTTCTCGTCGCTTGCAGGAGGCACTGGAATGAACCCGGCACTGGGGGGCCCCTCGTACACAGTGTTGCGAGGGAGCGCCGCAAGTCGATCGATCGATGGGTCGCGATGGATGGTCGCCGCAGAGGGCTCAGCTGACCGGCAGGGTTGGGGCCGGATCACGGGTGGCGTCGACCTCGCTTCGGTGCGGGGGAAGGCGACCCTGGGCGTGCGCCTCCGCGGCGGGGCCGGCACCGGAATGCTCCCCGCGCATCGCAGCTTTGTGCTGGGCGGGCGGGGGACCCTTCCGGGA
>JACDBX010000087.1 GCA_013694695.1 Gemmatimonadales bacterium | reverse complement strand
TGGAAACGGGCCGCCTCGCAAAGCAGGCCGCCGGCTCCGTCTTCGTCCAGTACGGCGAAACGGCCCTCCTCGTCGCCGTGACGGTCTCTAACAACATCTCGTCGCTTCCGTTCTTCCCGCTCACGGTTGAATACCGCGAGAAGCAGTACGCCGCGGGCAAGATCCCGGGTGGCTTCCTCAAGCGTGAGGGACGCCCCACCGACGACGAGATCCTGGCATGCCGCGTGATCGATCGCTCGATCCGCCCGCTCTTCCCCGAGGGCTTCAAGAATGAAGTCCAGGTCTTCGTGACCGTGCTCTCCACCGACCAGGAGAACGACGCGAGTGTCGTTGCTCTCGGTGGTGTTTCGGCAGCGCTCTCGATCTCGAAGATGCCGTGGAACGGACCGATCGCCGCCGTGCGCGTTGGCCGCGTCGACGGGCAGTGGGTGCTCAACCCGACCTTCCAGCAGCTCGACTTCTCGACCCTCGACCTCACGGTCGCCGGCTCGATGGATTCGATCCAGATGGTCGAGGGTGGCGCGCTCGAGATCTCGGAGTCCGAGGTCATCGAGGCGCTGAAGGTCGCCCAGATCGGCATCCGCGAGCAGATCAAGCTCCAGCAGGAAATGATCGCCAAGGAGCAGAAGCCCACGATGGAGTGGACGCCTGCGCCGAAGGACGAGAAGCTGATCAAGAAGGTCGGCGCGCTCGCCGAGAAGTCGCTGGCCAAGGCGATGAACGCCAAGGACAAGGCCGGTCGCGCCGCGGCCATCTCGGCCCTGCGTCGCGAGGTGCAGGAGAAGATCGCCGAGGATTTCCCTGATCGTTCGAAGGAAGTTGCCAACGCGCTCGAAGACGTCGAGTACACGGTGATGCGCGAGCAGATCCTCTCGAAGGGTGAGCGGGTTGACGGTCGCGCCGGCAACACGATCCGGCCGATCACGGTCGAGGTCGGTGTCCTGCCGCGCCCGCACGGTTCGGCGGTGTTCACCCGTGGCGAAACGCAGGCGCTCGCCGTGGTCACCCTCGGCACCGCCGACGACGAGCAGCGGCTCGACGGCATCAACTCCGCCGGGCAGCACACCAAGTCGTTCATGCTCCACTACAACTTCCCGCCGTACTCGACTGGCGAAGTCAAGCCGATGCGCGGCACGTCGCGCCGCGAGATCGGGCACGGTGCACTCGCCGAGCGGGCGCTGCATCACCTCCTGCCGGATGTGGCGGACTTCCCGTACACGATCCGCATCGTCTCCGAAGTGCTGGAGTCGAACGGCTCGTCATCGATGGCGACGGTGTGCGGCGGCTCGCTTGCGCTGATGGACGCTGGTGTGCCGATGAAGGCCGCCTGCGCCGGTGTGGCGATGGGGCTTATCAAGGACGGCGATCGCGTCGCGATCCTCTCCGACATTCTCGGTACCGAGGATGCGCTGGGCGACATGGACTTCAAGATCGCCGGCACGGCCAACGGGATCACTTCGATCCAGATGGACATCAAGATCGACGGCCTCTCGCTCGACCTGATGAAGGACGCGCTGGAGCAGGCCCGCGTGGGCCGGCTGCACATCCTGGGCGAGATGGCCAAGGTGCTCGCCGAGCCGCGTGCCGAGATGTCGCAGTGGGCGCCGCGGATCTTCACGATCCAGATCAAGCCGGACAAGATCGGCGACGTCATCGGCCCCAAGGGCAAGACGATCCGCGGCATCCAGGATGCCTCGGGTGCCAAGGTCAACATCGACGACACCGGCCTGATCACGATCGCGGCAGTTGGCGCCGAAGCCGGTGAGAAGGCGCGCGAGATGGTGATGGGGATCGTTGCTGAGCCGATCGTCGGAACGATCTACACCGGCCCGATCAAGAGCATCACCGCGTTCGGCGCATTCATCGAGATCATGCCGGGCGTCGAGGGGCTGCTCCACATCTCCGAGATCGACCACAAGCGGGTCGAGAAGACCGAGGATGTCCTCAAGAAGGGCGAGACCGTGACGGTCAAGCTCCTCGAGGTGGACGAGCGCGGCCGGATGCGGCTGTCGCGGAAGGCGCTCCTCCCGAAGGAATGAGCACGACGTCGGTGCGCACCGTCCAGCTCGACGACGCCCTCTTTCGCACCGACTGCCCCAACGGGCTCGTGGTCGTCACCGAACACCTTGCAGGCGTTCGGTCGGCGGCCGCGGGCATCTGGGTTCGCACTGCCAGCGGCCATGAGCCGCGCGCCCGAATGGGCGTGTCGCACCTCCTCGAACACATGGTCTTCAAGGGCACCGAGCGCCGGACGGCTCGCGACATCGCGATTTCGCTCGAGTCTCGCGGCGGATCGCTCGACGCCTTCACGTCGCGCGATTACACCTCGTATCAGGCGCACGTTCTCGACGCCGACCTTCCGCTCGCCCTCGACGTGCTCAGCGACCTCGTCCGCGAACCGCTGCTTCGCGAGGCCGATCTCGTCCTCGAGCGCAACGTGGTGCTGGAGGAGATCAACGGCGTGCACGACACGCCTGACGACCTGGTGTTCGACCTCTTCAGCGAAACGCTGTATCCCGACCACTCATACGGCTTCCCGATTCTCGGCACCGCCGAGACAGTGGCCGCCCTCGGGACCGACGACCTGCGCGAAGTGCACCAGGGCGGATACTATCCGGGGAACTGCGTGGTGGCGGTGGCGGGGCATGTGAGTCACGAGGCCGTTCTCACGATGCTCGACGCGCTGGGGTGGCTCGAGGGCGAGCGGCGGGCGGCAAGGAACATTGTGGGCACCGCCGCCGCCGTGCGCGGCGTGACGCGCATCGAAGCCCGCGCCTCGCAGCAGGTCCATGCGGTGATGGGCACCGACTCGGTGACGGCGACCGACCCGCGCCGTTGGGGCCTCGCGGTGATCACCACGGTGCTCGGCGGTGGGATGTCGAGCCGGCTCTTCCAGCGGATCCGCGAGGAACTCGGACTCTGCTACGCCGTCTCGGCGTTCCACAGCACCTATCGCGCGGGCGGGCTCTTCGGCGTATATGTCGGGACGCAGCCGGGCACCGCCGACAAGGCAATTGCTGCGATCCACGACGAGTTGCGTGAGATGGCGACGAACGGCCTCACCGCCGAGGACCTGAACGACGGGCGCGGGCAACTCAAGGGCCAGTTGATGCTCGGGCTTGAGAGCACCGTGGGCCGGATGAATCGTCTCGCGGCGCACGTGCTGCAGGACGAGAACTATCGCAGCCTCGACGAGGTGATTCGCCTGGTCGATGCCGTGACCCTGGATGATGCCGCGCAGCTCGCGGCCGAGTTCCTCCCGCCGGAGCGCATGACGATGGTGCGCCTCGGTCCGTCGCGATGACCCCAACGGCGCGCTGATCGGCGCGCAAGCGAGACTCTGATGCAGATCGGCGTGCCGAAGGAAATCAAGACGAACGAGAACCGCGTCGGTCTCGCGCCCTCCGGCGCGGAGGCCCTCACCGCAAACGGACACCGGGTGTTCGTCGAGGCCGGTGCAGGCGAGGGGAGCGGGTTCCCCGACGCCGCCTATGTCGCAGCGGGTGCCACGATCCTGCCCACCGCCGACGAGGTGTGGGGCAAGGCCGAGATGGTCATCAAGGTCAAGGAGCCGATCAAGGTCGAGTGGCCGCGGATGCAGAAGGGGCAGGTGCTGTACACCTACTTCCACTTCGCCGCCGATGAGCCGCTGACCCGCGCAGTGATGGATTCCGGCGCGGTCGCGATCGCCTACGAAACCGTGCAGCTCCCGGGCGGACAGCTCCCGCTGCTGACGCCGATGTCGGAAGTCGCCGGTCGCCTCGCCGTGCAGGAAGGCGCCAAGTACAGTGAGAAGCTCTTCGGCGGACGCGGCGTGCTGCTCGGTGGCGTGCCGGGTGTGGCGCCGGGCAAGGTCGTGATCATCGGTGGCGGCGTGGTCGGCATCAACTCCGCCAAGATGGCCGCGGGCATGGGGGCGAACGTCGTCATCCTCGATACGTCGCTCGACCGGCTCCGCTACCTCGACGATGTTCTCCCGAAGAACGTCGACACCGTCTTCTCGAATCGCCATAACATCCTCGATGCGGTGAAGGACGCCGACGTCATCATCGGCGCCGTGCTGATTCCTGGCAAGAAGGCGCCGCACCTGATCACCCGCGAGGATCTCAAGTCGATCCCGAACGGCTGCGTCATCGTCGACGTCGCCGTCGACCAGGGCGGCTGCGTCGAGACGATCAAGCCGACCACGCACGAGAACCCGACCTACTTCGTCGAGGGCGTGCTGCACTACGCCGTCGCGAACATGCCGGGGGCAGTGCCGCGCACGTCGACGCTGGCGCTCACCAACGCCACCCTGCCGTACGCGATCCGGCTCGCCAACAAGGGATGGCAGCAGGCCTGTCGCGACGATCCGGCGCTCAAGCTCGGCCTCAACGTCGTTGACGGGAAGGTCGTGTACGGCGGCGTGGCCGAGGCGTTCGGGATGGAATGCACGGACGTGGATTCGGTGTTGTAAATCGGAACGTGGATGTTGGGATTCGTGCATTTGTCACCGATTCCCCACAGGTGCCGCACTTGTGCGGCACCCGGCCTTGGCCGGAACGTGGATGTTGGGATGCCCATTTTCCGCCGCGCGTCGTTCATTTACCCGCCGCGTAAACGCGGGTGTCGCATGAAATGCGACACCTGTGGGGCCGTCACGTGTCACGGACAATCCGCCGCAACCACCGTCCGCATGAATGCGGGTGCCGCATGAAATGCGACACCTGTGGGGGGCCGGAACGTGGATGTTGGGATTCGTGCATTTGTCACCGATTCCCCACAAGTGCCGCACTTGTGCGGCACCCGCCCTTGGGCGGAATGGGGATGGCGTGATGCACGTTTTTGCCGCGGGTTGTTCATTCACCGTCCGCATGAATGCGGGTGTCGCATGAAATGCGACACCTGTGTGACATGCGTCGCATGTCGGGGGATCCATTGGCCACACAAATCCTGATCACCCGCCTTTTCCACGGCGAAGGCCTCCCGCTTCCGGCACGCGCGACGGCGGGAGCGGCCGCCATGGACGTGGTGGCCGCAGCCGACGTGACGATCCCACCGATGGGGCGGATGCTCGTCCCAACGGGGTTCGCCGTGGCGGTGCCCGATGGCTACGAGATGCAGCTCCGGCCCCGCTCGGGGCTGGCGCTCAAGCACGGTATCACCCTGCCCAATACCCCGGCGACCATCGACAGCGATTATCGCGGTGAGCTGCAGGTGATCCTGATGAATCTTGGCACCGACGATTTCGTCGTGAAGCGCGGCGACCGGATCGCCCAGATGCTGATCCAGAAGGTCGAGTCGGTCGAATTTGTCGAGGTCACGGAGCTGCCCGAGTCGGGGCGGGGGACCGGCGGCTTCGGAAGCACCGGGTCATGACGCGCGGCGCTTTAGCTTCGCGCACGAAGACAGTTTCCGATCATTCACGAGGAAGCCCCATGTCTCACCATGTCACACTCGCCTCTGTCCTGATTCTTGTTTCGGGATGCGCCTCCGGATCGCAACGCAGTGGTGCGACGGCCGAGGAAGACGTGCACAGTATGACGGCTATTGCCGCAGCTGAGTATACGGCGGGGCACCGCGCGATCCGACGCGACATCCCGATGACCAACAGCATCATGCGGGCACACGCGGCCGGCACGCGTGACTCGTCGGGCCGCCCCGGCGCGAACTACTGGCAGATCCGCACCGACTACACGATTGCGGCCACGATCGATCCCGCCACCCAGCGAATCAGCGGCAGCGAGAAGATCGTGCTGCACAATCGCAGCGGCGATTCGCTCCGCACCGTCGTGCTCCGGCTCGATCCGAACATCTTCCGCGGCACCAGTCCGCGTGGCTTCTCGGTGCCCGCCGAGAATACCGATGGAATGGTGATCACGAAGCTGTCGGTCAACGGACAGGCGGTCGATCTCGCGGCCGCGCCGGCCCGCGGCGGCACGGCACCAACCGCGCCGCGGATCAACGGGCTGACCTCCACCGTTGCCACGATTCTGTTGCCGACCGCGATTGCCGCGCACGCCCAGGCCACGCTCGAGATCGAGTGGAACCACAAGCTCCCCGGAGGGCCGGGAGGGCAGGGCCACCGGATGACGCAGCGCTGGGGCGACTCGCTCTTCCAGCCGACCCAGTGGTACCCGCGCGTCGCGAAGTACGACGACCTTCGCGGGTGGGACACCGAGGTCTACCTCGGTCCGTCGGAGTTCTACAACAATTTCGGCACCTTCGATGTCGCGATCACCATGCCGGCCGGCTGGATCGTGAGCGGCACCGGCGTGCTGCAGAACCCGGAGCAGGTGCTCACCGCCACGGCGCGCGAGCGGCTGTCGCATGTGCTGGAGTCGGACGCGGAATTGACGATCGTCGGCCCCGACGAGGTCGGACCGGGGCGCTCGACTGCGGCCGGCTCCCGACTCACCTGGCGCTTCCACGCCGACACCGTCAACGACTTCGCATGGGCCACGGCGCCGAACTTCGTCTGGAAGGCGACGCGCGCCACGATCCCCGGCGTGGGCGCCGTCCCGATCCACATGGTGTTCCTCCCGGGGCGCGCGGCACCATTCGCCCGCGCCGGCCAGATCACCCGCCACGCCCTCGAGTTCTACTCCAAGCTCTGGTTCCCGTACGCCTTTCCGCAGCTGACGCTGCAGGACGGGCCCAGCGCCGGGATGGAGTACCCGATGGTGATCAACTCGAACGCGGGCGCGGCCGACCACGAGACCGGGCACCAGTGGTGGCCGATGGTCGTCGGCAACAACGAGACCCAGTACGGCTGGATGGACGAGGGATTCAATCAGTACATGAACATCCTCTCCAACGCCGATGCCGCGAGCCGGGTCGCGACGTTCAACGGGCTTGGCCAGAGCTACGGCAACATCAACGGGGATGAAGGCGAACCACCGATGATGTGGAGCGCCAACTACGGCGGCCCGATGTACGGATTCCAGACCTATGCGAAGACCCCACTCATGCTCTCGATGCTCGGCGGGATCGTCGGCGATTCAGCGGTGCAGCGGGCGATGGGCGAGTGGGGCACGGCGTGGCGCTTCAAGCATCCGTCGCCGTGGGACTTCATGTTCTTCATGAATCGCGCACTCGGCCGCGACCTCGGTTGGTTCTGGAACGCGTGGCTGTTCAATACCGACGCGGCCCACCAGTCGATCGAGGAAGTCACAACCGGGGCCAATGGTCTCACCAAGGTGGTCGTGCGTCAGGCCGGGCAGATGCCGGCGCCGGTTGTGCTCCTGGTCCAGTTCGCCTCAGAGGGTCCACCCATCAAGCAGATGGCGGGCGCCGAGATGGTGAGCAGCATCAGCGCCCGGGTCACCATGCCGGTCGACGTCTGGTTCAGCGGTTCGCGGACGGCCGTGGCTACCCTCGATTTCGGCCCCCGCAAGATTCAGCGGATCATCCTCGACCCGGCCTGCCGCTTCCCCGACCGCGACCACATCGACAACGTCTGGCCGCGGCCGGAGGTCGTGGCGCCGGGGCGGCCGTATAGCTGTCAGTAGGAGGTTGTTGGTGGTTAGTCGTTAGCTGCGTCTGTCGTCAGGCGGGTTTGCCGCCATGCCGGTCACAGCTAACGACTAATGACTATTGACCTTCCATCACGCGGCTCGGTCGCGGCATTCGTCACCCGTCGGCTCGGAAGCCCGCCCATTCGGCCCCGTTATGATCCGAGCCTCCTCTGACGAACGCCGCGAACCTCGCCGCAGGCGGAAGTCGTAAC
>JACDBX010000081.1 GCA_013694695.1 Gemmatimonadales bacterium | reverse complement strand
CGCAGATCGAGGACATCGACCTCGGCTACCGTCTGCGCGATCTGGGCGGACGGATCCTCCTCGATCCGCGCATCCAGGGAACGCATCTGAAGCGGTGGACCCTGTCGGCTATGTGGCGAACAGACCTCTTCGACCGCGGGATACCCTGGATGGGGCTGCTCCTCGAACGTCGCCACCGCAATGCGGCGGCGCTCAACACAGGCGGCGCCGAACAGATCAAGGTGGTCCTCGCCGCAAGCGGAGTCGCCCTCCTCGTCGCAGCCGCGGTGCTCGGGAGCGTCGCAATGGCTGCGGCGGGAATGCTCGCGCTCCTTGCACTCGTGCTGAGCAACCTCGCCGTCTACCGGTGGTTCCGCGCAGAGCGCGGCTGGGCATTCGCGCTCTCCGTCGTCCCGCTCCACCTTGCCTATTATGTCAGCAACGCAGCGGCCGCCGCGATCGGCGCAGTACGTCACCTCCTCCGCGTGCCACCACCGGTGCTGACGCATGCATGAGGTTCGCCCGGAGGCGCCGAGTCCGTCAGCCGACCTGCGGACGCATGAACGCCGCATCCGCGAACGCCGCATGATTCCGCAGGAGCCGGAACTCGCCCTGCTCTTCGAGCCCCTTCACAAGCGGGCGCTCGGACTGGGAGTTGGCTTCGCGGCGGCACTGGTGATGTTCCTCGTGACGGCGGTACCACTCGCCACGGGCACGGCCGATGCCTTGCCGCTCTATCTCGTCGCGCAGTACTTCAACGGTTACTCCGTGACATGGACCGGGGCGCTTGTGGGCGCCGCGTGGGCCGGATTCGTGGGTTTCGTCGCGGGATGGTTCGTCGCGTTCTGCCGCAATGCCGTGCTCGGCGTCCGGCTGGTGGTGCTGCGAGCACGAGCCGAGTACCTGCAAACCCGCGACTTTCTAGATCACATCTGAACACCAATGCGGAGCATCCGTGAGTGACTTGACCCGGGAAGAAGAGCGCGAGGTGGAGCGCGTCATGATGCGGTTGAACGCCCAGGCCTGGGGCGTGTCGTTCGGGTTGATCTTTGGTCTGGGATTGTTCGTCGCCACGATAATCCTGGTGATCAGGGGCGGCGAGAACCCCGGCCAGCACCTGAAGCTGCTGGCGGCCTACTTTCCCGGCTTCAGCGTCACCACGCTGGGGGCCTTCATCGGCTTCGTGTACATGTTTGTCATCGGATATGGATTTGGGCGCGTGATCGGCTGGGTCTACAATATCTTCGCCGGGCCACGCCGCTAGCCACCTGGTCGTCACCCCGGCGACCACAGGTACTACCTTCCGGATGCGTTGCGGAACCGGCGCCAGCGGACTGGCGGCGGTGCCCGCGTCATCTTCCCCGTCCGGTCCCGCGCATGAGCACGAAAATCCTGATCGTTGACGATGAAACCAACATCCGCCGGATGGTGGGCGCGCTGCTCAAGGCCGAGGGGTTCGACGTCGCAGAGGCGCCCAACGGCAACGCCGCGCTCCTCGCCCTCCCGGACGTCCGCCCCGACCTGATCCTCCTCGACCTGATGATGCCACCCGGACCCGACGGGCTGGCCACGCTTGAGCAGATTCGTACCGGCGACCTCCAGATTCCGGTAATCATGATGAGCGGCAAGGCCCAGCTTGCCGACGCAGTGCGCGCGGTGCAGATGGGTGCCTTTCAGTTTCTCGAGAAGCCCCTCGCCCCCGAGTCGCTCCTTGTCGCTGTCCGCTCCGCAGAGACCCTGGTCAGGACACAGGCAGAAAATCGGGCACTTCGTGAACAGCTCGGTCCCGAGCCAGATCTCATCGGCTCAAGCCCCGAAATCGAACGGGTCCGCCAGCTCATCGATCAAGTTGCCGGAACCGATGCCCGGGTGCTGATTCTCGGCGAAAGCGGCACCGGGAAGGAGCTGGTGGCGAATGCCATCCACCGGCTCTCGGCGCGCGCGTCGGAAGCGTTCGTGTCGGTCAATTGTGCCGCGATTCCGCGTGACCTCGTCGAGAGCGAGATGTTCGGACACGAGCGGGGTGCCTTCACGGGTGCAACCGACCGGCGCATCGGTCGGTTCGAGCTCGCCGACGGCGGCACGCTCTTTCTCGACGAAGTCGGGGACCTTCAGCTGGAGGCGCAGGCCAAGCTCCTCCGAGTGCTGGAGAGCGGCGAGATCCAGCGGATCGGTGCCGAAAAGAGCCGACGGGTGGACATCCGGGTGCTCGCGGCGACCAATCGTCGGCTCGAGGAAGCCGTGGCGACCGGCGCGTTCCGCGAGGACCTTTACTTTCGGCTCAATGTCTTCCCGATCGAGGTCCCACCGCTTCGGAAGCGCCTGGGCGACCTCCCAGAGCTGGTGCGCCACCTCGCCGCACGGCTGCGGCCCCGCCACCCGACACGTTTCACCGATGAGGCGCTCCGCCAGCTCGGGGCGCATTCGTGGCCGGGGAATATTCGCGAACTCGCGAACCTCGTCGAGAGGCTCTCGATCGTCGGCGGTGACGAAGTCACCGGCGAACTCGTGCCGCGGGTGTTGAGAATCACGGCGCCCGCTGCGCCAGAACCGGGCACCGGTGAATCGTTCACCGGCGACGACACCCGCCCGCTCACCGACCGCCTCGATGATTACGAACGCCGGCTGATCGAGGGCGCGCTCAACGCGGCCTCAGCCAACATCGCCGAAGCAGCTCGCGTGCTGAAAACCGACCGCGGCAATCTCTACCGCCGCATGCGTCGCCTGGGAATTCGTGGAGGAGGGGAATGATGCGCTGGATGCCTCAGGTGCGGTGGATCACCGTTGCCACACTCGGCCTGCTCGTGATCCGGACACCCGGTGTCGCAGCGCAGGATTCGACCCGTACCATCGATTTCAGCACCACGGACACCCTGCCGAGCGACGAGATACCAGAGCCCGTGTTGCGGGCCGCCATCGCGCAGTTCAACGCGCCAACCACGACCAGAACCCATGGCACCCTCGTGGTGACGCAGGGGAATGCGATAGATGGCACCCTCGGCATCCATCGGGGCACGTTGCGCATTGCCGGGATCGTTCGCGGGAACATCGTTGTGCTCAATGGCGACGTCCGGATCGACGACGGCGGTCGGGTGATCGGCGACATCCTGGTGCTCGGCGGCCGGATTGTCCTCGCCCCCGCAGCCGTTCACCAAGGGACCCGCAGGGAGTACGGCGGAGTCGCGCCAGTCGGCACCAAGCCCGATGGAACGATCGCGATGCGACCCCGGCGTCGCGGGCTCTCCGACTACACATCGGCCAGTGCCACATTTGTCACCGGTCCGGTGCAGACCACGGTGCGCGCGGAGGCCGACGCCTACAACCGCGTTGAGGGCCTGCCAATCGTGGTCGGTCCGACGCTGCGCTGGCGGCCGGACGAGGTCACGGCGATCCGTGTGCACGTCGCGGGCATCATCCGCACCGCGGCCGACCCTGACGGACTGCGCAAGGATTTCGGCTGGCGGGCCGGCGTGGAGGTGGCTCGACTCGAACCCTTGCCGATCACCCTCAACGTCGACGGCGGGTCGGCGATCGTGCCGATCATCGACCGGGCTTTTTCGTCGCTCGAATCCGGGCTCTCCGCCTTCCTGTTGCGGCGCGACTACCGAGACTGGATGAGTTCGACCGGAGTCGGCGTGTCGCTCGCCTACCGCCCCCACCCCGTGCTTTCCGTCACGCTCGGCGCGCACTGGGACCGGGAGCGGACAGTACGCGCAGTTGATGCCTTCACGGTGCTTCGCGCCAGCGAAGTCTGGCGACCAAATCCGGCGATTGATGATGGCGACTATCGGACGTTCAGCGCGAGTGTCCAATGGGACAGTCGGGACGACAACACCAGGCCACTGTCGGGGTGGCTCGTCCGCGGCAGCATGCAGCATGTGACCAGTGACCAACTGAGCCCGATCACGCTGCCCAGCCTGGTGCGCGACGACATGCCGACAAGCGGGTATGGTTCGACCGCCATCGAGCTCGACCTGCGCAGGTACCTTCGCCTCGATCCCCGACAGTCAGTGCACCTGCGCCTCGCGGGTGCGGGTTGGGTGGGGGGGGATCCGCTCACGGTCCAGCGGCGCCGCTCGATGGGTGGTGCCCACCCGCTCTCGGGGTACGGATTCCGCGAGGTGACCTGCGATCGTCGCCGCCGGCCGGACCCGGCGG
>JACDBX010000047.1 GCA_013694695.1 Gemmatimonadales bacterium | reverse complement strand
CGGGCCTCGGCGATGATCGCCGACGCCTCGCCAGTCGCCGATGCCAGCATCGCCCGGTGATCCTCGAGCAGCGCCGCCGCCTGGTCACGTGCCTCCTGCGCCTCGGCGCTCAACTTCTTGAGCCGCTCCTCGCGCTCCGCCACCGACTTCACGATCAGCGGAAACGCCGTCTTCGACAGCAGGATCAGCAGCGGGATGAACACCACCCACGCCCAGATCAGCAGACCCGGATTGACCCGGAACGGCGCGGGCAGCGTGCTCTCGCCATCGGGGCTCATCAACACCAGCATCATTCCCATCATCTCGTGCTCCAGGAGCAGGTCAGAGCAGCTTGAACAGGAGTGCGAACACGAGCGCGATGATGGCAGCGCCTTCGACCAGACCGGCGAAGAGGATGCCGGCGCCACGCAGTGCGCCTTCAGCCTCGGGCTGGCGGGCGATGCCCGACATCACCTGCCCACCGATCATGCCGATGCCGATGCCGGCACCCACGACGGCGAGGCCCAGGCCGATACCGGCGCCGAGCTGGCCCCAGCCCTTCGCGGCGGCGGTTGCGGCCTCGAGGGTCACTGCGTCCTGCAGGATCATTGGGAGAAACATGGTTCAGTAGTCCTTGTACGAGGGAAGATTCAGTTTGGTCGCGTCACTCGTCGGGCGGGCCGTCTCTTCCGGAACGGACGCCGTTTGATGGAAGCCAGCGGGCCAGCGGCCCAGCTCCCGAAGACGGTGACGATCACCGCCTGAAACCCGGCCCCGCCGTGACGCGGTTGGTGCCGGGGTCGTACGTGGGCGCGCACCAGCCGCGCGCCTGTCGTGCCTCAGTGCTCGTGCTGCATCGTCCCGATGAACACCGCCGTCAGGACCGCGAACAGGTACGCCTGCAGGAACGCCACCAGCAGCTCGAGCAGCATCACGAAGAACACCACGATTGCGGTGACGATGCCGATCCCGAACGAGAACATCCCGAGATGGCCGAACATGAACACCACACCGAACATCGCCAGGATCACGAAGTGGCCCGCGGTGATGTTGCCGAAGAGACGTACCGTGAGCGCGAATGGCTTGATGAACTTCGACAGGATCTCGATCGGCGCCATGAACAGCATCAGGACGGTCGCACCGACCTTGCCCAGCCCGTCGACGTGCAGGAAGATCGTGCCCATGTACCCCTTGAAGCCGAGCTTCCGCATCCCGCCGATCTCGATCGCGGCAAAAGAGATCAGCGCGAGCGCGCCGGTGACCGCCAGGTTGCCGGTCGGCGAGCCGCCCCACGGCACGAGGCCGAGGAGGTTGCATGTCAGGATGAAGAAGAAGAACGTCATGATGAGCGGCGCGTACACCGGACCCATCTCCCGTCCGATGCTGGAGATGGCCAGCTCCTGCCGCACGTAGAGCACCAGCACCTCGACGGCCGATGCAAACCCCTTCGGTGGCGTCCCCTCGCGCTCGGCGCGCCGCACGCCCACCGCGGCGACGCGCATCACGGTGTACACGATCACCGCGGCGAGGATCATGAAGACGACGTACTTGGTCGGCGAGAGGTCCAGCGAGAGCGACCCGATCTGGATGGGATCCCACTGGGGGAGATGGATCTTGCCCAGCGGCTCGAAGTCGAGCTCGTGGGAATCCCCAGTGTGGTGGAACATCATTTCGCCGATGTTGAGCTTTTCGCCTTGGCTCATCGTGACAGTCGTGTCTCCAGGTACAGGAGGGGAAGTACCGTCCCCAGATATCCCACCACGCTTGCCGCCGGCAGGAAGAGCCGCGGAAAGGCAATCAACAGCGTTGCCAGCACACCCACACCGAGGGCGCGCAGCACCACGCCCATGCCGTACACCTTCAGGTGATCGACCGACGGGACCACGCCGGTGCGCCACATCACGCGCGCCGCCAGGAGCTGCATCCCCGTTGCGACCGCACCCATTGCCGCCGCATTACCTGCGCCCCGGGTTCCGTCGATCAGCCAGCCGGCTGCAGCCACCGCGGCGACGCACGCCGCGCCGACCCGGACCCGCCGGCGCTGCTCAGCTAGGTGGTCCACGCCGCGGCGCCTGTGCCGTCCGGAGGTAGAGCCAGTAGCCGCCCACCCCGAGGCCGAATGCCAGGCCCAGGAGGGTGAAGATCGGGAGCGATCCCATGCGCCGGTCGAGCCAGAAGCCGGCGGCGGCGGCCAGTCCGACGGTGACCACGAACGTCATGCCTGCTGTGGTGTTGTCGGGCCGTGGTGCGGGAACCGGCCGATCACCGTCATGGCGCTTCACGGCGCGGAAAGTAGGAGCTTGTGAAATATTACGCAAGGAAAAATGGGCCTCCCGAAACCCCTGCTCGGCGAGTGGCGTAGCACACCTCGAGGGGGTCCTTCACCCGGTATCTTTCCCGCCCCTCTCACCCCGAACCGGAACTGCGATGACCTCGATCAGTGCCCCTCCCGCCGACACCGTGCAGCTCGAGCGCCTCGCCGATGCGGTCGGGGCGCTCCGGACCCAGGTCGCCGAGCGGGTGGTGGGCCAGCGCGACGCGGTCGACGGGGTGCTCACGGCACTGCTGGGGGGTGGGCATGCCCTGCTGGTCGGGGTGCCGGGGCTTGCCAAGACACTGCTGGTGTCGACGATCGCGGAGGCGATGAATCTTTCGTTCAACCGGGTGCAGTTCACTCCCGACCTGATGCCGGGCGACATCACCGGCACGGAGCTGGTCGAGGAGGACCCGGCCACCGGCAAGCGTCATTTCCGGTTCGTGCGCGGGCCGATCTTCGCCCAGGTCGTCCTGGCCGACGAGATCAACCGGACGCCGCCCAAGACCCAAGCCGCGCTGCTGCAGGCGATGCAGGAGCGGAATGTCACGGTTGCTGGCGAGACCTACGCTCTCCCGTCGCCGTTCTTCGTTCTCGCCACGCAGAACCCGATCGAGCAGGAAGGCACCTATCCGCTGCCCGAGGCGCAGCTCGACCGCTTCATGCTCGAGCTCCGGATGAAGTATCCCTCGCGCAGCGAAGAGGAGGAAATCGTCACCGCCACCACCGGGCATCACCTCCCGCAGGTTTCGGCAGTGCTCGATGGTGAGGCGCTCGCGGCGATGCAGGCGCTGGTGCGGCGGATCCCGGTCTCGGCGTCGCTGATCGCAGCGGCGGTGCAGCTCGCGCGGATGACGCGACCGGCCGAGTCCGAGGCGCCGCCGATGATCCGGGAGTATGTGGAATGGGGCGCGGGACCGCGGGCGAGCCAATATCTGGTACTTGGTGCGAAGGCGCGGGCGGCGATGGATGGCAGGCCGCAGGCCGACATCGACGACGTGCGCAGTGTCGCGACGGCGGTGCTGCGCCACCGGGTGATGACGAATTTTGCGGCAGAGGCGGCTGACCGGACCAGCGAGGATGTGGTGCAGGAGCTGGTGGAGGGCGATGGGTGGTGGAAGTAGCGGTGCCCTGATCAACTGGCTCCGGTGGGCACTGTCCACACTGGACGGGCGTGCAATCGATGTGTTGGGAATCGTCAATCGTTTGTACCCGAACTGGTGGAGTTGCTGTCAGTGGCATCCCTGCCCTGCCCGACGCCCGTTCGGCACACTAACGGAGACGACCTACATGATTTCCATAGCTACCCCTCGCCGCTTCGGCGCGCGGTTCCTCGCCGCGGGGCTTGCTGCCACCGTGCTCTTCACAGCCGGTTGCAGCGATGATGACAACGGCACCAACGCAGGCGTTGCCGCATCGGTGACCGTCACCAGCGGCAATAATCAGACGGGCACGGTGGGCGCGGCGGCTGGCTCGCCGATCGTGGTCACCGTCCGCGACCAGAATGGCAACCCGGTCTCCGGGCAGACCGTGACCTTCACGGCCACCGGCGGGGGCACGATCGGCACCCGGACGGTGACCACCAATGCGCAGGGTCAGGCGCAGACCACGTTCACCCTCGGCGGCACGTCGGGCGCGCAGACCGTGACCGCCACCGTGACCGGGGTCGCTAATCCGGCGACGTTCACCTTCACGGGCAATGCTGGTACGGCCAGCCAGCTCGTGGTCACCGGCGGCAACACCCAAACGGGTGTGGTGGGCGTTGCGCTCACCAACGCGCTCGTGGTGACGGTACGAGATGCCAACGGCAACCCGGTCACCGGACAGACGGTGACGTTCGCCACGACCTCGGGCGGTGTGCTGGCCACGCCCAGCGTGACGACGAACGCCCAGGGTCAGGCGCAGACCACCTTCAGGCTCGGCAACACCGCCGGCACCCAGACGGTCACCGCGGCGGTGGCCGGCATCACCACGCCTGCGTCGTTCACGTTCATGGGGACTGCGTCGGTAGCCAGCTCGATCGTGCTGGTCAGCGGCAACAACCAGACCGGTGCGGTCAACACGGCACTCGCCCAACCGCTCACGCTTGAGGTGCGCGACGCCTTCGGCAACCCGATCTCGGGTGCAGCGGTGACGTGGACCACCAGCGCCGGCACGTTCGTCGGAACGCCCGTGGCCACCACCACCGCGAACGGTCGTGCCACGGCCGTGTTGATGCTGCCGGCAGCGCCGGGAGTAGTGACCGTGACCGCGCGCCTGACGAACAACGCCGCAGTGACCATGAACTTCACTGCCACGGCCACCTGATCCCATGATCCCCCGTTGATGTTCTGGCCAGGCGCCGCGCAGGTTGGCGCCTGGTCGGGGCGACGCCCAGTTGACGCACGGTTGACGAATTCGCCGTATACTGGTCGTCCCCTGCCGGAGGAAGTGGTGGTACCCTTCGCTCTCACCTGCCTCGGGACGCCCGAAGTTCGCGGCCCCGATGGCGACCTGCTGCGGTTCCGAACCCGCAAGCACCTCGCACTCCTGATCGTACTCGCGGTCGAGCCGCCGTTTCCCCACCGGCGCGACCGCCTTGCGACATTGCTCTGGCCCGCCGCGAGGACGGAGGAAGCGCGCCATTCGCTGGCGGTTGCGCTCTCCATCCTCCGCAGTCGCCTCGGTGCCGATGCCTTCGATGCCGGGCGTGACACTGTTCGCCTCGTGGGCGGTCGGGTGCGGACCGACGTTCACGAACTCGAACATCGCGACCCGGCTGATCCCGCCGCGCCGCCGGTCGTGCCGTTCCTCGACGAGTTCGACATACCCGACGCCCCCGACTTCCAGCAGTGGAAGGATGCACAGCAGGCGGCGCTCATCCCCGTCATGCATCGGGTGCTTTCCAGCAGAATTGATCACGCGCGGCAACATGGAGACTCGAGGCGCCTCGAGACCCTTGCGCAACAGCTCCTGCGGGTCGATCCGCTCACGGAGAACGGGGTCCGGGCGATGATGGAGGCGCGCGCGATGTCGGGTGACCGCATTGCTGCGATCAGGGTGTTCGAGCGCTGGCAGTCGCAACTCGCCAGCGATCTTGGCGCCGCTCCCTCGCAGGCCCTTGCGCGGATGGCCGATCGGCTTCGGCGCCGGGGGATCGAGCGACCGGGCGGCACCGTGCTCGCGCCGGTGCCCACCGAGCAATGGCAGGAGCGGGTGTTTGTGGGTCGCGCCGTTGCGTTCCGCGCCTGTCATGAGGCGTGGTGCAACGCGCGAGGCGGGACGCCGCGACATGTGCTGGTTCGGGGGGAGAGTGGGATTGGCAAGACCACGCTGGTCGAGCGGGTGGTGACGGCCCTGGCACTGGAGGGTGCGACGGTCGCGCGCCTGCAATGCTATGCGCTCGAGCGCGAGCTGCCGTTCGGGACCGCGGGCATGCTGGTGACGCACCTCCTCGACCTGCCGGGGGCGAGCGCCACGGCGCCCGAACATCTGGCGGAGCTGAGCCGGATCGTGCCGAAGGTGCGGCAGCGCTTTCCGGCGCTGCCCGCACCGCAGCCGAGTGTCGGTGAGGGTGCCCGGATCCGGTTCACCGAGGCGGTGATGGCCCTCATCGCAGCGATTGCCGACGAGCATCCGGTGGTCCTTGTGGTCGACGACATCGCACTGGCCGATGCCACGTCGCTCGCCGTGCTGCACCTGATCCTTCGCCGAGTCCGTGACCTGCCCTTCATGATGATCCTCACATCGTCGAGCTCACTCGATGATGAGGCGCCGAACGCGCGACGTTTCGTCGACAACGCGGCGTCGATCGGACTGGTGCAGGTGGCGCTGGCGCCGATGAGCGCCGGCGAGTGCGCCGAAGTTCTGGACGCACTGGTGGGCCGGGGTCCCGAGCCGGGGCCGACGATACGCCGGGCGATCCTCGCGGGAGCGGGCGGCAACCCGATGATTCTTGAGCTGCTGGTGGCCGACTGGCAGCGCCGGGGCGGCGACTGTCTCGCCCTGACGTTGGGATCGATGACGTCGCGCGCAGACAATCCGCCGGCCGAGGCTTTCCAGCGGCTGGTGGAGCGATCACTGGCGGCACTCGATGGCGAGGCGCGGGCGGTCGCCGAACTGGGTGCGCTCCTGGGCAAACGGATGAACGACCTGTCGATGTACACATTGGTCGACCTGCCGGTAGCACGGACGATGCGGGCGATGACGGCACTCACTGCGCACCGGCTGCTGCGCGACGCCGGGCACCGACTCGAGTTCGCCAACGAATGCGTGCGCGGGCAATGCTACGTCAGCATGGCCGAACCACTCCGCCGGCTGCTTCATGCGCTCGTTGCCGACCGGTTGGTGGTGCAGGATGGGGGAGCCGAACCGATTCCCGGGCTGGAGATTGCGTGGCACATGGTGCGGGCCGACCGTTTGGCGGATGCGATCCCGTACCTGCTGGCGGGCGGGCGGGAATCGATCCGTCGGGGTGCGCCGCACGAGGCGGACCTGGCGCTGTCGACGGGACTTCCGGCGCTGACGGGAGAGGCGCGTCGGGGCGCGACCCTGCTTCTGGCGGAGGCATTGCAGGAGCTGGGGCGGTGGGACGAGTCGTTGCGGGTGCTGGACAGCGGCGATGACGCCTTCAGCGAGTCGGAGGAGTGCTGTCGGACGGTGCTTCGGATCGTGGCCCGGCGGTGGTTGGGGGGTACGAACCCGACAACTGTTCGGGAAGCGACCCGTGAACTCTGTCTCATCGCCACACGCGACATCGGCATCGATGCGAGAGTGAAGGCTGTTGCCGCACTCCCCTATTTTCTCACTCAGTCACGCTGCGACAAAACCCTTGCGGATCTCGGAGGCATCCTCGCCTCGATGATCCACGAAAACATGGATGATTACCAACGACTCCACGTACTGCTTATCTGCGCATGGCGTGCCGATCAGCTGCGCCATCAGGAGGAGGCCCAAGCGCTAATCACGCAGGCAATCGCGTTGGTCGAGGCGACCGACACCGCCAGCACTATTGCTGTGCGAATCTTCGTTGGCGCCGGTTTGCTACACATTGAAAGGGGTGACTATGCGGCCGCGCAGCCGTTCCTGGTGAAGGCAGTTGGAATGGCAATCAAATTGGATAACGACATCCAACTTGGCGCGGCCGCCGCCGGTCTGTCCATCGCCGAGGGGCGGCTAGGTCGGACCTCAGAACAACTGCACTGGTCACGCTTGGGACTTCGTTGCATGCCGAGCGGAGACAACGGTATCGTCTCATTGTCCGCAGCATACGAGCGATCGGTCGCCCTCTGCCTCGACTCACGTACTAATGAGGCAGTAGCAGAAATCCACGATCTCGAGAACCGGTTTAAGCACTCTGCAACCGCGTGGATCGAGCAGGCCTGGCAACTGATCAAGGCAGACATATATCAGCTCGCACAGAACGGGCGCAAGGCGCTAACGATCGGCGCGGTCGCGACATCCGGATCAAATGACGTACTGCATCTGAACGATTTCGCGGGACCGTTCGCTCGCTGGAAGGCGCTTACCGCTGTTAAAAGCGGAGCTGTCGCTGAT
>JACDBX010000032.1 GCA_013694695.1 Gemmatimonadales bacterium | reverse complement strand
GACCAGGGCATCGACCAACGGCGCGCGGCGCCCGAACAGTGCCGCGGACCTCGCGCCTACCGCGTCATGGATTCTGTCGCTGAGGCGGCGTGGCGGCGCGGGCAGGAGGTGCACGGTGGAGCCGACGATCATCGCCGGACCGGCCATCGCCGACTTCCGTGTGAGCCCGGTACCCTCCACCCGAACCACCGCTCCCGACACGGCAACTTGACCCGCGGGCCACCGCACCCGGACGGGGCCGCGGCATTGCGCATCTATTGACGTTGCCCGGATCCATCCGTTCGCTGCCGGTTCGTCGAGGCGAACGGTGAGAACCAGCGGACCTGTCCGAATCGTCTCGCCACATCCGTCGTGACGAACGCGCCCCGACGCCGCGCCGACCACCACACCCACCGCAATCGCGATGGCCGCGACGCGCAGGATCTCGCGACGCAGCAACGCGGCGGCGGCCAGCGATACAACCATCATGTGGTGGGGGTCCTGAAAACGCGCGAGGCCGGTCGCAAGACCGGCCCCGTAGGCAATGAGCAGCACGACAGCACCGGGCGGTGCGGTCACTTCCTCGGGTAGGCGCCCGCTGCGTCGCGCGGTAGCCGTGCCACGCGCGTGATCGCCTCGATCACCTTCACGTCGATTGCGGTGCGGTGCTGCGGCTCGTCGAGCGACGCACCGGTCACCGCCTTCCCCTCCGGACTCAGCACGTACTTCGGTGGGAGCCGGTTGAGCGCGTAGACGATCGCATCGTCACGGTTCGACGGGGTGTCGACGAAGCCCTCGACCGCGCCCTTGAGCCGGTGGTATGCGGCTCGCACGTGTTCCTCCATCGCATTGACGATCATAGCACCGCCAGTCGGGCGTGATGCAGCGCCCCGGTGAAGGTTGAGCCGGTCGTGCCGGTGAGTTGCACCTTGTGATACTCGCCGATGCTCGACGTGGGAAGGTCGACCAGCACCATGTGGTTGCGGCGGGTGCGGGCGAGCATCATGTCGCCGCGCCGGGCCGGCCGCTCCACCAGGACCTCATATACCTCACCGACATGCGCGGCGTTGCGACGACGGGCCTGCGCCCGTACCACGTCGATGAGGCGGTCGAGCCGCTCGGTCGCGACGTCGTCGGGAACGTGGTCGCGAATCTTCACGGCCGGCGTTCCCTCGCGAACGGAATACTTGAACGTATACGCATCGTCGAACCCGGCCGCCCCGACGATGGAGAGCGTGTCGGCGAACTCGTCCTCGGTTTCCCCGGGGAAGCCAACGATGATGTCGGTCGAGAAGGTGATCGCCGGCATCGCCGACCGGATCTCATCGACCACATCCAGGTAGCGTTCCCGGGTGTAGCGTCGGCGCATCCGTCGCAGCACGCTATTCGACCCGCTCTGCACCGGAAGGTGCACGTGGTCGCACACTGCCGGGGTGGTGGCCATCGCCTCGATCACGGACGGCGTGAAATCAGTCGGATACGGTGACGTGAACCGAATGCGACGGATCCCGTCGACCGTCCCCATGGCCCGCAGCAACGCCGCGAAGTCATCGGTGCCATCGTGATACGAATTCACGGTCTGCCCGAGCAGCGTCACCTCGCTGGTGCCACCCTCAGCCAGCGCCCGCACCTCCGCCACGACATCAGCCAGGCGGCGTGAGCGCTCGGGTCCGCGGGTGGTCGGGACGATGCAGAACGTGCAGCGGTAATCGCAGCCACGCTGCACCGTCACGAAGGCGGTCGGTCCCGCTGCACGGACCTGCGGGAAGTCCTCGTAGTGCTCCCAGCTCCGGTACTCCACGTCGGCGGTGCGCATCCCGCCCGCCGCGTGTCCGAGGAGCTCGGGGAGGTTGCGATATCCATCGGGCCCTACCACCAGGTCGACCTTCGGCACTCGTTCGAGGAGTATCGGACCCAGTCGCTGTGCCATGCAGCCCACCACACCGAGCACCGTTCCAGGGCGCTTGTGCCGCTGCAACTCGCCCATCCGGCCGATGACCCGCTGCTCGGCGTTGTCGCGCACCGCACACGTGTTCACCAGCAGAACGTCGGCGCCTTCCGGCTGGTCGGCCTGGGTGTACCCCTCCCCCGCCAGCACGCCGAGAATGAGTTCGGTGTCGGCGACGTTCATCTGGCAGCCATATGTCTCGATCCAGACCCGCTTCATCCTGCCTCCCATCAACGTGCCGGGC
>JACDBX010000008.1 GCA_013694695.1 Gemmatimonadales bacterium | reverse complement strand
GGACAGGGACTCGCTCACTTCCACACCAGGTCCATCACGTAGATATCGCTTTCCAGTTCGCGCACCACGAAATACACCAACCCGTTCCCGATCGCCGCTGGGCTCGACGGGCCGAGTTGCCGTTGAGGTACGTCGAAGCGCACGACGAGCCGTGGGGCACCGCCGGTGGCGGGCACCTGATACAATCCGACGATGTTGTTGGCATCCCTCGCGTAGAAGTAGATCGAGCGGCTGTCGGGTGACCACTCGGGCCACCGCGGGAAAATGATTCCCGCCGTCTGCTGCACGAGCGTTCGCGGGGCCCCACCGAGCGGCAACACACCGATCCCGGCGCTGTCGCCGCGGAGATCGTAGGCGAGCCGGGTGCCGTCGGGGGACCACCTCGGCGCAAAGCCGCCGGCCACGGGGAGTCGGGTAGGGCCCTGCCAGGCGGAGGCGGTCGAGGCCCGCTCGAGCAGGCCAAGCTCTTCCTGCCCGCGCAGACCGGACGGGGTGCCGAAGGCGATCCGAAGGCCGTCGGGTGAGAACGCCGGGTTGAACGACTCGCTGCTGTCACTGGTGACTCGCTGCTCACCGGAACCGTCGGCATTGATCAGGTAGAGGTCCCGGTTGCCATTCCGGGTCGAGTGGAAGGTGATCTGCGAGGCGTCGCCGGAAAAATTCGGCGCGAAGTCGTCGCCACTGTTTCGGGTGACGCGCCTCGCCTCACCACCGCCCGACGGCAGCACGAAGATCTCCTGATTCCCTTCGACGTTCGAATCGAAGGCCAGCCACTTGCCATCGGGGGAGAGCGCCAGGCGCTCGATCAATTGGTTGCCGGTGGTGACCGGACGCGCGTTCGCCACGGATGCGACGCCGCTGGCAGGAATCGGGATGGCGTAGATGTTCTGCCGAACAATCATCCGGTCGTAGGCCAGCGTGCGGCCATCGTCGGCGATCGAGATCGAATAGGCGTCGAGTCCGGTGGTCAGTCGCTTCCGCGTCGCGTCGCGCGGTGCACCGTCGCGATCGAGGCTGACGGCCCAGATGTCGCGGGCGCCGTCCTTGTTCGAGATGTAGAGCAGGGTCCCATCGGGGAGCCAGGCCGGGGAGGCGTTCAGGGACTTGTCGTCGGTCACCCGAACCGGCGGCTTCCCCAGGACAATCACCCAGATGGCGCTCGGGGCGACGTTGGTCCAATTGGTGACATAGTCCCGATTCCCCACCATGAACGTGACGGCACTGCCGTCACCGCGCACGCGCGCGGTGAGCCCGACCGCCTCCTTGAGCGCGCCTGCCGTGGCGTACGTAAAGCGACGATTGTCGGCGGTTGTGACCAGCAGGCTGTCGGTCCCGAGGGCGCGAATGTAGGTGCCGCGTCCCACTGCCAACTGGTCGGCGGAGTCGAGTCGCACGGCCTCTCCACCGAGGCGAGGCAACTTCCAGCGCCCAGCCGCATGATCCGTCGTTGCGGTCGCGTTGCCGAACACCAGGCTGCGCCCGTCGGGCATCCATTGCGGAAACAGCTGTGCTCCGCCCCACTCTCCGGTGAGGGCGAGCGGGCGTCCACCCTCGATGTCACGCACAGCGATGTGGGTCTCCGCGGCAGACCATCCCGACATGTAGGCCACCTCGCGGCCATCGGGGGAGATCGCGACGTGGATCTCCGGAATCGGGTCACGCGTGACCTGGCGGCTCTTGCCGACCTCGATCATCAACGGCTTCGGAGCCAGCATGCGAGACGCGCCCCATCCCGCGACGCCGAGCACCACCACCGCCGCCGCAATCAGCAGACCACGTCGCGAGCGAGGTGCCTGCACCGCGGCCTGATACGGCACCGTGGCGTGGGGTGTGGTCCCGCCGCTCGGCGTCGTCAGCGGCTCGAGCGCGGTGACCAGGTCGTCGGCCGTCTGGAAGCGATCGGCCGGCCTTTTCTCGAGGCAGCGCATCACCACCTGTTCGAGCATCGGCGACAATCCCGGACGCCGCTGCCCGAGCGGCGTTGGCGCCTGGGTCACATGCGCGGCGAGGGTCTGCTGCGGGTTGAGGCCGTGGAACGGCGGCTGGCCGGAGAGCATCTCGTACGCCAGCACACCGAGCGCATAGATGTCGACGCGCCCGTCCATCTGCGGATCAGCGGTGGCCTGCTCGGGCGCCATATACGACGGCGTGCCAAGCGCAACGCCGATGCTCGTGAGCTGGTGCGCGCCGGTGGCTTCGGTCACCGCCTTGGCCACACCGAAGTCCATTACCATCGCGTGTCGACCAGACAGGAGAATGTTCTCCGGTTTGATGTCGCGATGCACCACGCCTGACCGGTGCGCCACCGCGAGCGCGTCGGCAATCTCACCCAGCAAGCGTACCGCTTCGTGCACCGGCAACTCACCGCCACGCGCCAGCCGATCGCGCAACGTCTCGCCGTCGACGTACGGCATCACGTAATAGAAGAAACCGTCAATCTCGCCGGAGTCGAGCAGGCCGAGGATGTGCGGATGCTGCAGCCGGGCGGCGACGGCGATCTCGCGGGCAAAACGTTCAGAACCAAGTGTCGCAGCCAGCTCCGGTCGCAACACCTTCACCGCCACCTTGCGCTGGTGCTTCAAGTCCTCGGCGAGGTACACGGTCGCCATGCCGCCCTGACCGAGCTCACGCTCGAGGGTGTACCGGTCGGCGAGGGCTGCAGTCAGCCGTGTGAGTGCGTCGCTCGTCACTTCGTTGTCCGGGTCGCGCGTTCAAGTTGCGTGCGCCAGTTGAACACGACTTTGAGGCTCTTCGACTCGGCGGCACCCGAGTTGAACATCAGGAAGCGCTTGCCGTCGGGGTGCACGTCATAGGCGCGGTAGTAATCAAGCATCGCAAATTCCGGCTTCGCGAAAAGGAGGCGCGGGGCGGTGTGGGTGAATGTCGAACCCGTCGCGATCGCGACCGAGAACATCTCGCCACGACCGGTCCGGTAGAAGAGCTCGCGTCCGTCACGACTCCACACCGGTTCGACACCTCCCGCCACCGAGATCGCGAAACGAGCCGAATCGACATTCGGAAACGGGCGGACATACACCTCCCGGCTACCCGATTCGTCCGACACGTGCGCCAGCCACTTCCCGTCGGGCGACAGCGTCATGGCGAAGTTGTCGTATCGCGACGAGAGCAGCGGCCGCGGCAGAGTGTCCACGCCGTTCTCGAACACGAAGAGGCGTCGGCTCCCCTGTGCCCCGCCCTCCGACCGGAACACTGTGTAGCGCCCGGACCGATCGAACGCGATCTCGTCGAATGCCATTCCGCCCGGCACCACGGCGCGGGCGCTGTCGCTGCCATCTGCCCGACGCATCCACGCGGTCCGCCTGCCGTTGCGCGTCGCGAGAAACGCCACGGCATTCCCGCTGGGCGTCCAGACAGGCCGATCAGCGGTCGTGACGTCGAACGACAAGCGGCTGAATGCTCCGGTGGCGAGCTGTTTTACCCAGATATGGTTCTCGCCCGACAAGCCGCGACTCAGCGCGATCTGCAGTCCATCTGGCGAGAGGGCCAGCGACGAGAACGAGCCCGCGAGGGTGGTGTCCACAGGGGTCGCCGATCCGGCACGATCGACCCAGACAACGCGGACTTCGCCGCCGACCGCTGCCTGGTACACCAGTGTTCCGCCCTCGGACACGCCGAACTGCACCGTTCCGTTCGAGGTCTCGTCCTGGACGTTCTGCTCGATCAATACGGGCGTGCTGAGCAGCGTGCCCTTGTCGGCATCGAACCGCGCCGCCATGAGTCGTCCATCGGCCGCGCCAATCACCACGAACTCCGGTGCCACGTACCGGATCATCGAGCCGTCGCTCAGTTCGGTAACAGCGCCTGACTGCAAGTCGACAGCGCCGACCGAGTTTGCGCCGATCGAACCCTTCCAGAGCATCACGAGGGCGAATCGGCTACCCGGAATCACGTCGGGATAGTCGTGCTCCTTAATATCCGTCGTACTGTCGGGTTTAGAGATTCGGACCACCGGCCCGCCGGTGGCGGACACCCGCGCCAGCCCCCGCGTGGCGGTGGTGAAGTAGATGTTGCCGTCATCGCCCCAGTCTCCGCCGCCGAAGATGGCGACGGAATCTTGCACGATCGTACGAGCGGCGCCGCCGGCCGCCGAAATCACCCTGAGGGCGACCTGGCCACCTGCCGAGGTGAAGAAGCCGACCGACTCGCCGTCCGGCGAGAAGAACGGTGCGAACGCTCCCTTCGTATCGGGCAGCAATCGGGCTGTCGCGTCGTCGAGGGCACGAACCCACAGCGCCGCGTCCGGTCCGTCAGAACCGACGAAGGCGATGCGTTCGCCCGTAGGCGACACGGCGAGGCGAAGGTTTCCGATCGGGCGCACGCCCAAACTGTCGCCGAGATCAATCGTCATGCGGATCACGCCGGTGAGGCCGCCCGAGCCGCGATCGACCGCGCGACCCATGGCGAACCCCGCTCCCAGCATGACCGCTCCCATTCCCGCGGCGATCATCCATCCGCGTCGTCCCGACACGGCCGGTCGCGCCGCGGTCCGCATCGAGGTCGCATTGAGGTTCTTGAGCGCCGCAGCAAACTCCGCTGCTGTCGCGTATCGATCCGCCGGCAACTTCTCGAGCGCGGTGAACACCGCCTCCTCTACACCGGGCGGGATCGCCTTTCGCTGCGTCGTGAGCGCACGGGGCTCTTCGGTCATCACGCGGGCGATGATGGCCTGGGCTGTCGGGCCGGTGAACGGAGGCTCACCCGCGAGCATTTCGTAGGTGATCGCGCCGAGCGCGTACACATCGCTGCGACCGGTGATCTCGCGCTCGCCCATCGCCTGCTCTGGGCTCATGTAGTGCGGGGTGCCGAGCGACATGCCGGTCTCGGTCATGCGACTGCCCGTCGTCTTCGTGATCGCGAGCGCGATGCCGAAGTCGGCCACGAGCGCCTGCCCGTCGTGCAGCATCACGTTCTCGGGCTTGATGTCGCGATGGATCACGCCCTGGCGGTGGGCATAGTCAAGCGCACCCGCGATCTCGGTCGCGATCCGCACCGCGTCGACCACTGGAAGCTGATGTTCACGCGCGATCCGGTCGCGCAGCGATTCACCGGCAATGAACGGCATCACGTAAAACAGGAACGAATCAGCTTCACCCGAGTCGAACAGCGGAAGAATGTGCGGATGCTGCAGATTCGCCGTGGTGCGGATCTCGCTCAGGAACCGCTCTGCGCCGATCACTGCTGCCAGCTCGGGGCGCAGCACCTTGATGGCAACGGCACGATGATGCCTGATATCGTGCGCGAGATAGACCGTGGCCATACCGCCGGCACCGATCTCGCGCTCAATGCGGTAGCGGTCGGCGAGGGCGGCGGTGAGGCGGTCGAGCGGGTTCACGGCTTCCCCTTGGTCTGCAACTTGGCTCGCAGCTCGGTGAACCAGTGTTCGACGTACACCGCCTCGGCGGCGCTCCCGACCTCGAGGAGCTTGATCATCAGGAAGCGCTGCCCATCGGGGGAAACGTCGTACTGCTGGCGGTTGCGCGCCCCGCGGTACCCGGCCACCGAAAAGAGTGTCTGCGGGGTCCCCAGCGTCAGGACCGGGGTCGAGGTCACCGCGACACTCATCAACTGGTTGGCGCTCTTGTAGAAAAGTTCGCGGCCGCTGCTGGCCCAGCGCGGTTCGGAGCCGCCGCCCGTCGACACCAGTCGCGTCTGTCCACCGCCGGGGAATGCCAGCAGGTAGATCTCGCGTTGTCCGGTGGCATCCGAGGAATAGGCCAGCCAACGTCCATCGGGCGAGAGCGCCGCCTGCATGCTCGTAGTCCTGGCGGTGACCAGCGGGATGGTCGCGGTGTCGCCGCGGAGACGGCGGGCGCGGATGGCAGTCCTGGCATCGGCCTCATCCGACCGATAGATCAGCCACTCCCCGTCGCGCGAGAGCTCGGCCTCCCACACGCCGAAGAGGTGCCGGTGCAGCAGCGTCGGCGGGACGCTGCCATCCACCGGCAGCTGGTAGATGTCGGTTGCGTCCCGGTCCGCGCTGCTGCGCGGGTTGGCCACGAAGGCGACCGACTGGCCGTCGGGGGTCCAGGACGCCCGCCAGTTGATGCTCCCGTCCTGCGTCAGCTTCTGCCTGGTGCCATCCGCACGGCGGAGCCAGAGGTGGGTGGCGCCGTCCACCAGGCTCACGGTGAAGGCCTGACCGTCGGGGGAAATGCTGGGGTACTGGAAGTTGCCCTGCCAAGCGGAGTCCACCGCCGTGCTGCGCCCGTCGCGCGTCAGCCACATCAGCGCCGATCCCATCCCGGCCCCGCCTCCCACGGTGTACACCGCTTCGCCGTCGGCCGAGAAGGCGAAGGAGTTGGGATTGACGTCGTCGAGCACCGGCACCGCGCCATTCGTCAGCGCGAGCGTCTTGAGGTCGAAGTCCGCCGCGAACAACCCGCCGGCACGATCGGTGTAGAGCAGGTGGCCGGTCGGAGAGTACCAGGCTCCGGCCGCGTTGGCGACGAGGGGGCGCGCGCTGTCCGCGGCGAAGTCGAAGACGGACACTGTGGAACCGCCCACGCAATTGCCGGGGCAGCTGGTGTAGAGGAAGCCACGACTGTTCGGCAATGGCGCCAGCGCCACCACGATGGTCCGACCGCGCCCGCTGTCCGACGACACCGTGGTACCGGCGCCACCTGCGGCGGCGATCCGTTGCAGGCCGCTGCGATCATCCACAAAGACGATCGTGTTGTCCGCCAGCCAGATGGCGGCGTAGTAGACGGTGTGCGTTGCGTCGGAGAGGGTGATCGGACTGCCCCCTTCCACGGGGATCTTCTTGAGCCGGCCATCGGTGGTCAGGAACCCGATCCACTCCCCGTCGGGGGAGAAAAAGGGCGAGACACCCCGCTCAGTCCCTGCCAGCGGGGTCGGCACCGCCTGATCGCGAAGCTTGCGCATGAGCTGCGGACGCCCGCCGACGGAGTCGCTGAAGATGATGCTGGAGCCGTCGGGGGCGATGGCCATCTGGCTCGCCACCATCGGGTTACCGGGCGACAGGAACTCGCCCCACGAGCGCTGCCAGAGGGTGACTCGCTGCCGGGTGACCGCAACGGTCGGCGCGGGACGAAGCCACCCCCACCCCGCCGCGATGAGTGCAATCACCGCGACCGCCACGGTCGCCGCAAACAGTCGCGGCGGAATGCCACGACTGCGGCGCGGGGCGCCCGGGGCATGCGCCGCGGCGAACGACGGATCGGCAAGCGCCGCGGCGAACGCCTTGCCGCCCTCAAAGCGATCGGCCGGCAGTTTCTCGAGCGCCTTGGCCACGGCCGCCGCCACGTTCGCCGGGATTGATTTCCGCTGGGCGGTCAACTCTTTCGGTGATTCGGTCATCACCTTGGCGACGATCGCCTGCGCGCTCGGCCCGGTGAACGGCGGCTCGCCGATGAGCATCTCGTAGCAGATCACGCCGAGCGCGTAGATGTCGCTGCGCGCGTCAATCTGTCGCTCGCCCATCGCCTGTTCGGGGCTCATGTAGTGCGGAGTGCCGAGGGACATGCCGGTCTGCGTCATCCGCTCGCCGCCGGCCTGCTGCACGGCGAGGGCGATGCCGAAATCGGCCACCAGCACGCTGCCGTGCTGGATCAGGATGTTCTCCGGCTTGATATCGCGATGGATCACGCCGTGGCCGTGCGCGTAATCGAGGGCTCCGGCAATTTCAGTCGCGAGCCGCACTGCCTCGCCGACGGAGAGCTGGGTCTCGCGCAACAGCCGACCGCGCAGGGTCTCGCCGTCCACGTAGGGCATCACGTAGAACAGCAGACCATCGGCGCTGCCGCTGTCGAAGAGCGGCAGAATGTGCGGGTGCTGCAGGTTGGCGGTGGTCTTGATCTCGCTCAGGAACCGCTCGGCGCCGATCACGGCCGCCAGCTCCGGCTGCAGCACCTTCACCGCCACCTTCCGGTCATGCTTCAGGTCGTGCGCGAGATAGACGGTGGCCATGCCGCCGACGCCGAGTTCGCGCTCGAGGCGGTAGCGGTCGCTCAGTGCTGCAGACAGGCGGTCGGGGACGCTCAGGGAGCCTTCCGGACGGAGGAGCGCGAATTGTTGGCGGGGACGACGGAAGTTACTGCCGACTCAGGGGTTGGGGAACTGCTGCGACCTCCGGACTGCTCACTGTCGACCTCCGGTGCGCCGCCGCAACTCCTGCAACCAGTTGACCACCAGCACGACCTGACGGTTGTCCTCAACTGGCCGAACCATGACGAAGGTCTGCCCGTCCGGCGCCACGTCGTAGTTCGGGTGGTACACGTCGGTCGCGAACGGTCCGTTGAAGAGGGGCACACGGCCTGTCACCTGTAGCGACGGCGACGTGACGATCGTCGCCGCGACGACCGCGGTGCCCGCCCGATAGAACAGTCGACGCCCGTCGGGGGACCACAGGGGTTCACCGCCGCCGCCGCTCGAAACTGGTACCCGCCCGCCCGTACCGCTCAGGGCGCGCACATAGACCTCTTCGCGGCCCGATTCGTTTGACACATACGCAAGCCATCTGGAATCGGGCGAGACACGCGGCTCCTTGTCGTCGTTGATGCCGCCGAGCACGAGCACGGCCGCCTGTCCACCGGTGAGGCCAACCCGATGGATGTCCCGATTGTTGTTCGGCGTATCAACCCGGTACACGATGCTCGTCCCGTCCGGCGTCACCACGCCCTCGCGAATCGGATTCGTGTCGTTCGCGACCATACGGGCCTCACCGCTTCCGTCCGCGGGCTGCATCCAGAGTGCGTTGCCGGGCACGCGCGACGAGGTGAACAAGACCTCGCGACCGTCCGGTGTCCATTCCGGCCGGTTGTTGTAGCCCGCGCGCGTGAGCCGCTGCGCGGTCCGATCGTCGAGGTCCCAGATCCAGATGTCCGCACCTGCAGCCCCCTGCACTTCAACCGCGATGCGACGACCATCGGGCGACAAACGTGGATGCAAGTAGTTCTGTGCGGTATCGAGCAACACTCGCGTAGTGTCGGCATTCACCGCAACGAGCTGGCTCGTGATCCCGCCCTTCTGGTAAAGGAGCGAGCCGTTCGCGGAGAGTGCGATCGGCGTGTCCCACGCGGACGACGGTACGGCAACGCTATCGAAGACCTGGATCGGCGCGCCGGCCCGCAACTGCTTCGCGTCGAACGGTGCCGCCATCAGTGCACCATCGTTCCGGACGTACACCAGAAACCCGTTTACGAGGCCGATGGCGCGCGCTCCCTGCAACCCCGCCAGCACCGTGGATTTTCCACTCGCCGTCTCCACCACGCCGATCGTCAGGTCGGCATTGCTGGCGACGGTGCTGCTGTACAGGATCAAGCGGCCGTTGTTGACGGCGCGCGGGGCAAGTTGCAGCCGTTCGCCTGTGGTGCTGTCGAACTTGGAAAACTGAACCGGTTCCCCGCCGTCTGCCGACACCCGCCAGAGGCCACGACCTTCGGAATAGGTACCTCTGGCGAACGCGAGTTCGCGATCGGAGATCCACGTGATGCCGGCGCCGACACTCCCGCCGTTGTCGATTGCGCACAGCGTCGTGAGCCCACTGCCGTCGAGTGCGACCTTCTTGAGCTTGCCATCGGCCGATCGGAAGGCGATCCATCGGCCATCGGGCGAGAATTCCGGGTTGAATGCGCCCGCGGTGCCAGGC
>JACDBX010000181.1 GCA_013694695.1 Gemmatimonadales bacterium | reverse complement strand
CCCCGGCGCTCTTCCTCCTCGCGTCGCTGGGGATGATGGGGAATGCCATGGTGACAGAGCCCCGGAAGACGGGGGTGACCTTCGCCATCATCCTTGCCGGGGTGCCGGTGTACTTCCTCTGGCAGCGATTCGGCCGTCCGGCCCGGTGAACCCCGGGCCCGGTCCGCGCAACTGTTTCGATCTCGTTGCTTGCGCGGTCCGGCTCCGGACACGACATTTCCCGCGTGACACCTCTCCCCATCCCAGGATACACAGGAGTAATGATGCGACGTTTTGTTCGTTTGGCACTCACCGTGTCGAGCGTCCTCGCGGCGTTCCTCGCGCGACCCACGATCGGTGCGGCGCAGGGCGTGACCACGGGCGCGATCAGCGGAGTCGTGAGCGATTCCGCCGGCGGCACGATCGAGGACGCGGTGGTTCGCGTCTCGAACCTGGCGACCGGCTTCAACCGCACGGTGACCACTCGTTCCAACGGGTCGTACTTCGTGGGCGGTCTCGAGATCGGACGCTACCGGGTGTCGGTGACCGCGATCGGCTTCAGGCCTGGGGCGGTCAACGAGGTGAGGGTGGCGCTCACCCAGACCGTCCGGGCCGACTTGGCGCTGGTGCGCCAGGCAGTCCAGATCCAGGACCTCGTCACGGTGGCCCTGGCCGATGCGGCGGTCTTCGCACCGACCCGCACCGGCCCGCAGACGACGATCTCCGATTCGCAGGTCGCACGGCTCCCGACGCTCAATCGCCAGCTCCAGGACTTCATCCGAATCTCGCCGCAGGTCACGACCAACCCGGGCGCCGGCGGCGAGCTGTCGGCGGCTGGGCAGAGCAATCGCTACAACTCGATTCAGGTTGACGGCACCACCCAGAACGACCGGTTCGGCCTTGGCGACACCGGCGAGCTGGGTGGCCAGGCTGGCGGCCGCGGCATCTCGCTCGAGGCGATCAAGGAGTACCAGATCGTGGTGTCGCCGTTCAACGTGACCCAGGGTGGCTTCACCGGCGCGCTTGTGAACGCGGTCACCAAGAACGGCACCAACCGCTTCACCGGTTCGGCGTTTTACACCTTCCGCAACCAGGAACTTGCGACAAACGATCCGTTCATCGCCCAGAACAAGTTCTCGATCAAGCAGTTCGGCGGGTCCATCGGCGGACCGATTATCCAGGACAAGCTGCACTTCTTCGTCGCGGGCGAGCTCAACCGCTCGACGCGGCCGGCCGGCGGTCCGTTCGTTGGTCAGCAGGGCGTGAGCGGCGCCAACGCGGTGCGCGTCGACCAGGCAACGGTCGACCGGTTCAACGCGGCGCTCGCGCAATACGGGATCGAGGGCGGCTCGGGTGCGTCCCAGAGCAACGACAACCCGGTCGGAAACTTTGTGGCGCGCCTCGACTGGCAGGTTTCACCGACCAGCCGCGTGGTGATCCGCGAGATCTACAACGACCAGAAGGCCGATGATTTTTCGCGGTCGGCGGCTACGTTCGCGCTGACGTCGAACCGGTTCAAGCGGAGCGAGCAGGTCAACTCGCTCACCGGTCAGTTTTTCAAGACATTCGGGAATGGTGCCAGCAACGAATTCCAGATCGGGTTCATCCGGCAGCGCTTCGCCCGAGCCTTCGACCAGATCGGTCCGCAGATCACGGTGACGAACATCAACTCGCCCACCGTATCGGGTCAGACGGTGAACCTCCGCGCCGGTCCGGACTCGTCATCGCACGTCAACCAGCTTGACCAGGACTTCATCGAGCTCCGCAACGACCTCACATTCCCCGTTGGCGGCGGCAACCACCTGATCACGGTGGGCACGCGCAACGACTTCTACAAGGTGCGCAACGCCTTCTGGCAGAACGCCTTCGGTTCGTGGGGCTTCAGCTCGCTCGACGACCTCGAAGCAGGAATCCCCAACCGCTACGCCGTCGGCGTGGCAGTGGGAGACGACCCGGTGGCGCGCTTCCGTGCGGCCAATGTGTCGTTTTATGTACAGGATCAGTGGACGCTCAACCCCGACTTCTCGCTCACCCTGGGGCTGCGGGCCGAGGCACCGATCTTCCTCGATGAGCCGGGGTTCCGCCCGGAAGTCGAGCGTGACTTCGGTCGGCGCACCGACAAGGTGCCGTCGAACTTCACGTTCAACCCACGGATCGGATTCAACTGGGACGTGAGCGGCACCGGTTCGACTCAGCTTCGCGGTGGCGTTGGCTTCTTCGCCGGCACGCCGCCGTATGTGTGGCTGTCGAACCTGTTCACCAACAACGGCCTGTCGGGGATCTCGCAGTTCACCTGTGACGGCAGCTCCGGCCGCCCGGCGCCTCCGGCCTTCAACACCGAGTCGGTGCAGAGCGCACCGCAGGTTTGCGCCGGCGGCGTGGGCCCTACCACCGGCGCCAACATCGGTGCGGTCAACACTGTCGACCCGAACTACAAGCAGACGCAAGTCCTGCGCGCCAGCCTGGGCGGCGATCACCGGCTGCCGTGGGGGCTGATCGGCACCTTCGACGCGCTGTACACGAAGTCGTACAACTCGCCGTTCATCGTCAACCTCGCGATGGGTGAGCCCGTGGGCACCGACTTCGCTGGCCGCGTGATGTACGGGACGATCGCGGCGAACGGCCGGGCGACCACGAACTGCGCCACGCCGAACATCTATTCGTGCGGCGCATTCGATCTCCGGAACAGTAGCAACGACTACGCCTACAGCATCTCGGGCGGCCTCACCAAGCGGATGGCCGGCTCCCTCGAGGCATCGATGTTCTACACCTACGGTCGTTCGTACTCGGTGCAGGACTTCACCTCGAGCGTGGCGAGGTCGAACTTCCAGAATGGCCGGGTCACGGCGCTCAACCAGTATGACGACCGCGCCGGTGTTTCTTCGTACGACAGGCCGCACCGGATCGCGGCGGCGGTCACCTGGACCGCGCCGTGGAAGGACTACGGCACTGACATCTCGCTGATCTACGGCGGGCAGTCCGGGACCAACTTCACCTACATTTATCAGTCACAGACCATCGGCGGCAATTTGATCGGTGACCTCAACGCCGACGGATTCTTCGGCAACGACCCGGTGTACATCCCGAACACCGCCTCGGAATACACCTACGAGCAGTACACCGGACCGCTGGTGACCAACGGGCCGAACGCCACGGTGACGCCGGCCCTGCAGGCAGCCGCGTTCGACGAGTTCATTTCGAGCCTTGACTGCCTCGACAAGCAGCGGGGGCAGATCCAGTCGCGCAGCAGCTGCCGCAACCCCTGGTTCAATTCCCTGAACCTCTCGGTTCGTCAGTCGCTGCCCGGACTTGGCGGCCATCGGATCTCGCTGCAAGCCGACATCTACAACTTCCTCAACTTCCTCAACAACGACTGGGGCCAGTACCGTCAGAACACGCGGTTCAGCCAGGTGAACCTCCTGCCGGTTAGGGGATTCACGGCTGAGGGACGGCCGATCGTGCGGTTCGATCCGCGCTTGACCGACCGGGACTTCGCGTTTGCGAAGAACCTCTCGTCGACCAACTACTGGCAGGGTCAGGTGACAGCGCGGTATTCGTTCTAGAGACTAGAGAAGGGAGAAGGGAGAAGAGAGAAGGGAGAAGGGAGAAGGGAGAAGGGAGATCCAGAGAACGGAGAGGCCGGTCCCGTCGTTGGGGGCCGGCCACTCTCTCTTCTCCCTTCTCTCTTCTCTCTTCTCTCAGCTCCTCACCCTGCTCATCAGCCCGATCGCCAGCACCAGGAAGAGCGCATTCATCGACCATGCTGCCACTTCAGGTGTCACGATCTCCTTGCCGCCTAGTGCCTTCATGATCTGGGTGCCAGTGAGGTAGATCAGGGTGGTGCCGAGTGCCATGGCGAGACCGAGTGCCGCCTCGGCACGCGGGCTGGTGACGGCGAGCGGGGCCCCGAAGAGCGCGATGATCAGGCACGCCATCGGCACGGCGTACTTGAGGGGAAGGTCGACCATGAGCTGGCCGGGGCGGGTGCCGGAGCGTTCCAGGCGGGCGAGATGTTCGCGCAACTCGCCGATGCTCATCTCGTCGGCTTTTTTCCCCTCGTCGTTGAGGATTTCGGGGGGCTCGGTGAACACCTTCGCGCGCATCGCAGCAAAGCGGACCGTCGTGACGGTTGCGCTGTCGCGCATGACGAGTGCGGCGTGCGCGGGTCGCATCGAGTCGGCGGCGGCTCCCGAATCGGCTGGCTCGGGTTCGGGTTGGACGATGAGGTGGGTCGCGCCGTTGAGCAGGTTCCACTGCCTGCGAGTGGTGTCGTAGAGGGCACTGTCGGCGCTGATGGTCCAAGTGGGAGCGGTGGCACCCGAGGGGGACTCGATCAGGATCGATGCAGCGTACCCTCGCCACTGCTGGAGCTCGCGAATGGCGTAGGTCCAGCCGCTCTCGTTCTGGTAGGCGAACTGATAGCGGGGCAGGGCGTCGCTCCCCGATCGGCGTTCGCCATGGAGTTCGCGCTGGCGCGCGATGCTCGGCGCGGCGATCTCCTGCATCCCGAAATTGGCCGGGACGGCGAGCGTGGCCATCAGCAGCATCGGAAGGATCAGGCGGTAGAACGACACGCCACCGGCCTTCACTGCCGTCAGTTCACTGTAGCGTCCCATGGCGTTGAGCGTGAACACGGTCGCGAAGAGCACCGCTGCGGGGAACAACAGCGTGACCTGACCCGGAAAGTAGAGCGCCTCGCCGAGGAGGAAGTCATCCACCGCAATGCCCTTCTTGCTCACCGGTCCGAAACGCTCGGCGAGGTGGATCAGCGTCGCGACGGCGGGGATGCCCAGGACCGCCAGCAGGAACGTGCCGATCCATTGCCGCAGCACGTAGCGGTCGAGCGTCCCCATCAGCTTCATGCGGTGGACGAGCGCCGGAACAGGTTGCGGATCGAGTCCATGATACCGACCGAGCGGGTGCTGCCCATCTCGCGATTCGCGGCGTGCACCGACACGAGCCCGATCGCCGTGAGCAACACGACCGGGCCGTGCATCGCGACGGTGGCGGGGATGTAGCCCTTGTCGGCGAGCCCCTCGCCGCCGATCAGGAGCACGTAGAACACCATGAAGATCAGCAGCGATCCGCCGATCACGAGGCCGATCCCGCCGCGCGGGAACTTGAGCGCGAGCGCCATCCCGATCAGCACAAAGCCGAACGATGCCAACGGGATGGCGAACTTCTTGTGATACTCGACCGCGTGCGAACGCATGATCGCCAGAGCGTTTTCCGCCTGCATGGTCGCGGCGCTCACCTCGACGACCGGTGCGACCACGCCATGGTCGGGCGTCGGTGGTTCCTGCGTCATCGGAAACTGGACGCCGGACGAATCCAGCTCCGGGTTGAACTCCATCACGTCCTGGACGCCCGGAACCAGTGCAGGTGGTAGCGGTACCGCGGCCCGCGCGGCGCTGTCAGCCTGCTGGAGCAGGCGGAGTGATTCGGCGACGGCCGAGTGGGGTGCCCGCTTGCGGGCCCCGGAATCCTGCGGCAGCAGAGGCGTCCGTGGGGCCCCGCTATCCTGGCGCACGGGGTCCTGCGCCTGGACGGGGGCGGGCAACAGGAGCCGCTCGATCCACTTGCCGAATGTCCGGTAGTAGCCGCAGTCGGCCTCCATCCGCACGGGGATCCGCAC
>JACDBX010000177.1 GCA_013694695.1 Gemmatimonadales bacterium | reverse complement strand
CAACGAGCTCATGGTCAAGGACAACCACTGGGAGGCACTGCGCGCGGCTGGTCGAACGGTGCAGGACGCCCTCGACATGGCGCGATCCGCTGGGGTGACCTCTCTGCAGGTGGAGGTGGAATCGGTGGAGCAGTTGGACGCGGCCCTCGCGGCCGGCGCCACCAAAATCCTGATCGACAACCAGGCACCCGACACGGTGGCGGCGTGGGTGAAGTTCGTTCGCGCGTCGCATCCGGCGGTCGAGGTCGAGGCCACCGGCGGGATCACCCTCGACACCCTCGGGCGCTACGCGATGACCGGTGTCGACTTCATCAGTCTCGGCGCCCTCACCCATTCGGCTCCAGCTGCCGATCTCGGCCTGTCGATATATCGGGACGAGCCTCCCGGAACCTGAAGCCCGGCCATCCACCCTCCATTTCCTTAATGCCCCCGCCGCCACGGCGTATATTTCTGGGCTGAGCACTTTTTCCCTGGAGCAGTCGTGGGCGTCATTCTGCCGGTCAGTCACCAGTCCCCCTTGCCGTCAACGATCATCCGAACCGAGGCGCCGGGCCCAGAGGCGATCGAACTCGACGTCGTGATCGTGGGTGCTGGCCCGGCCGGCCTTGCGTGCGCAATCCAGCTCGCGCGCGCCAATCCGGAACTCGCCATTGGGGTGCTCGAGAAGGCCACTGCGCTTGGCGAGCACATCCTGTCGGGCGCGTCGATCAATCCGGTTGCGATACGTCGCCTCTTCCCCGACGTGGACGTGAGCGATTTCCCGTTCCGGCAGGAGGCCACCGCCGAGGCCGTGTATTACCTGAGCGAATCGCGCGCGACCCGGGTGCCGACGCCGCCGACGATGCGCAATCACGGCAACTACATCGCATCGCTCTCGGAAGTGGTACGCTGGATGGGCGAGAAGGCCGAAGAGCTGGGCATCAACATCTTCCCCGGTTTCCCGGTGGAATCGTTGCTGGTCGACGGTGAGCGGGTGATCGGCGTGCGGACCACGGCGTCGGGGCTCGACCGCGAGTCACAGCCGACCGACGTGTATGGCGAGCCAACCGAACTCACCGCCAAGGTGGTCGTTCTCGCCGAGGGCACCCGCGGCCCGCTGGCGCAGGCGTGGTGCAAGTGGCGGGATGTCGGTAGCGAGAACCCGCAGATCTTTGCGCTCGGCGTGAAGGAAGTATGGGACGTGGCCCGGCCGCTCGACCGCGTGATTCACACGATGGGGTGGCCGCTGCCGCCATCGGTCTTCGGCGGTTCATGGTGCTACCCGATGGGACCGAACCAGGTCTCGATCGGGCTGGTGGCCGGTCTCGACTATCACGATGCGTCGTTCGACGTACACGAGTCGATGCAGCGGATGAAGCTGCACCCACTTTTCCGCGGGATCCTCGAGGGCGGTACCATGGTCGAGTGGGGCGCCAAGACGATCCCCGAGGGCGGCTTCTACGCGATCCCGTCGCGGCTGAGCGGCCACGGGCTGATGATGATCGGTGACACCGCCGGCTTCGTCGATGTGCCGTCGCTCAAGGGTGTGCACTACGCGATGGAATCGGGGATGCTTGCGGCGGATGCGATCGCGTCGGCGCTGGCCGACGGTGGCAATGGTGATGCGAGCCGGCTCGCGCCATACGATGCGGCAATCCGCGCCTCGTACATCACATCCGACATGCGGCGGACCCGCAACATGCGCCTTGGCTTCAAGGACGGCTTCATGACCGGTGCGGTCAAGGCCGGTCTGATGACGCTCACCGGCGGCGCGTTCCCCGGCGGAAAGATCGCGATGGGAGAGGACGCCGCGGCGCCCCGCACCCCGGGGCATCAGGTGCCGTTCGTTCCGGACAACGTGCTGACATTCAGCAAGGTGGACGCGGTGTTCAAGTCGGGGAACAGCACCCGCGACTCGATTCCGTCTCACCTGATCGTCGGCAAGGATATCACCGGTGAGGTCGCTGACTTCTACGCGCACCTCTGCCCGGCAGGCGTGTATGAGCGCGATGGAGATCGCCTGGTGGTCAACGCCCCCAACTGCGTCGACTGCAAGGCCACCGACGTCGTCGGCCCCCGCTGGACCCCGCGCGAAGGCACCAGTGGCCCCCACTACCGGCTGATGTAGTGGATTCCGCGCAGACATCCCTGGACCGACTCGGCGCGTGGCTCACTGCCACGCCCGACGAGGTGCTTGCCGATGCCGCGCGCGACGGTGAGCTCCTTGTTGCCCGAGTGCGCACCTGGCTGACGCTGTTGCTCACCCTGATCCCGTTGCTATCGCTGGCGATGGAGCCAGATCAGATGCAGCATTACGTCGGCCTGGCGGTTGCTCTCATCGCCGTGTTCGCCGCGATCGTGCTGGAACGCCGGATCACCAACAATCCGTATCGGCCGGGGATGGCGTTCGTGTCGGCGATCACCGACGTGTCGATCGTCTCGCTCGGCCTCTTCTCGTTCTGGCTGATCTCGCAGCCGATCGTCACCACCAATTCGCGGGTGCTCTTCGACGCGTACTTCCTCGCGATCGGCGCGTCGGCGCTCCGGTACGACCCGCGGGTGACCGTGGCAGCGGGGCTGGTGGCGATCGGTGAGTACGTGACATTGGTGGTGATCACCTGGTACACGCATCGGGGCGCGGCCCTGCTCGTCGCGAGCGCGGAGTACGGCCAGTTTTCGGCGTCGAGCCAGATGGCGCGCGTGATCATGCTCTTGGCGAGCGTGGTGGTGTCATTGGCAATCGTCAACCGGACCCAGCGCCTCCGTCGGATGAGCACCGGTGACCGTCTCACCGGGCTCTTCAACCGTGCGTACGCAGAGGAATACCTCACCACCGAGTTGTTCCGGAGCCAGCGGGCCGATTCACGGTTCGTGGTGGCGATGCTCGATGTCGATCACTTCAAGCGGTTCAACGACACCTACGGCCATGCGGCGGGTGACAAGGCGCTGCAGGGCGTGGCGGAGGTGCTCCGTGCGACGGTCCGCCGCACCGACATCGTGGCGCGGTACGGCGGCGAGGAGATCCTGATGATCTTCCCCGGTACCGACATCGCGAGCGGCATGGAGAAGGTCGATGAGATCCGTGTCCGAGTCGGTCTCAACGACATCACCCTGCCGCGGGGCGGCACAGCGCGAGTTACGGTGTCGATCGGCGTGGCAGCGTGGCCCGCCGATGCCCTCACGGTGCCGGCGCTGCTCGACATCGCCGATGCCAGGCTGTATGACGCCAAGCGCGCCGGCCGCAACCGGGTGATCGGGCCGGGTGCCACGCATGGCGGTGCGAAGGCAGATGTGGTCTATGGCTGAGCGGTGACTTGACCCGTTCTCCGGTCTCCCTTCTCCCTTCTCCCTTCTCCCTTCTCTCTTCTCTCTTCTCTAGTCTCTCATCTCTAGTCTCTCATCTCTCTAGTTGTATCTGCCGTTCCCCACTCGCTACATCCACCCGCAGCAGCAACACGAATCCCACCACGAAGAATCCGATCAGGATGAGCACGCCGTTGCGCGCCGAGCCGGTGAGGGCGATGGAAAGCGGAAAGGCGAGCGGTCCGAACACCCCGCTGAACTTCTCGAACACCGAGTAGAGTCCGAAGAACTCGCCGCTCCGGCTCGCCGGGGTGAGCCGCGCGAAGAGCGACCGCGAGAGCCCCTGGGTGCCGCCCTGCACCAGAGCCACCATCCCGGCGAGCATCAGGAACTGCCCACCGGTGCTGACGTTCCGCGCCACGACCGCGATTACTGCATAGACCGCGATGCCGATCAGCACGGCGCGCTTTGCGCCGATGATGCCGGCGAGCCACCCGAACCCGAACGCGCACGGCACGCCCACAAACTGCACCAGGACGATCGCGGCAATGAGTGTCTGTTGCGGGATCTGGCGCTCGTCGCCGAGGATCACGGCAAAGCGGATGATCGTCTGGATGCCGTCGTTGTAGACGAAGAACGCGGCGAGCAGCATCAGTGCCTGCGGATAGCCGCGCAGGTCGCGGAAGGTGCCGACGAGGCGACGAGCGATCGGGCCAAAGCGGATCGGCGTGTCGTGGCCGCCCATCGCCGGCGGCTCGCTCACACCGCGGAAGAGCGGCACCGAGAAGATCGCCCACCATACAGCCGTCATCAGGAAGGCGATCCGGGTTAGCAGCCCGGTGTCGGCGATGCCGAGCGGGATCACTCCCTGGATCACCATGAGCTGCAGGACGAGCAGGATGCCGCCGCCGATGTAGCCCAGGGCGTAGCCGGCGGTGGACACGCGGTCGATTTCTTCGCCGCGCGCGATATGTGGCAGTAGCGCTTCGTAGAAGACAAAGCTTCCGGTGGCACCCACCGTGGCGAGCGTGTACATGATCGCGCCGAACAGAACGTCCCCAGCGCCCACGAACCAGAGGCCGGCGGTGGCGCCGATGCCGAGCGTCAGAAATGCGGCGAGAAATCGCTTCTTGGAGCCGCGTTCATCGGCGATCGTACCAAGCACCGGGGCGATGATCGCGACGAGGATCGAGGCACCGGCAGCGGTGTACCCAAGGAGACCGGTGGCAGCCGAGGGCCCGAGGTCGGTGGCGATGACCTTGGCCCAGTAGATCGGGAAGAGGGCGGTGGTGACCGCCACCTGGAAGGCGGAGATCCCCCAGTCGTACGATGCCCACGCGCGAAGCTCGGGGCGGTGGAGTCCGAGCTGTTCGGCGAGGCGCATGCGAGGCTCCTGTTACGGGAGGGAGGTCTCCAGACGTGATTTTCGCATCGACAGGAGCACGGCGGCGGTCAGCACGGTCACGATCACGCCGAGGGAGAGCAGGGTGGGGAGGTGCACCCACCCCGAGATCACCATCTTGATCCCCACGAACACCAGGATCAGCGCCACGCCCGGCTTGAGGTAGATGAACTTGTCGAGCATGCCGGCCAGCAGGAAGAACAGTGCGCGCAAGCCGAGGATCGCAAAGACGTTCGATGAATAGACGATGAACGGGTCCGAGGTGATCGCGAAGATCGCCGGGATCGAATCTATCGCGAAGACGAGGTCCGTCCACTCCACCATGATCAGGACGAGGAACAGGGGGGTGGCGTACCACGCCCCCGTGACGGTGCGACCGAAGAACTTGTCGCGGCGGTACGACCTGACCACCGGGAGCACCCGGCGGACAAACCGGATCAGGGGATTCCGCTCCAGGTCCATCCGGTCGTCGCCCTTGGCCAGGTACATCCGGATGCCGGTGATGATCAGGATGCCGCCGAACACATAGATGATCCAGTCGAATCGCTGGATCAGGATGGCGCCGAAGCCGATCATGATGGCGCGCATGATGATCGCGCCGATGATCCCCCACTTCAGCACCTTGGGCTGGAGCGCGGCGGGGACGTCGAAGTACTGGAAGATCAGGATGAAGACGAAGAGGTTGTCGACCGAGAGCGAGAGCTCGATCAGGTATCCGGTGAGGAACTCGAGGGCCTTGGGCGACCCTTCACGCCACCAGATGAAGCCGCAGAAGGCCATCGCGATGGTGACGAGCGTTCCGCTCCATCGCGCGGCCTCCTTCGGGGTCAGGACATGCGACTTCCGGTTCAGCACAGCGAGGTCGAGCACCAGCAGGATGAGAATCAGCGCCGTGAAGCCGATCCAGACCGATGCCGGGTGCCCGCCAAGCATGGTTCAGCCCGCCTGTGGCAGCGCGAGGAGGGCCTGGACCCGGTCCGCGGTTGGCGGGTGGGTGCTGAAGAGCTTCGCCACGCCCCCCACCCCGGCTAGCGGATTGACCTGGGCGAGCGGGGCAAGCTGCGGCGACACCGACATCGGGATCTGCTTCGCCCCGGCGTCGAGGCGGGTGAGGGCTTGCGCAAGCGGCCGTGCCTTGCCGGTAATCATGGCCGCCGTGGCGTCGGCGGCAAACTCGCGCTGCCGTGAAATCGCCATCTGCATGATGAACGCAAGGAACGGAGCGAGCAGCGCGAACGCCAGTCCGCCGATGCCGCCGCCCTCGTCGTCGTCGCTGCGCATCAGGGAACTGGCGAACCACGGCAGGATCGACAGGATCGAGGCGATCCCGGCGGCGACCGTCATGGTGAGCATGTCGCGGTTCTTGATGTGCGCCAGCTCGTGGGCGATCACGCCCTCGAGCTCATCCCGCGGGAGGGTCTTGAGGATTCCCTCGGTGACCGCCACCACGGCGTGCGACGGCGAGCGGCCGGTCGCGAACGCGTTGGGTTGTTCCGACGGGACGATCGCGACCCGCGGCATCGGCAAGCCGGCGCGCTGGCGCAGGGTGTCGACCATCGCGTACAGGTCGGGCGCCTCGGCGGCGGTCACGATTCGGGCCTTGTACCCCCGGAGCACCATCTTGTCGGAAAACCAGAATGACACGAATGCCATGATCAGGCCGATCGAGCCACCGAGCATCAGGCCGGAGGCGCCGCCCAGGAGCTGGCCGCCGACAAGGAACAGGGAGATCATGCCGGCGAGCAGCACGAACGTCTTCATGTTGTTGACCACTATTACCTCCTGAAAACACCGAAGGCGAGACTTCGTCGCCCCGGTTGGTCCGGGTATTCGACGAAGGTCTCGCCTGAAAAGCCACATGGGCTCCTCGATGACACCGTGCACGCGCGGAGGCGTACAGTCTTGACGATGTCACCGGCCGCCGGATTCCCGGGCGGCTGGGCTACTCCCCTTCCGTGGGGTCTAAGATAGCGGGATCTGGGTCGGGACAGGATGGGACCCAATACAGGGCGGGTCATCGCATGGCAACTCGGCGGGCGGTTCGTTCGGAGGGATCTGAGGACACCCACTTGGCATCGCTGCCGGCGGCTCGCGCGAAGGGAGTCCGGCAGCCGTTGGACCGGAACTCGCTCGCTGCGCTCGCTCAGACAGCCGGTCCTCCTCTGCCGGACCCTCCGTCGCTCGCCGCAGGCGAGCTCCTTGCTGCCCCCTCTCTGCCACCAACTCGGACCGCATTGACAAATTCTCCAGTTCGAGGAATGCTTTGAATTCTCTTCCCCCGGAGACGATGATGGTCGTGGCCCGACGTCGCGCCGGCACAACCACAATGCTCGCATTCGCCGTTGTCGCGACGATGCTCGCATGCGACGCTGCGCCCGCCGAGGCACAGTCTCGACGGTCACCGTCTTGGCGCGTGGGTGCAGGCTACCTGATCTCGCGTCCTTTCGATGCGAAGCTCTGGGGCCTGCACGTCCGGCGCGAGAGCGGGTTCGGAAGGGTCGGCGTGCTCCGCTACGGTGCCTCTGCAGATTTCCTTGGCGGCGGACCGTTCAATCCGACATTGGCGCTCGCCACAGTCGAGGTTGGCGCGCGGGCCGGGGACGATCGAGGTGGAGTCGCTTTCACGATCGGCCCGAGTATCGGGCTCTTCTCCTCACCGACTGTCGCGATCAACGACTGCAACGGCGAGTGCACTGAACGCGGCGACCAGTACGACAGTGGATTCATCGTCGTGGGGACTGCCGTACTCGGCGGCTATCTCACGCTATCACCGCGCATGCAAGTGTTCTACGAGGGCAGGGGCCACATTCCATCACGGTGGGGCCGTGCTGGATACCGTGGCGACCCTCACGCAGGGTTCGTGGAGATCGTGCTCGGGATCGCGGTGAAACGGTGAAGAACTGGCCGACCTGGCGTCCGCCGTCAGGGCATTTATCGCGAAGTTCTCGCTCCCGCCGGTTCAGTGAGGGAGGCGGCCACCCCCTGCTGGAGGTAAACGATGATTGAACTTCTCCGCACCTCGATGGTGCACCAGGCGCACGTCACCCGGACCCTCCTGGAATCGTTCCGCGTCCGGGCGACCGTGCGCGGCGAGGCGACGATCGGTATGGGTGTCCCCATCGGTGTGTGGGTCAGTGCGGAGGATGCGGAGCGCGCCCGGGCGATTCTGCGAGAAGACCAGGAGGACACGGACCGCACGGACGAGTCGGCCGCACCTTCATGAGTCAAGCCGAAACCGCTGCGACGCTCCGCGCCATCTGGATCAAGCGCGCCCATCGCGGCGTGATGGACCCCGTTGCGTCGGCAACCCTCATCACGGGGCAGGGAATAGACGGCAACGTCGATCGCTCGCGGCGCCGACAGGTCACGATCATCGACGAGGCGGCGTGGTCGCGCGCGCTCGCCGAACTCGGCGACGCCGCCGTGAACCCTTCCGCGCGACGCGCCAACTTCATGATTCGCGGGATCGACCTGGAGGGAAGCCGCGGTCGCGTGCTCGTGATTGGTGCGGTACGCTGTGCGATTGGCGGGGAGACCCGTCCCTGCGAACGGATGGATGAGGCGCACGACGGTCTGCAGGATGCGCTCGACCCGGAATGGCGTGGTGGCGTGTTCGTGCAGGTGCTCTCGGACGGCGTCGTGAGCGTTGGCGACCCGGTCAGCTGGGAAGCGTGACCGGAACTTGCTGATTGCTCAGAGCACCATGGCCTCGAACTCATCCCCCCGCACCGACCCGCTCGGCACGACCACCAGCGAATCCGCTCGAGTCACGCTGGTCAAGTGCCCCCGCCCGATCGAGTTGCCATCCTGCGACCCATAGTTAAGTTTATATGTTACAGTTAACTATGAGTGATTTGTAGACAACCTTGGGAGGCCTCATTCCGGGCACGTATCTCACCCAGACGTGGCAGTCCAACCCCACGATCTACGCGCCCGGGAGGTACAAGCGGGCGTGTCGGTACGATGCCTTCCTGCCTGAACTGCTGACCGGGATGGATCTCCGTCTCAGCGGGACCACCGTGGGGGTGATTGCGGAGGCCGAACAGGCGGTGCGCCGGCTGAACGAGACCGGCGGCGGTGCACTGGCACCGCTCTCCCGGTTGCTGCTTCGCACCGAGTCGATCGCGTCGTCGAAGGTGGAGGGCCTGCAGGTTGGGGCGGGGGAGCTCGCGCGCGCGGAGGCGAAGGTGTCGGCGGGACGGTCGGCGGGGCCGGAGGCCTCGGCGATCCTGGCAAACATCGATGCGATGACCGTCGCGATCGACAAGGCGGCGAAGGCGAGCCGAGTTACCACCCGCGAGATCGCGATGATTCACGGCCGCCTGATGAAGGCCGATCGTCTGCGGCACGTGGCCGGGAAGATCCGCACTGAGCAGAACTGGATCGGCGGCAACGATCACAACCCGTGTGGCGCGGATTTCGTACCGCCGCCGCCCGATCGCGTGGCCCGGCTCCTCGACGACCTCTGCGACGCGATCAACGACGACCTCCTCCCGCCGCTGCTGCAGGCGGCGCTGATCCATGCCCAGTTCGAGACGATCCACCCGTTCGGCGATGGCAACGGACGCACCGGGCGCGCGTTGATCCACGTCGTGCTGAAGCGCCGGGGCGTGACGCCGCACTACGTGCCCCCTGTAAGCGTGATACTGGCTGCCGCGCCGAAACGGTACATCGCAGGCCTCACCCGTTTCCGGGACGACGATGGCATCGAGGAGTGGGTCGAGCAGTTTGCTGGTGCCGTGGCACGCTCAGCAGGCCTGGCAGTCGGGTACCTGGCCGACGTCGGCCGCCTGCAACAGCGATGGATAACTCGGATTGCAAAGGCTGTTCCGGGGCTCCGTGTCGATGCTACCGAATGGCGTATCCTCAATGTGTTGCCGGCTCACCCGGTGATCACCGGGCCGATCGCACTTGCCGAGACAGGTCGATCGAGTCCAGCGGTGTACCGTGCGCTGGAGACGCTCGAAAGTGCCGGCGTGCTGACGCCGCTGTCAGAGGGAAAGCGGAACCGTTCGTGGGAGGCGGTGGGCATGATGGCGTTGATCGAGGGTCTGGAAACAGGATAGTCCGACGCACACTCGGACCGATGAAGAGCCGCCGCGCCTACAGCACGATTGCTTCGAACTGCTGCTGGACGGCCGTGACGCCCGCCGGCACCACCACCAGCGCATCGGCCCGCGCCACGCTGGTCAGGATCCCCGACCCCTGCGCCCCAGTGAGCCGCGCCCGCGGCACCCCGCCACCGCTCGGCCACTCCAGCGTTGCCCGCAGGTAGAGGTCGAGCACCGCGTCGGGTTTCACGGCATCCTCGAGCATCACCGCAATCAGCCGCGGCATTGGTGCCGAGTCACCTGACATCGCACGAATCATCGGGCGCCCAAACAACTCGAACGTCACGATCGCACTGACCGGGTTGCCGGGGAGCGCCAGCCACGGGCGTCCATCGGGCAGCACCGCGAATGCCGTCGGCCCACCCGGCCGCACCCGCACTCGGCTCACCAGCTCGCGCGCTCCCAGGATCGCCATCGCGCGGTGCACATGATCGTGCTCGCCGACACTGATGCCGCCCGCGGTGATGATCGCGTCGCAGGCTCCCGCTGCGCGCACCCGTGCCACGATGTCGTCGACATTGTCGCGCGCGATGCCCAGCGACTCCGCGACACCGCCGGCGTCGGCCACGAGTGCCGCTAGCGCCGGTCCGTTCACGTCGGCAAGCCTGTCGCCCCGGTGGATCGCATCGATATCGTCGAGCGAGACGACCTCGTCACCGCCCGACAGCACGCCGACGCGCGGCGCGCGATGCACCATGGGGTGCGACACACCGAGTGCAGCCAGTAGCGCCAGCTGTCGCGGCCCGACGTGCGTGCCAGCTGCCAGCGCCAGTGCACCCCGTGCCAGGTCGCCGCCCGCGGCGCGAACGTTCGCTCCGGCGTCGCGGTCGTTGAGCACCCTGACCACCACCCCATCAGTGTCGGTGTCTTCCTGCCTGACAACACCGTCCGCGCCCTCCGGCACCCGGCCGCCAGTGAAGATCCGCACCGCCGTACCCGCCTCCACCATCGCCTGCTCGGCACCGCCCGCCGGCGCGTGACCGACGACGCGCAGCGCCACTGGCGCCGACGCCGAAGCACCGCGCACATCATCGGCGCGGACGGCGTAGCCATCCATCGCCGCGTTGGTCCATGGGGGAAGCGGGAACGGTGCCATCACGTCGGCCGCGAGAATGCGACCGATCGCGTCGTGCAGCGGCATCGCCAAGGTGGGTTGCACGGGCGCTGCGCCGAGAATGATGCGCTGCGCTTCCCCGACACTTGCTGCGGCGCGCGCCATCGTCAACTCCTCAGTAGCGCCGGCCGCGCCGCTTCTCGAGGACGATGTCCATCCCGACGACGATCGACGGAAGCAACTTGGTGACATTGCGCGTCGGCGGAACGCTGTTCTGCGCCGCCGTCGGTCCCGTGACCGTGAGCAACTGCACCGCCGTCAGCCGGCCCTCGAGCCGCAGCTGGTATCCCGACTTGGGGGCGGTCGAGAACCCGAATGCGACTACACCCGTCGGGCGCGCGTCCTTGTCACCGTCCTCCAGGTAGACCTGCAGCACCTCGTCCTCCCTGATTCCGAGCACGGCTGTGACCGGGATCGTGCTGCGCGGCATCAGCGCCACGCCCACCATCAGCCGCGCGTACGGCTGGATCTCGGAGCGACTCAATGGGCGCAGCACCACGCCTCCGGTGAGCGCCACCGCCGATGCCGAACGGTCGTCGCCGTTGATGATGCTGCAAGCGGCCTGGTTGAACGGGTCGTTGGCACTCGGTATGAAGAGGCACTGATCGGTGGTACCGAGTCCGAGGTAACTGACCTCGCCGGAGATGCCGATGTTGTCGCTCGGGAAGAACGTCCCCTGACCGATGAAGGTCAGGTTCGATCTCACCTTGCGCTGGAGGTTGAAGATGTCCTGCTGCTGACCGCCGGCGAGGATCGGCTGGTTCGGCACGGCCCAGAGGTCGACGCCACCGATCCACCCCGCGCTCACTCCAACAATCAGGCGCGACTGGTCGCGCGTGGCTTGGGCGTGGATCACCAACGGAGTGGTCAAAAGCAGTGCGGCGAGGAATCCGGCGATGCGGGCACGATGCACGGGGCCTCCAGGGTGGTGGAGCGGTTCCTCAGCCGAGGCAGTCCGCCCAGAGCGTGTCGTCTTCGGCGACCCGCACGCGATGCGTGCGAACACCGTCGGGCAGGGCGACCGCCACGCGGCCACGGATCCAGCGCGCCAGTGCCTCGCAGGTCGGCAGCTCGGCACCGTTCGCAAAATCGGGAATCGCGTCGTTCAGCACCGTGCCATCGAGCGGGCCGACGATCTCCGCCACGATCACGTCAAACATTCCGAGGTCGATGATCATCTGCGTGTCGGTGCCGAGCGGTCCGGTCACCGACACCTCGACCCGGTAGAGATGACCATGCGCGGGCGCGTCGGGATACCGGTGCCGCGCATGAAAGCTCACCGCCCGTGTGAGCACGCACTGTACGGACTCCGTCAGAACGACACGCCCAGCCCGACAAAGATTGCCGGAGTGACCACGTACTCGCCGCGCTTGGCCGTGGGGTTGACGGCGTTCGGGTTGTCGACCGTGCCGGGCTGTGACGCCGGCTCATCGGAATACGACCCGGGATACTTGATCTTCCAGAAGAGCGCGCGTGCCTCGACCTTCGCGTACGCGCGCTGCCCAAGGAAGATTCGCGTTCCGACATTCGGCACGAAGAAGAACTTGGTGCCGAAGGTGTAGGTCGACGTGTCGGCCGCAGGCGAACTGGTGCCGCGAACCAGGCCAAGTCCGATGCCGACGAACGGACCGAAGGCGTGCCAGCGCTTGCCACCGGTGAGGTTCATCTGAATCGAGGCCTCGCCCGCCGTGAGCCGCTGCGGGACCGGACCGGAAACCCGCGTCGCGACCGAGTCGTCGGCATCGACGATGAACCGTTCGGTGCCGGCCGTCCACGCGCCGAAGGCAAGCTGAACCGTGTTCTTGGCCCGGAACACCACCCGCCCACCGTAGACATTGCCGTCCTGGGGCGCCACCGGGATCGGACCGCCGTCGCCGAAGATCCTCCCGCCGATCGCCTCGATATAGCGACCGTTGCGGATCTCGGTATACGGCGTCGAGATGGCAAGCCCGCTGTTGTCCTGCGCCACCACGGCGGTCACAGCCATGGATGTGCCGGTGAGGAGCAGCGCGAGGGTGCGGATCGGTGCAGCGTGCATCGTGTCTCTATTCCTGGAGAAGTGTGCGCCCCGTCATCTCGGCGGGCTGGTCCATCCCGAGCAGGGCGAGGACAGTGGGCGCAACATCGCACAGCGAGCCCCCACCGCGAAGGGCATGGATGCCGGCGCCCAGCCCGACCACCGGGACGGGATTGGTGGTGTGCGCGGTGTGCGGGCCACCGTTCGCCGGGTCGATCATCATCTCGGCATTGCCATGGTCGGCCGTCACGAGGATCCGGGCCCCGGTCCGCTCGGCTTCCGCGATGATGCGGGCGAGGCAGGTGTCGACCGTCTCGACCGCTCGGACCACCGCCGGGATGACACCGGTGTGACCGACCATGTCGGCGTTGGCAAGGTTCGCGAGGTAGAAATCGTGGTTGCCTCGCGCCAGGGCGCCGCAGAGGGCATCGGTGATCCCGACCGCGCTCATCTCGGGCGCGAGATCGTAGGTCGCCACATGCTGCGATGCCACGAGGTGACGTTCCTCACCGGGATAGGGTACCTCGACCCCGGCATTGAAGAAGTACGTCACATGCGGATACTTCTCGGTTTCGGCGGTGCGGAATTGGGTGCGCCCATGTGCCCCCAGTTCCTCGGCGAGAATTCGGGCCATCGAGAATGGCGGGAACGCCTGCGGGATGGGGTAGGTCTCGTCGTACTGCGTCATCGTCGCGGCAGGGATGCGCGGGCAGTGCGAGACGTCGAAACCGTCGAATCCCTCGATGCAGAGGGCCGAGACGATCTGACGCATCCGGTCGCTGCGATAGTTGAAAAAGAAGATCGCGTCGCCATCGCGCAGGGAGGCCACTGGCTCGCCGTCACGGGTGATCACCAGGGGCTTCACGAACTCGTCGCTCTCGCCGCGTTCGTAGGCGAGGCGGACACCGTCGCCAGCACTCGGAACGGCGGTGCCTATTCCGCGGGCCATGGCATCAACCGCAAGCTGGGTGCGGGGCCAGCGACGATCACGATCCATCGCGAAGTAGCGCCCGGTGAGCGTGGCGATGAGGGTGCGACCGCCGCCCACTTCGGCGATATCTCGCTCGAGCTGTGCGACCACCTCGGCACCGGAGGTCGGCCCGGAGTCCCGACCATCGAGAAAGCCGTGGATCGCGACCCGTGGTGCCCCGCGCTCCACTGCAATGCGAATCGCGGCGCGCAGGTGGGCATCGATGGCATGCACGCCACCCCAGCCGACGAGCCCGGCGAGGTGCAGGGTACCGCCGGTACGGCGCACGTGATCGATGAGTGAAGTGAATTCGGGGATTGTCGCGAAGTGGCCCGACGCGATGCTCTCGTTGATCCGGACGAGGTCCTGCGGCACCACCCGGCCCGCGCCGAGGTTGAGATGGCCGACCTCGCTGTTGCCCATCTGGCCGGCCGGGAGGCCGACGGCCTCGCCCGAGGCCCCGAGCCGGGAGTGAGGCCACTCTTCGAGCAGCCGGTCCCAGTTCCACATCGACGCCGAGAGCAGGGCGTTGCGCGACGGGTCGTCGTTCAGCCCGAAGCCGTCGAGGACGACGAGGAGGACGGTCACTCCGCTGCGGCGGACGCGGCGTGCAGGATCGCGCGGAAGGGCTCGAGCCTCAGCGAGGCCCCGCCGACGAGGGCGCCGTCGATGTCCGGCTGCGCGAAGAACTCCGCCGCGTTGTCCTCGGTCACGCTGCCCCCGTACTGGATGGGGACCCCGTCGGCGCCGTCGGGGTCGAGCTCGCGCAGGATCGCGCGGATCTGCGCCGCCACGGCCTGGGCATCGGCTCCCGAGGCAGCCTCGCCGGTGCCGATGGCCCAAACCGGCTCGTAGGAGATCACGAGGCCGGTATCGGTCAGGCGGTCGAGGCCGGCCAGCGCGGCCCGCACCTGCCGATCGACGACCGCCTCGGTCCGGCCGGCATGGCGTTCGTCGGATCGCTCCCCGACCGCGGCGATGGGGCGCAGTCCGTGAGCCACCGCCGAGGCGACCTTGCGCCCGACCACCTCGTCGGTCTCGCC
>JACDBX010000173.1 GCA_013694695.1 Gemmatimonadales bacterium | reverse complement strand
CGACCCATTCACGTACCGATGTGCGCAGTGCGATTTCCTCGGCACTCAGCAGCGAGTCGGTGTCGAGAAGATCCACCGCCTGGTAGGGCGGCAGCGGGTCGGGATGTATTGGTGCGAGCGGCTTCATGCAATTGTTCCGGGTCGGTCTGGGGCGGGAATATACCCCTCGGGAGCCCGCGCGGCGGGTGGGATCCCGACCTCGCGGGCCTTGCGGCGGAAGGCAGGGCCGTGGTCCACCGGGATCCCGGTTTCGCACTGCCACTGGTGCACCATCTCGTGGAGCAACGTCTCAGTCGCCACCGTCCAGCCATCGCGGCGGATGTGCCGACCTGAGATGGTGATCACGACAGGTTTGTGATCGAGATCGGCGCGGAACTCGCCGAGCCTGGTCTGCATCCGATCGGAAACACGAATCGGGATGGTGCCAAGGGAACCGGCAAAATGTCGCGCGTTGAGGATCTGGTGAAGGCGCTCGAGGCGGGCCACCACCGGCGCATCCCGTTCGCTCACGCCAGCCAGCGGGCGACGCGCTCGGCTCTTGACGTACCGGTCGAGCGGAAACCCCAAAAACCGACGACGCGCCGCAAGCCGCTCGGCACGCGGCACCCGCGGTGCGAGGTAGCGAAGGATTGCGCTCAGCACCTCATCGGGCGCCCACGCGTATCCCGCGTGAATCCGGAGCCCGTCGCGCACGTGCCACGACAGCACTTGCACCCGGTTGCGGGTGAGCGTCACCGGCGTGCCGGGGGCAAGTCCGAGGCGATAGAGCCGTTCGGGGAGTGCCTGTTCCGGCGCGATGTCGAGGTTGAACGCCAGCTCGATCTCGTCAGGCACCGGACGGATGGTGCTCCCGGCTGCGGTGACGCGGAAAGGTGGCGGCCGTCTCGGCCGTGAAAGCCCCGGCCGCGCGATCCCAGCAATGGTGTTGCACGGTGATGCTGGTGGCGTCGGCGGTGATCAGGTTGCACGCCGACGCGCGCCCGCCGCGAGTGCGGGCGGTGTGCGTTCCCGACGTGGCGACCACGGTGCCGTTGGGAAGGGTGCCGGTTGCTTCCTCGTGGTCGTGACCGCACAGCACCAGGTCGGCGCCGCAGTTCTCGACCGCGCGCCATGCCTGCCTCCAGTTGGCGAGGCCCATGCGGCGCGAGATGTTGCCGCGCAGCAGGTTCTGGTGCATCACCAGCACGCGCAGGAATCCCGCGGGCTCACCGGCAAAACGGTCGCACGCCCGATCGGTCTCGCCAGCGGGAAGATGCCCCTTCACCGCCATGTCGTTGAGGTTCGGCGTCATCGATCCCGCCACGACGCCGTAGCTCGAGAGCACGCCGCACAGCACCGCACCGTCAATCACCAGCGTCGGTGTGAGGTCGTCGCCGAAATACTTGCGGAACTTCTCGTACTTCGCCTTGGCACCGATCACATTGAACGGCGTGGCCCACCACTGTACGTCGTGATTTCCGGGGACGATGATGGTCGGGGCAATCCGTCGCATCGCCTGCGCGAAGACGAGTGCCCGCTGGAACTCGCCGTGCCGAGCGCGCTGCGTGAGGTCTCCCGCCACCGCGATCGCCGTCGGGGCGAGCTCGGCGGCCAGGACCTCCATGCCCGCGATCTGATCGAGATCGCAGTCCTGCCCGAAGTGCAGGTCCGAACAGTGGAAGATCGTGAGCGGAGTGCTCACCACACCACGCGGACGCGATAGGTGACCGACGCCTTTCCCTTGGCCGGCACCGTCACCGGGAACACGGTGCGCGTGGCCGATCGCCGCTGCGCCGGCACCGAGCTGGTCACCACGCTCCACTCGCCACGACGCTCCTCAACCACGTCGACCGTGACGGCGGAATCCTTGGCGTTCTTCAGGTCCACACGCCACGTGCCGAAACCGATCGTGCGCCCGCGCGTGGGACCGGGTTGTGTGGTGTACTCGGTCTGGGTGCGGGTCGCGGTGACGTCGAATGCGCTGCCAGTGCGGATGTTGAGTTCCTCACCCGGCGCGGTGTGGCCGATCGAACCCTGCCCGATGAGCTGGGTGCGACCGGCGCGATCCATCTCGAAGACGCTGATGCCACCAGCGGGCATCGGGAGCGCTCCGAACGCGGTCTCGATCTTCCGCTCGAGGCGATACCACACTTCTACCGGCACTTCCTGCTCGGTCTCGTCCTGCCCGAAGCCGCCCCACCACGGAATCGCACCACGCACAGTGAGGCGCCGCTCGGCGCGCGCGGCAACCGGCGCAAAGAGCGGAATCACCATCTGCGTTCCGGGGACGAACGACACTCGCCCTGGCAGCGTGTAGAGCCGGGCCTCGCCAATCGACTCCTCCGACGGAACACCGTCGGCCATCTTGGCCGACATCTCCATCGCCTGGTTGCGGGCGTACACCGGGCCCGGTGCCTGCGGCGGCGGACCGATGTCGCCAGCGAGCAACTGTACCTCGGCGTTCTGCAGGTCGAGCGGGCCGGCCATGATCGATGCCACACCTTCGATCCGGCCCTGGTCGCCGACGAACAGTCGGTAGGTCGCGTTCCACGATCCGCCCTGGGCGCTGTACAGCACCTTGAGTCCCTGCCGCGCGCGATCGCTCTGGACCGTCACGTCGGCGGTGGGGCCGGCCGGAATGAGATCGGCGGGCCAGACGATGATGCCGGGACGGCCGAAGACCACACCCTTGCCGCGGTCGTTGTCGATCTGCCAACGCTCCGGGTCGACGCCGAGCAACGTGGCGGTGAATCCGCCTGGCCGGTCCTTGTCGCCGAGGAAGGTGAACGACCTGCCGATGCTGCGCCGAAGAAGTGCGACCTCGGAGACCGCCGGATCAAACCCGATCCGCACCAGCGATACGCCCGGGTCGAGCAGCGACAGTGACGATGCGTCGAAGATGCCGAGCGGGAGTGCGTGCGTGCTGGTCCCGTTGGGCACCGACACCGGCAGCGTCCGCCGCACGATGGTTCGGCCCGACGAGAAGAGCGTCACAGAGGGACTGTCCTGCGCCGGGGCAACGGTCGGAACCATTGTTGCGGCGATGGCGAGCAGGGCAAGACGACGGATCACGGCAATACCTCCATGGCAACACGAAGCGCGATTGAGCGAATCAGGACGTAGGTCAATGGCAGGGCCGCGACCGCGGTCCATTGCATGAGTGACGACGCCGGGCCACGGGAATACACCCATGCTGCCATCACCAGTGTGCCCGCGAGTGCGGCCCAGCGCGCTATGCGCGCGGCGCGCGCGGTGCGCCGCTCCTGGCACGCCGCGCAACGTTGGACGAATGCGATCCCCTCGACGAATGCACCGCATTCGACACAGGGGACCTCACGCCACCCGGTGTGCGACTGCATCCCCGAATTCCCGGGTGGTGGCGGTGCCGCCCAGGTCGCGAGTGCGGACCCGGTCGGCGATGATCGTCGCGACCACCGCGCGGCGAACCCTGTCACCGGCGCGCGTCTCGCCGATGTGATCGAGCATCATCGCCGATGCCAGGATCAGCGCCGACGGGTTGGCGATATGCTGGCCGGCGATGTCTGGCGCGGAACCGTGCACCGCCTCGAAGATCGCGGCCTCGTCGCCGATGTTGCCACCAGGTGCCAGTCCAAGTCCGCCTACGAGGCCAGAGATCTCATCACTCAGGATGTCACCGAACATGTTGGTGGTGACGATCACGTCGAAAGTTTCCGGGCGCATCACGAGCTGCATTGCGCAGTTGTCGATGATCAGGTCGTTCATCTCGACCGTGCCGGCATACTCGGCGGCGATCTCGCGCGCGATCGTCAAGAAGAGGCCCGACGTGAACTTCAGGATGTTCGCCTTGTGCACCACGGTGACCTTCTTCCGGCCGTGGCTGCGCGCGTACTCGAACGCATAGCGGATCACTCGTTCCGACGCGGCGCGCGTGACCACCGCCACCGACTCGGCCTGCCCGTGCGGATCGCCGTCGACCTCCACCCACTGCTCGCGGCCCATGTAGAGACCCTCGAGGTTCTCGCGCACCAGCACGATGTCGACGTGGTCGAAGCGGCCCGGAATGATCGTCTTGGCGGGGCGGACGTTGGCGAAGAGTGCAAACTCCTTCCGGAGCGCCACGTTGATCGAACGGAATCCGATCCCCACCGGTGTGGTGAGCGGCCCCTTGAGCGCGAGCCGGGTGCGGCGGATGCTCTCGAGCGTCGCCTCGGGGAGCGGGTTGCCAGTGGCTTCCATCGCGCTGATCCCGCCGAGCTGGCGGTCCCATTCGAACGCCAGACCGGTGGCCTCGAGCACGCCGATGGCGGCCTCGGTGATCTCCGGACCGATCCCGTCGCCCGGAATCAGCGTGACGTCATAGACCTTCAACGGACGTCCGGCAGCAGGTATCCGGTTGCGAGACGTAGGGCCTCACCGGGCGTGGCGGCGACCGCCGTGGGCCGACTGCGCCAGGCCACCGAGCCGTTGCGCGCATCGGCGAGGACGAAGTCGACCTCCGCCTGCACGCCCTCGGGCACGTTGGTGAATCGCACCGCTGCCGGCACCATGATCATCCGGCTGTTGGTGAGTGCCGCAAGTGCCCGCAGGTGCACCCGAAGCGGATCGGGCACACGATCGAGGCGTGCCGATCGCAGGACCGCCTGCCCCAGCTTGTCGGGAGGTGGCAACATCGACGGAGCACGCCGCACCGCGGTGCGGAGCGCCGGTGGCAGCACCCACTGTACCTCGGGGCCGCGGATCTCGAACGCTTCCCCTACGATCGAGTCCGCCCACGCGACGACCTCGGCGTGACTCGTGGGGAGGCCCACCACTGAATCAGCCAGGATGTAGGTGATCGGAAGCACCGGGACGCGCTGGCCGGAAAGGGCGGTCACATTGAGCGCCGCCGCGGGCTTGGCGTCCTGTCCCACGACTGCGATGGGGGCGGCGCAACCGAGCGCGGCCCCGAAGAGGGCCGCGCAGCAAGTACCACGGATTAGTTGAATCACCCTTGCAAGTTATTCGAGAGAGAGGCCGCCGTCCACGACCAGCACCTGGCCGGTGACGTGACGTGCCGCATCGGAACAGAGGAAGGCGATCACGCTGGCGATGTCCTCCGGCTCCGCGAGGCGGCTCAGGACCGACCGTTTCCGGGAAAGATCGATCACGTCCTGGGGGAGCTCGTCGAGGCGCTCGGTATGGACAAAACCCGGGGCCACCGCGTTGACGTTCACATTGGATGGACCCAGTTCGACCGCGGCGGCCCGGGTGAACCCCTCCAGCGCCGCCTTGCTCGCCGCGTAGTTCGCCACGCCAAACCCCGGCCGGGTGGCCTGGTGGGCTGACACGTTCACGACCTTCCCCCAGCGCTGGGTCCGGAAGTGCGGCGCCGCGGCGTGCAGGCAATGGAACGCGCCACTCACGTTGGTCTCCAGTACCGCCGCCCAGGACTCCGGCGTGAGCCGCCACAGGGCGCCGTCATGCGCGATCCCGGCATTGTTCACCAGGTAATGCACGGTCCCGAATCGCTTCACGACTTCCGCCATGAAGGTGTTCACGTGATCGGGGTTGCGGACGTCGCACCGGGCGGCATACACCTCGATGCCCGCCGCCGACAGGGTGGTCTCGGTGAGCAGCGCCATCGACTCGACGTCGCGACCCACCATCTCGACCCAGCAAAACGCCACCTTGCAGCCGAGCTTGCCGAACTCGAGGGCCACGGCGCGACCGATGCCGGTGGCACCGCCGGTGATCACGGCCACCTTGCCGCGGAACTCGGCGGCGCTCGGCGCCGGCTGGGCCCGCGGTTCCGGCAGCGGCACCGTGGTCACGGACGGAGACATCGATTCTGAGACCGACCAGGGTTCTGGCCGGTCACGCGGTGGATTTTTCATCACTGGCGAAGCTACGGGCCGGAGCCGTCAGTGCGCAACTCTCATCACTTCAGGAAGAGCATCTCCCGGTAGGTCGGCAGCGGCCAGAGATCGGCCGCGACCCTCGGTTCCAGGGCATCGACGGAGGTGCGGAGCCGTGCCATCGCCGGCCGCACATCCGAACGAATGTGGAGGGCGTGCTTCATCAGGTCGTCGCCGTCGAACGCCGACGCCTTCTCCAGCGCGTCGATGCCCTCCCGGACCTCGCCCACCATCCTCGCGATCCGCTCGAGCTCGGCGACCGTGTCGTCGCAGTCGACGCCGGCACCCTCGGTCGCCGTGATGGTCTCGGCAAGGAGCTTCTGGTGCCGCAGCGCCGCCGGGAGGATCTGGGTCCGCGCGATGCTCACCATCGTCTCGGCCTCGATCACCAGCTGCTTGACGTACTTCTCGACCGCGATGTGGTGCCGCGAATCGACCTCGGACTTGGTCAGCACGCCGTATTTCTTGAAGAGCTCGACCGTCTTCTTGCTCTTCAACACCGGGAACGCGTCCACCGATTCCCGGAAGTGCGGCAGTCCGCGGCGCTCCGCCTCGTCATGCCAATCGAGCGAATAGCCGTCGCCGTCGAACACCACCCGCTTGTGCTCCTTGAGCAGCCGCTTGAGCACCGTGAGCACCGCAGACTGGATCTTGGCAGGAGTCGGGTTGCTGCCCGCAGCCTTCTCCAGCTCGGTCGCCACCGCATCGAGCGACTCGGCGACGATCGTGTTGATCACCGTGTTCGGCCAGGCCACCGACGCGGTCGAGCCCACCGCGCGGAACTCGAACTTGTTGCCGGTGAACGCGAATGGCGAGGTCCGGTTGCGGTCGCCCGAGTGCCGCGGGATCTGCGGCATCGTCAGCGCGCCAAGGTCGATCGTGCCGCCCTTGATCGTGCGGTTGGGGAGCCCCTGCTCGATCTGCGTCAGGATGTCGGACAGCATCTCGCCGAGAAAGATCGAGATGATTGCGGGTGGCGCCTCGTTGGCGCCAAGACGATGATCGTTGCCGGCGGCGGCAATCGATGCGCGAATGAGGTCGGCGTGCAGGTCGACCGCGCGGATCACCGTGCAGAGGAAAACCAGGAACTGCATGTTGGTGTGGGTGTCGTCCCGCGGATCGAGCAGGTTCACGCCGTCGTCAGTCGCCATCGACCAGTTGTTGTGCTTGCCGCTTCCGTTTACCCCGGCGAATGGCTTCTCGTGCAGCAGCGCCTTGAGGCCGTGACGATCGGCCACGCGCCGCAGGATCTCCATCAGCACCATCTGGTGATCGGACGCGATGTGCGAGATCTCGAAGAGCGGCGCGATCTCGTATTGCCCCGGTGCAACCTCGTTGTGGCGGGTCTTCACCGGCACGCCCACGCGGAAGAGTTCCTCCTCGCAGTCGGCCATGAACGCAAGCACGCGCGCCGGAATCGCACCGAAGTAGTGATCCTCGAGCTGCTGCCCCTTCGGCGGACGGGCCCCGAACAGGGTGCGCTCGCAGGTCACGAGGTCGGGACGCCGCGAGAAGATCTCCTTGTCGATCAGGAAGTATTCCTGCTCGGGCCCGACCGTGGTCTGGACCCGCGTGACACCGGCGTCGGTGCCGAAGAACTTGAGGATCCGCATCGCCTGGCGCGATAGCGCATCCATCGACCGGAGCAGCGGGATCTTGGTGTCGAGCGCAACGCCTGTCCACGACACGAAGCCGGTCGGGATACAGAGCGTCGTCGCCTTGCCGTTCCGGGTGAGGAAGGCCGGCGACGTGGGGTCCCACGCGGTGTAGCCGCGCGCCTCGAAGGTCGCGCGCAGCCCGCCCGACGGGAACGATGACGCGTCGGGTTCACCCTGGGTGAGGTCTGCCCCCGAGAAGTTGTAGATCACCCCACCCATCCCATCGGGCGCCACCAGCGAGTCATGCTTCTCAGCGGTGAGCCCGGTGAGCGGCTGGAACCAGTGCGTGAAATTCGTCGCGCCCCGCTCGACCGCCCAGTCCTTCATCGTGGCCGCAACGATGTCGGCCACCTGCGGGTCAAGCGCCTCACCGAGCTCGATGGTCCGCAGCAGCGACTTGTACACCGGCTTAGGAAGCCGCTTGCGCATCACCTGCTTGGAGAAGGTGTCAACGCCGAACAGCTCGTCGACCGGAACGGCGACGGATTCAGGAGCGGTCATGTAGGCAGTCCACGCGAGTTGAGGATGGCAGGAACGAGCAACGGGACCCAATCTTGGAGATCAGGTCCCGATGCGCAATCATAGTTGATCGGCTAACTTTATCCGTATAAACCGGCTGCCACGGGGTGTTCGCGCCGCTCGTGGCGATCTGCTGTTTTTTGTTAGCCAGCTATGTTTATGTCACACCTGGCGCGAAACGCTCAGATCAGGCCGTCGGTCACCGGTGCTGCTGCCGCGCCGGGTGTGCTGGCCGAGAGGGCCCAGCGCGCCAAAGGCACCGCCAGACCGCCGCCATCGGACACGCGGCGCAGGAACGCGACCGGATCCCCGCCCTCCTCTGCGTACCATCCCTGCCAGGCCTCGTGGGCCAGCGCCGCCGAGAGTGCGTGGAATGGTGCGGCGGCGGTGTCGAGCACCACCTTGCGGGCCGCGTCGGGGTCGAGGCCGGTGAGCGCCTCGACCCTGGCCTGCAGTGCATCGATGTCGGTTGCCTGCGCCAGCATCAACAGGTCGATCTCGGCGGCGGCGCATTCCACCAACGCTCGGTGCGAGATCATTACTCGCCGTTCCGGCGTCCCCGCCACCTCGCTCGGCTTGAGTAGCGCGGCAACGGTGCGCCCCCAGCCGCTCACCAGCCCGGGGGCAACGAGGAGCCGGCGCACCGGTCGGAGCTGACGCGCCCTGGCTGCGTCGAGCATCACGGCGGCGCGATCACGAATTGCCTGGGCGGTGAACGACCACGGGTTGTCGATGGTCCCGTACGCGAGACTGGGGACCTCGGCTTCCGGAACGTCGAAGCCGATCCGATCGAGTTCGGTGCCGACCCGGCGCCACTCATCGGCCCACGCGTCATCACTGTCATCGATCGCCACGTCCTCGTCGCGCAACGCCTGCGCGATGGTGAGCCCGTCGTCGGCGCCCAGATCGGCAGCCGCAGCCGCGAGCAGCCGTTCGACGCCGGTGCGCCGAAGTTCCAGGATCCGTAGCGTTCCCCGGTGACCGACCGGCTCACTCACCATTGTCGACAGGATCGCATCGAGGATCGATTCCGGCATCGGCTCAGGTTCCGCCACGCGGGCGGGGTCGTCGAGCCACCGTCGGCACGCCTCGATCGCCGCGACGGCCGGCTGCACCGCTGCCTCATCGAGGCGTTCGGATGCCTCGTCCACCGCGTCGTCCAGCGTCTCGAGTTCGAGGCCCGCGATGGCGAGGAGGTGTGGCGCCACTGCCCGAGTGTCTGCATTGACCGTCGAGAGCAGATCGGGCAGTGCCGCCACGCGGTCGCGCAGGGCGGCTTCGTCGTCGCCGGTGAAGTGCTCTGTCATCAGCGTCCTGAGTGCCCGTACCGCATGGCCGAGTGGCACCACGGGGTTGGCCAGGGTCGCGTCGGCGAGCGACTCCAGGCGGAGCACGTCGAAACGAATCGTGTTGAGCAGCATGGTACGATCGACTTCGTCGTCGAGCGCCTCGACATCCTCGAGGTCCTCGATCGCATTGGCGATGGCACGCAGCGCAGCCACCTGGGCGCGCAGCCACGGCGGATCGAAGCGGCCGAGCGCGTGCCGGACCGTGGTCGGCGCCTCGTGCGGGTGGCGCAGCGGGTCGAGGTGCCGCGCGAGGTCGAGATACGACGCGAGCAATCCGTCGAGCGGCTTCATGCGCCGCTCACTTCGGAATGCGAACCGATCGAGCCCGTTCCACTGAAGCGGGAGACCTTTACGTGGTCGCCGAGCATGGCGTTGTCCAGCACCGTGTTCTCGATCAACGCGTTCGACCCGATGATCGCATTCGAGAGCATCGAGTCGCGCACTACGCTCCCGGTTTCGAGTGTCACGTTCGGGCCGATCGTGCTCCGTTCGATGGTGCAGCCATCCTCGATCAACACCGGCTCGACGATCTTCACGTCGGCGCCGAATGCCGGGTGCCGTGCCGCGCCGGCCGCGAGCAGGATCCCGTTGGTCTCGATCGTCGTCCCGGTCTGGCCGCAGTCGTACCAGCCGCCGACCTCAGCGGTCAGGATCTTCCGGCCGCGGTCGATCATGTGCTGGAAGGCATCGGTGAGGTAGTACTCGCCCTTGTTCTTGGGCGCCGCGATGGTGTGATCGATGCCGGCCCAGAGTGCCTCGACATCGCGCACGTAGTACAGGCCGATGTTGGCGAGCTTCGAGATCGGCTCTGAGGGCTTCTCGATGATCTTGGTCATATAGCCATCCTTGTCGGTGACCACCACACCGAACCGCTGGTAGTCTTCGACTTCCTTGGCCCAGATGATCCCGTCGGCGTCGGTGCGCTCGGCGAGGGAGAGGTCGGCCTCGAACACCGTGTCAACGAAGATGATCATCACCGGGCCGTGCACATGCGGGCGCGCGAGGTTCACGGCACCGGCTGTGCCGTCCTGCACCTTCTGCTCGACGAACCGAGATGGGAGCTTGTACCGGGAGCGGGCGTACGCCTCCGCCTGATCCTTGAGGTGACCGGTGATGAAGATCAGCTCCTCGACGTTCAGTCCTTCGAGGCGGTCCATCACCCAGTCCATCACGGGGCGACCGGCGACCTTCAGCATCGGCTTCGGGGTCAGGTGAGTGTGCGGGCGGAGTCGGGTGCCCTTTCCCGCGAGTGGAATGATGACCTGCATCGTGTCATGGCCTCCCGTATCGATCGGTGAGGCGCACGAGGTCGTCGAGCTCGGGAGTCGACACTTCGAGGACGTCGGTGTCGACGACCGCCTCGATCTGGTGAATCGTCGGTGGTGGAATGTGCATCGACTCGCCGGCGCGAAACGGTCGTGCCACCGGGTCGGAGTTCTCGTCGGGCCAGGTGCGGAGGATCAGCTCCCCGCTCAGCACATGCATCGTCTCGTCCTTGCGGTGATGGTACTGCACCGACAGGAGATGACCCGCCTTCACGTGCAGGATCTTGCCGGCATACCGATCCGTGAGCGCCCAGATGAGCTCGTGTCCCCACGGCTTCTCAACCTTGTACGGCACGGCTGGCATCAACGCTCCAACTGATGAAAGGTGAGTGACGACGGTGCAGTGATGCATTCCCGGACGCAACGTCCACAGGCGACGCACCCCTCGGCGCGCAGCACCGGGCGCCCCCCGTCGTCGAGGGTCAGCGCAGCCTCGCCAACCGGGCAGACCAGCGCGCAGACCCCGCATTCCTGCCCCTCGAAGGTAATGCAGCGCTCCGGGTGGAACTCGATCCAGCCAAGCTTCTCCGTTGCCCAGCCATCCGTCGGCACGGTGAGGGCGTCGGTCGGGCACGCGGCCGCGCACGGCATGTCCGGACAGGCGATGCAGGGAATCCTGGCCGGCTCGAGCATCGGCGTGCCGGCAGCGAGTCCGGCGGACGGTGGCACGGTCAGGATCGCCCCGACCGGGCACGCTGTATTGCAGTCGCCGCAACGGGTGCAGGCCGCGAGGAACCCGACCTCCGTTAGCGCGCCGGGCGGCCGCACGTAGCGCTGCCGCACGATGCGGTCCTCGGTGGCGCGTGCCACCTGCTCGATCGCACCGCCGAACGCGCGGCGGAAGATGGATCGACGGCTCTCGGGGGTATCCATGGGAGTAAAGCTAGGTGGTACGGGGTGGGGGTGCGGGACCAGAGGATGTCCGGCAACCGCCAGCGGCGGTTCGTGCGCGCCAGTAATGGGCGGTGGGGGG
>JACDBX010000139.1 GCA_013694695.1 Gemmatimonadales bacterium | reverse complement strand
TGACCCGCTTTCGCGGAGAGGTCGCGTCTTGGGATATCACGCGGCCTGAGCTATCGTGCGTTCGAAGCTGATCGGCGACTGATTGCCGATGCTGGAGTGCCGTCGATGCGGATTGTACCATCCCTCGATGTACTGGAACAGGTCCAGCCGGGCGGCCGTGTGCGTGCGGTACGTGCGGCGGTCGATGCGCTCACATTCGAGGGTCGCGAAGAAGCTTTCCGCCATCGCGTTGTCATACGCATCTCCCACGGTCCCACGCGAGGGCCGGACGCCCATCTGCTGACAGCGGGCACCGAACGCCAGCGCCGTATATTGCGACCCGTGATCCGAGTGGTGAACCACGTCGCGGGGTCGCCGCTGGGTGATCGCCATGTTGAGCGCACTCAGCACGAGATCGGTCTTGAGGTGCGACGCCATCGCCCAGCCCACCACGCGTCGGCTCCACGCATCCAGCACCACCGCGAGGTAGAGAAAGCCTGCCCAGGTCGGGACGTACGTGATGTCGGCGACCCACAACTGATTCGGTGCCGTGGCGGTAAACTGGCGCTGCACCAAGTCGGTGGCGGGATACGCCTCGGGACCGCGTCGCGTCGTGCGCACCCCGCGCCGTCGGCTCACGCCGACGAGCCCGCCCAGCCGCATCACGCGCGCGACGCGCTTCTGCCCCACGTGTATTGCGATGTCGCGCAGATCGCCGATCAAACGCGGGGCACCATAGGTCCCATCCGAGCGCGCGTGAAAGGCGCGCAGATGCGTCAGGATCTCGGCATCCCGCTGGGCCCGCCGCGAGGGGGGACGGTCCCGCCAGGCATAGAAGCCACTCGGGGAGACGCGGAGGACGCGACACATCGTCGCGACCGGAAAGTCAGCCTGGTGATCCCTCACGAACCCGTAGACCCGTCGGGGATCGTGCCGGTCTCCCGTGCGAACCAGGCCGCCGCTTTTGATAAGATGTCCCGCTCGAGCTTGAGCTGCCGATTCTCCCGCCGCAGGCGGGTCATCTCGGTGCGTTCGTCGGTCGTCAACCCGTCCGCGCGGCGGCCGCCATCCCGATCGGCTTGCGCGGCCCAGTTGCGAATCGTCTGGGCGCTCGGCTCAAACTCCTTGGCCAGGGACTCCGGCGTGCGGCCGGCCTGGACCAGCGCGATCAGCTGCTCGCGGAACTCCGTGGGGTAATCTCGTCGTGCCATGGTAGATCCCTCCATCCCAAATGGTGGGGTCTCCACGGAACCGGGTCAACTCCACCGCGACAATCGAAGTGTATGGCAGTTGAATTCGATGTCATGATCGACACAGCGCCGACCATCGCGCTGTCGCCGAGTGGGATGCATCCGATTTCGATGAGCGGGTCACTGAGTAACGCGGACCGGTACGAATTGTACGGAAACTCTTCTGGGACGTTCGGCGCGGCCGTTGGTGGTTCGGCATTGCTGCATGCAGCAAGGGCTAGCAATGCAGCACATCCGAACGCGACGACAGAGTTAGCCGGCTCGTGACCCATGGCAGAACCCTCATTGTGCTAGGTAAGCGGACAATGGAAGGAAATCCGTTACAGCAGCATCCCTGCGTGTATCGAAGGAGCCCGAGTCCGATACCCCGGAGCCGGAAGCTCGACTACGTTACAACCGCAACCGCAACCGCAACCCCGCTGGCTGCGGGTCACTCCGAAGCGTCGCAATCGGTGTGTAGGTGGCCGAGGCGCCTAGATTTCCACGAACGTCCACTTTCTACCATGCTCTGATTGAGGCGGTGTACAATGTCCTACCCCGAAATGATGGTCAAGCCGATGCGTGAGGAACTCACCCGCCTGGGTGTCGAGGAGCTCCGTTCGGTTGAGGAAGTCGATGCTGCGCTGGGCGACATGCAGGGCACGGCACTGGTGTTCGTGAATTCGGTCTGCGGCTGCGCCGCGGGCGGGGCACGACCGGCAATGGCGAAGGCGATGAGCGCCGATGGCAAGCGCCCCGACAAGGTCTACACCGTGTTTGCCGGCCAGGACCTCGACGCCACGGCGCGTGC
>JACDBX010000130.1 GCA_013694695.1 Gemmatimonadales bacterium | reverse complement strand
ATCACGTCCTCGATGATCACCACGTCGTCGCCCGCCGCGAAGTTGCCCTCGATCTGCCGACCGGTGCCGTGCTGCTTCGCTTCCTTCCGTACCGAGAACGCGTCGATCACCGGGTCGCGCTCGGCGCTCGCCGCCGCGATCGCGTACGACACCGGATCGGCTCCCATGGTTAGCCCGCCGACGCTGCGCGGTTGCCACCCAGCGTGCTCGATCGCCGCGAGACCGAGCGCACCGATCAACACCTGCCCGCGAGCGGACATGGTGGTGAGGCGACAATCGATGTAGTAGGAAGAGCGGACACCGGAGGCGAGCGTGAAATCGCCGAACTTGACCGAGCGCTCGCCGAGCAGCGCCACGAGGTCAGCGTGCGCCGACACCGTCAGCTGCGGTTGAACAGCCCGGAGAGAAATCCCTTCTTCTCCGGTTCGGCATTCGCTGCGTCGCAGAACGCCCCGGTGAAGTCGATCACCTTCTTCCACCGCTTTCCTGGCTCGCGCGCCAGCCCCTTCATCACCACATCTTCGAGCTTGGTGCTGAACTTGAGCCCCTTCGCAGCCTGATTGAGCGGAATCGGGTCCTGGGTCAGGAGCTGCTGGAAGAGCTCGCGCGGGTTTTTCCCCGGAAACGGCGTCACTTCTGTCAGCATCTGGTACGCGATCACGGCCAGCGAATAGACGTCCGCCTGCTCACCCACCAGCTCGCCTGAGAGCGATTCCGGCGAGACATATTGCAGCGTCCCGACGAAGAATCCCGCCCTCGTGAGCCGCTCCTCGGCCGGCAACTCGGCATCGCGCGCGATCCCGAAGTCGAGGAGCCGGGCCTTCTGCTCCGCCGGGTCGTACATGATGTTGGCCGGCTTGAGGTCGCGGTGGATGATCCCGGCGCGGTGGGCCTGCTCCAGCGCATTGCCCAGCTGCTGGACGATATTGGCTGCCACCGGCGGTGTCAGGTTGCCCGACCGGGTGAGAAAGGTCTCCAGCGGCTCCCCTGGCGCCCACTCAAGGGCGAGGTACTGGACCCCGTCTTCCTCGCCGAAGTCGTAGGTGCGCACCACGTTGGGATGCACCACCCGCGCCCCGAACTCGGCCTCCCGCAGGAAACGCTTGATTGCCACCGGATCGCCGGCAAGGCGGGGCCGCAGCACCTTGAGCGCGACCGTGCCGCGCTCCGGGTGCTGTGCTTGATAGACTTCGGCGGTGCCGCCCTCGCCGACCGCCCGTATCAAGGTATATCCAGCGACGGTGCGCCCGATCAACGGATCTTTTGCCATGGGATCCCCCAAGATACCGTGCCACGTTCCCACACGGAAGCGCAAGCGGCAGCGGCTCGGACGTCATATTATCTACTATGGATCCTCGCACCCCTCGGCCAATGCGTGTGGTCACCGCGGCAGCCACGATTTTGAGCCTCGCCCTTCCGGGCTGCACCAGTTGGCAGCGGGTTGGCAGCCCGTCCGGACCGAACACCGAGCAGACCCTCACGGAGCTGTTCAACCCGGGGGCGATGTACACCCGGCTCGGGCGTCTGGTGGCTACCGGCGGCGTGCCGTTCATCGGCACGGTCGCATTCCTCCCGGGCCGCCAGGATTCAACCATGGCGATTGTCGGCGTGTCCCTGGAGAACAGGGCGTTCTCGTTCCAGCGAGACGGCGATGGCTACGGCGCCCGATACCACGTCGACTACGAGTTCCGCCCAGCCAGTGGCCCCGCCATCACCATCTCGCGGGACGAGGTGGTGCGCGTCGCGCAGTTCCAGGAAACGCTGCGCACCGACGAGAGCATCCTGCTGCAGCAGAACGTGACGCTGGCACCGGGCACCTACAACGTCACGGTCCGGATCCGCGACCTCGGCAACAGCACCACCGGCACCGCGACCAAGTCGCTGGTAGCGCCCGCGTACTCGCCGGGCTCGGTGACTGCACCGATCCTCGCGTACCAAGTCGCCGGGCGCGGCAGCCGGAACGACTCGCTCAATGTCATCCTCAACCCCCGCGGCACCGTGGCATACGGCGGCGACACCCTGCTGATCTACATCGAAGGTGTCGGCTTCAACGCGCCGACATCGGTGCCGCTCGAGGTCCGTGACGAAGGCGACAGCGTGATCTATCGCAATACCGTGAAGTTCACCGGTGCGCGCGAGATCGAGGGGCAGGTCATTCGGCTCGCTCCCGAAGCTGCCCCACTCGGCCAGCTCGAAGTCATTCTCGGAGAGGGCACCACCGCACGCCGCACCTCAGCGCTGGTGTCGTTCTCGCAGAATTGGGTCGTGACCAACTTCGACGATCTCGTCGGCCTCCTCCGCTACTTCGGTCACGCCGAACAGGTCAACGGGCTCAAGAATGCAACCGCCGGCGAACGCGGCCAGCGGTGGCGCGAGTTCTATCGATCCACCGACCCGAACCCCGCGACGCCCGAGAACGAGGCACTGGATCGCTACTTCGCGCGCATCGCCCTCGCCAACACCCGCTTCCGTGACGAGGGCATCGCCGGCTGGCGCACCGACCGCGGCGAGGTCTTCATCGCACTCGGCGAGCCAGACGAAGTGTACGACGCCAGCCCGCGCCAACAGGGCCGCTTCCTCGTCTGGGGCTACAACGACCTCCGGACCACGCTGCAGTTCTCGGACGAAACCGGCTTCGGCCGCTACCGACTGACCGCACAGTCGCGGTCGGACTTCGAGAGGGTGAAGGCGCGAGTAGCGAGGAACTAGGAAGGGAGAAGGAGAAGAGAGAAGGGAGAAGTCTCTTCGGCGCGGTTCTCTAGTCGCTCATCTCACTTCTCACTTCTCACTTCTCCTTCTTATTGTTGACCGCATGCCCCACTCCCCGTCCCAGCTTTTCCTGATCGATGGCTACGCCCTGATCTACCGGGCGTTCTACGCCATGATCAGCCGCCCGCTTCGCACCGCCAAGGGCGAGAACACCTCGGCCGCGTGGGGGGTCACCAACTTCCTGCTGCGGTTGCGCGAGCAGTATCGCCCCGATCACGTGGTCTGGATCAATGACGCCGGCGATTCCTTCCGCACCGCTGAATATCCGGAGTACAAGTCGACCCGCGAGAAGCTCGACGACGAGTTGCAGGCCGACTTCGATCGCTCGGTCGAACGAGTCACCCAACTTCTTGCCGCGTTCCGGATTCCGCTCGCGACTGTGGACGGCTACGAAGCCGATGACGTGATCGGCACCCTCGCCCGGCGCGCCGTCGGCGCGGGCATGCACGCCGTGATCGTGTCGGGTGACAAGGATTTCTACCAGCTCATCGCCCCCGGCATCTCGCTGCTCAACCCGGGCCGCGGTGGCGCCGCCGGCGTCGAGGAGACCTGGGTCACCGAGGAGAATGCCTCCGAACGACTCGGTGTCCCGCCGCACCAGGTGATCGACTACCTCGCGCTCGTCGGCGATTCGTCGGACAACGTCCCGGGCGTCAAGGGAATCGGGCAGAAGGGCGCGGTGCAGCTACTCGGCGAATACGGCGACCTGGAGAACATTCTCGCGCGCGCCGGCGAGATCAAGCAGAAGCGACCGCGCGAAGCGCTGCAGCAATACGCTGCCCTCGCGCGGCTGTCGCAGCGACTGGTCACGATTCAGTGCGACGTCCCGGTGGACCTCGACATCGACGCGCTCGTTGCCGGGGTACCCGACCGGCAGGCGCTGGCGAAGGTGTTCAACGAACTGGAATTTCACTCGTTGATGGCGCGGGTCGATCGCCTTGAGGCCACCGGCGCTCCGGTGCTCGTACCGCCCACCGAGTCGTTTGCCGCGAATACCGACATGACGACCACCACGGCGCCGCCAGTTCCAGACATCGATGTCAGGATCGTCACCGATCCGGCGGAGCTCGCCGAGCTGGCTGCCACGTTGCGGGAGGCGCCGCTGGTGGCGTTCGACACCGAGACTTCATCACTTGAGCCGCACGATGCGGAACTGATCGGGCTGTCGTTTGCGATCACACCCCATAGCGCGTGGTATCTCCCGTTCGGCCACCGGAGCCCCGCCGGCGATCTGTTCGGCAATGATGGTTCAAACCAGCCTGACCAGGCGGTGGTCAACCTCCCCCCGATTGACGATCCGCGATGCGCCTCGATCCGCGAGCTGCTGGAGGATGCGTCGGTGCCGAAGGCGGGGCACAACCTCAAGTACGATGTGCAGGTGATGCGGCGCGCGGGTGTCACGGTGCGCGGGCTCGCCTTCGATTCGATGCTGGCGTCGTTCGTCCTTGATCCGTCAAGGCGGTCGCACGGCATCGACTCGCTCTCGATCGAGTTCTGCGGTCGCACGATGACGCTCTACACCGACCTCGCCGGACGCGGGAAGAAGCAGATTCCGTTCGCCGAGGTGTCGGTCGAGAAGGCCGCGGCGTACTGCGGCGCAGACAGCGCCACGGTGCTGGCGCTGCACGAGTGTTTCGTGCCCGAACTCGCGCGGCATGCGCTCTCCGATCTGCTGGCCACGGTCGAGATGCCGCTGATCCCGGTGCTGGTCGACATGGAATGGGCCGGCATCGGGATCGACGCCGCGCACTTCGTGCAGCTCGATCACGACCTCGCGCGCGACCTCGCCGTGCTGGAAGGTGAGATCCAGGTGTCAGCGGGCGGCCGTGAGCTCAACATCAACTCGCCCCGCCAGCTCGCCGCGATCCTCTTCGAGGAACAGGGTCTGCCGGTCCTCAAGAAGACCAAGACCGGCGCATCGACCGACGCCGAGGTACTCGAGCAGCTTGCCGACATGGGGCACGAACTGCCGCGCCTGATCCTCGGCTATCGGGAGTTGCAGAAACTCAAGAGCACCTATGTCGACGTGCTGCCCTCCCGGGTGAACCGTGCCACGAGCAGGATCCACACCTCATTCAACCAGGTCGGCGCACAAACCGGCCGGCTGTCATCGAACGACCCGAACCTGCAGAACATTCCGGTGCGCACCCCCCGTGGCGAGGGCATCCGGCGCGGGTTCGTGCCGCACCCCGGCTCGACCTTCATCGTCGCCGACTATTCGCAGATCGAGCTGCGCCTGATGGCGCACCTGTCGGAGGATCCGGCGTTCATCGAGGCATTCCGCCGGGGCGGCGACATCCACCGCGAGACGGCGGCGATCATCTTCGGTGTCAGTGCCGACGATGTGACGAGCGACATGCGGGGTCGCGCGAAGACGATCAATTTTGCCACCATCTACGGACAGGGACCGTTCGCGCTGTCGAAGAAACTGGGCATCACCATGGACGAGGCAAAGCAGTTCATCGCCGACTATTTCACCCGCTTCGCCGGGGTGCGCGCCTTTCTCGATCGCCAGGTGGAGGTCGCGCGCAGCCAGGGATATGTCGAGACGCTCTTCGGGCGGCGGCGCTACATCAATGAAATCAACGATCGCAACTTCAACATGCGCTCCTTCGGCGAGCGCACTGCGCAGAACACCCCCCTGCAGGGCTCGGCGGCCGACCTGATCAAGCTGGCCATGATCCGCATCCACGCCGCCCTACCCGCTGCCGGCCTCTCCGGCCAGCTCCTTCTCCAGGTGCACGATGAACTCGTGATCGAGGCACCATTGGCCGAAACCGACGCCACCATCGCGCTGGTGCGCGAACACATGGAGGGCGCCGCGCAACTCAGGGTGCCGCTGGTGGTGAGCGTGGGGATGGGGCGGAATTGGGTGGAGGCGAAGAGCTAGAGAAGGGAGAAGAGAGATGGGAGAAGCGGGATCAGGGCCGTCGCTTCGGCGCGGTTCTCTAGTCCCTCATCTCTCCTCTCTCTTCTCTCTTCTCTTGTTCCCCGGCCACCAATTCCATTCCCCTGCGATCTGCATGATCGATGGCACCAGCACCATCCGGATGATGGTGGCGTCGAGCAGCACCGCCACCGCCAGTCCGAAGCCGATGAACTGCACCACCAGGATCCGTGCGAAGGCGAAGCTGCCGAAGACCACGATCATCACCAGCGCGGCGGAAGTGATCACCGATGCCGTGGCGGAGAGTCCCTCGCGGGTGGCCAGCGTGTTCTGTCCGGTGCGATCGTAGGCCTCCTTGATCCGCGCCAGCAGGAAGACCTCGTAGTCCATCGACAACCCGAACACCACCGCAAAGACCAGCACGGGCACCATCACGTAGATCGCCGATGTCGCGCCGTCGATCCCGAAGAGCTGTGAGCCGATGCCGTACTGGAAGACCAGCACGATCAGTCCGAATGTCGCGGCGACCGAGAGCGAGTTGAGCAGCACCGCCTTGATCGGGACGAGCACCGACCGAAAGACGATCGCCAGCATCAGCGCCGTGACGCCCAGTATCAGGCCGATGATCAGCGGGAATCGATCCAGCAGGATCCGCTGGAAGTCGACGGCGCCGGCGATGTACCCACCCACATGCACGTCCGCACCCCTGAGCTGGCGAATCGATTCTCCCTGGATGATCCCGCGGACATCGCGCACCACCACCATCCCGGTGGTCAGCGACGTGGTGTCGTGGAGCACCACGTCGACCAGCGTGGCACGTCCATCGCGCGAGAGATAGGCATCGAGAAAGTCGGGGTATCGTGCTCGCACGGTGTCGGGTTCGCTGTACAGCAGCGAGTACTCAAGGATCCCGCTGCCGGGGGAGATGTCGACCAGCGACTTGACGTCGGCTACACGCGGGTCGGCGCGCAGCGAATCGGAGAGCTTCCGCAGCCCGCGGAGTGCGGTGGCCGAGGTCGCGTCGGTGCCTTCCGGGAAGTCGATCAACACCCTGACCGGCTGGATGTATCCCGATGCCCCCATCCGCTCGAGCGCTGCCACCCCGGCTCCCGCCTCCGTTTCTGCGGGCCACCACGAGCGGCTCGGCAGCCCGACCTTGATCAGCAACAGTGGTGCGGTGAGCAGCGCGATCGCGCCGGCGCCCATCGCGAGGGCGCGGTATGGATGGCGCGACAGCGAGCGGGCCCACTTTTCCCAGATCTGTGGGCGGTGGTACCACGCCAGACGGCGCGCCAGCCACTTGGGGCGATCGATCGTCGGGCCGAGCATCGCGAGCACTGCCGGCAGGAGGGTGGTCGAGAGCAGTACCGCCACTGCCACCACGACGATCCCGGCCACGCCCACGCTCCTGGTCTCGTGCAGCGGTGTCAGCAGCAGCGCTCCGAATCCGACCACCACCGTCATCCCCGACGTCACCACCGCATGACCCGCGGTGGCGACAGTGCGCACCGCTGCCTCGGAGGGGCGAAGGCCGTGCCCCAGTTCTTCGCGGAACCGGGTCACCACCAGCAGCGAATAGTCGATCCCCACGCCCAGCCCGACCATCGACACCATGTTGAGGACGAACACCGACATCGGCATGATCTGGGCAAGGATGCCCACCACGGTGAGCGCGATCGTGATTGCCATCACGCCGACAATGATGGGCAGCAGCGCAGCCACCAGTGCGCCGAAGGCGAGAATCAGGAGCGCGAGGGTGATCGGGACGACCGCTCGTTCACTCCGGGTGGCATCCTCGGCGCTGGTGGTGCGCACATCGAGGTCCAGGGGTGCACGGCCGGTGAGCCGCACCGTGTACTGGTCGCGATCGGGCATCCGCCGCACCACTGAATCGATCACCCGGCGCATCGGCACCACGAGCTGTGCCGGGGAATCGCGATCATCGTTGAGCGCTGCGAGGAAGAAGGTGCTGCGGCCGTCAGGAGCGGTGAAGGTGGAGTCACCCGCGGTGCGCGCCGAGATGACGCCCTGCACCCAGGATTGAGCGCGGGTGGCGGCGATGAGGGTGTCGAGCAGTGCGCCGGGCGCGCCCGAGGTGATCCCCGGTGGCCCCTCGATGGTCACCACGAAGTATTCTGCCAGCGGGCGCTCGAATCTCTCGCTCAGCAGCGAGTCGGCAATGCGCGCCTCGGTGACTTGCACCGCCCCACCGCGCGAGTCGAGCCGCTCTACGGTGTGGCCGGCACGAAATGCCGCCACCACGCCGATCGCCGCCCAGATCGCCACCACGATCCATCGCCAGCGGACCAGCGCCCGCCCGAAGTACTCGAACACGGCAGAATGGTACGGGCGCCGCTGTCGGGACGCCAGCGCACATGACTCCCCTCGCACGATCGATGGGGTCCGACCGATATTGAAGAATGATGCCTCGCCTTCCCCTCATCCTCGCCGTCGTGATCGGTGGACTGATCGTCACCGACATCGTCTTCCGCCCGAACGATCCGACGCCCGACAACGCGGATGTCGCGCTGGCGGTGGCCGACCCTGGTTTCCCGCCAAAGCGTCGCCCATATGTCGAGATCCTGCCCGGCAGTTCCGCGCCGCTCGCTGGCACGCCAACCATCGACCTGCGCGCCCGCCTGGCGATTCGCCAACGGATCGAACGTGAGGGCGGTCGGGTGTATCTCGACTCGATGCTCGCCACCACCGACTCGATGCTGATCCGTTGGTCGGATGTGCGCTCCCGTGAACTCTCGGTGGTGATGGTGATCGACAGCACAATTGGGGGGTGGGACCCGACCGCGACCGACGATGTGGTGGGCGCCATCCGCGCGTGGCAGGGCAACGGTTCCGGACTCGGACTCCGTCTCGTCCCCAAGGGTCCGGCCGATGTCACCATCAGGTGGGTGCCCTACATCGATTCGGCGCAGACCGGCGCCACCACGGTCGAGTGGGGCGACAACGGCGAGATCCGCAGCGCCACCGTGACGCTGGCACTCAGGCAGGGTCGCGACTCCATCGTCATCCCGTCATACGGCCGCCGTCGCGTCGCGGTGCACGAACTCGGTCACGCACTCGGCCTGCCCCATTCGTCGCGCGATGACGACGCGATGTTTCGCTCGTCACCACAAGATGCACCGTCGCGTCGCGACCAGGCCACACTCCTCCTGCTCTACTCGGTACCACCCGGTCCGCTGCGCACTCCGTGATGCGATGACACTCCCGGCGCCTCTTGTTCGTCATGGTTGTTCATGAGGTCACTCCTGCGCGCCCCGTTCCTGATTGCACTGCTCGGTGTCTCCACCGTGCCCGTTCATGCACAGAGTCGGTTCGGTGCGGTGGACGTCGCGGTTCGCGCCGGTATCACGCGCGGTGTCTACCCTGGCGCGGTGGTAGTGGTAGGCCGTGCCGACACCGTGCTCTACGCACGCGGATACGGTCACTTCACCTGGAGCGCCAAGTCGCCCGTTCCCGATCCCGAGACCGCACTCTGGGACCTGGCCTCGCTCAGCAAGGTGCTTGGCACGGCCAGCGCCCTCGCTGTTCTCGCGGCTGATCGTCGTGTCGACCTCGATGCATCGGTGCAGACCTATCTCCCGGAGTTCGCGGGTATCGGGAAGGAACGCGTGACGGTGCGGATGCTGCTCGATCACACCAGCGGGCTTCCCGCGTATGCACAGCTGTATCGGAGTGCATCGTCCGCCGAAGCGATCGCCCGCCTCTTCGAAATCCCGTTGCAGCGGACGGTCGGCATGTCGCCGATATACAGCGACCTCAATGCGATGCTCGCCGGGCTGGTGATCGAGCGGGTGAGCGGACAGGGCCTCGACAAGTTCGCGGAAGCAACGGTGTTCATCCCGCTTGGGATGCGCGCGACGCGATACCGCCCCGCCGCGATCGACAAGGTGCGCGTCGTGCCCACCGCGCTGGTGCGTGGCCAGAGCGTGTCGGGAGAGGTCAACGATCAGAACGCCCGCCGGCTGGATGGCGTCGCGGGGCACGCCGGGCTCTTCTCCACCGGGCTCGACGTCGCGCGATTCGCGCAGTCGTGGTTGCGGATCACTCCGCTCTCGGCGCCTTGGGCCGATGCCGCCACGCTGTTGCAGTTCTTCCAGCGCACCCCGCAGAGCGGGTCGCGTGCGCTGGGCTGGGACACGCCGGAGATCTCGCCCACAGGCAGCCCTTCGGCGTTCGGGCGATGCGCCAGCGCGTCGACATTCGGGCACACCGGATGGACCGGCACCGCGCTCTGGATTGATCGCGAGGCCGATCTCTTCGTGGTCTTCCTCACCAACAGGAGCTATGCCCCGCACACCCGCGGGTCGTCGTTCACCCAGCTCCGCCTGGTTCGCGCCGACGTGTCCGACGCAGTCCGTCATGCACTCAGTGCGTGCGTCGCACCGCTTAGCGCTGCCGACTAGCGCTAGTTGCCGAGGAACGCCCTCACGCGCGGATCCATGCGCTCGGGCGTCCAGTATGGCTCCCACACCAGGTCGACATCGACCGTGGTGATCCCTTCAAGATCCGCCACCGTCTTTCGCACATCCTCCATGATCTCGGCGCCAGCGGGGCATCCCGGTGAGGTCAGCGTCATCGTCACCCGCGCTGCGCCTTCGTCCGACACGGTGACATCGTAGATCAACCCGATGTCGATCACGTTGAGGCCGAGTTCGGGATCCTTTACGGCCCGCAACGACTTGCGGGCGATCTCGGCGGTGGTGACAACGGACATGATGGTTTCCTCTGTGTTGCAGTTGATAAATGCCGGGCTGGTCAGGTCGTCGGGGCTGCGGCCAGGACATCGAGCAGGGCCTGGCCGAACTCGCGGACCTGCCAGCGCCGCACCTCGCGCAACTCGCCAAGCGCCTCGAGGTCTCCAGGGACAACTCGCGCAACTGCCTCGAGGGTTCCGTTGGGACAGAGCACGCCGGGCGCGAGCTGATACTCACCCGCCAGGCGATTGCGGACCCGCTTCAGCGCCTCGAGTCGTGCCTCATACTCGGGATCGGGCACCCGTCTGGGAGTGCGCTCGACCTTCGGCAGCTCGGCCTCTGGAATCGCCAGCCCCCGTTCGATCGCCGCGAGGATGTCGTCGCCGCGCCGCTCAAGGGTGTCGCGGCCGATCCCTCGAACCCGGCCCAGCTCGTCTGCGCTGCGAACCGGATGTTGCGCGAGCTGGAAGAGGACCTCGTTGCCGGCGACCCGGAAACTTGCCCGGTCCAGCTTCGAAGAGAGCTCCTCCCGCCACACATACAGTTCGCGGAGTAGGGCCAGTGACCGCCGGTCGAGAGCCTTGGCACCCTTGAGACGCATGAACCCGGCGTAGGGTTCGGCGGTCGATCCGGTCCAGCGCGTCCCCTCGGTGAGTTCCAGCTCCTCGGTAACCCAGTCCATCCGGCCCAGTCCAACTAGCTGCTGGCGTAGTATGTCTCGCAACTCACATAGCTGGCTGGTGTCACCGGCCGCGTATTCCAGCATTGGGCCGGTCAGCGGCCTTGCCGACCAATCGGCACGCTGGAACCGCTTGTCAGCGGTAATCCCGAAGTACTTCTGGAGGAGTGCCCCCAGGCCGATACCGGGTTCATTGAGGAATTGTGCTGCGATCCGGGTGTCGAAGAGGTTGCTGGCGTGGAAGCCGAATTCCTTGTCGAAGAGGCGCAGGTCGTAGTCGGCGTCATGAAACACCTTCTCCACGGATGGGTCGGCGAGCAGCGCTCCGATCGGGTCGAGACTGCCCACGCCCAGCGGGTCGATGACCGCAGTGAGATCTCGGGTGGAGAGCTGGATCAGGTAGATCCGGTCGAGATAGCGGTGAAACGACGCAGCTTCGGTGTCGATGGCGAGCAAGGGCGCGCCCGCCACCTCGGCGAGCAGGGCGGCGAACGTATCGGGGCGGTCAACCAGGCGGGGGCCGCTCACTCGCGTCGCTTCGCGGCCTGCTCGAGGCCGTCGGCGATGTCCTCGAGGGCCTTGGCAAGAGTCTTGTAGAAATCAGGATCGGGGGCTGCCTCGCCACCGATCGAACCGTCGAGGTAGATCTTGCGGGACAACTTGGCGGCGTGCCGGATGTAGTCGACGGTCGGAGCCATCGGGCCTCCACGAGGGGTAGGCCCGAAACGTAGTGGGGTGTGAAACTGGCGGAGAGTCAGTCGTCGTGAGAGATGGCGGACCTGGTGGAAATTCCCATTCACCGCCGCCATCGAGTGCAGCCCGCCTGAGAGGCGCTCCCCCGGGGCCACGAACATCTGGCCGGTCCTGAGGGAGCGACCTTCGCGTTTGCCCATGGCGGCTGGGCTACTTTCTGGGGCGCCCCGGGGGGTCGTCCGATTCGAAGATGTCGCGGTTCTTCGCGATGTAGGTCTGCAGGTTCTCCGGCACATCCTCTTCGGGGTAGATCGCACTCACCGGGCACTCCGGTTCGCATGCGCCGCAGTCGATGCATTCGTCGGGATGAATGAAGAGCTGCTCTTCGCCCTCATAGATGCAGTCCACCGGACAGACATCGACGCAGGCCCGGTCCTTCACACTGATGCATGCTTCCGTTATCACGTACGGCATCGACTTGACCTTTCCGGCTCGGAGCGAGGTGGAGTGACGAGGGCGGGGGGCCCGCGTCACCGAAGCTAGAGTAGGAACGTCCACCCGCGCCGCGCAAGTGCTGCGGTGTTCCGAAGTCCGCGGGGCGCCGCGAAATGTCCGCCGTCGCGCGTTACGTTTGGTGCGATGCACCTGCCTCCCGCCGCCTCGGTCGTCGCCCTGCTGATGCTCGCGCCTGCTGCGCTCTCGGCCCGGCAGGCCAGCCCCAACGCCTGCTCGGCGGGCACCGCGCTGGTGCTCAGCGGGGGCGGCGCCAAGGGGATGGCGCACGTCGGCGTCCTGGCCGCGCTCGACGAGGCAGGCATCCGCCCCAATCTGGTGGTGGGAAGCTCGGTGGGTGCGGTGATCGGCGCACTCTACGCCTCCGGGCACAGTGCGCGAGAGATCGACTCGATCGTGCGGATCCTTCCGCTCGCTCGCGCCTTCCGCACCGTCGTCCCCCGAGGCTCGGCAGCGTGGGGTGCGGTGGTGCCGCAACTAGTGTTCGAGGAAGGCCCCGATGGCTTCGCGGTGCAGAGCGTCGCCGTCCGTGTAGCCGACGTGAACGCACTGCTCAACAGCGCCCTCCTGCGGGGCAACCTGATCGCGCGCGGCGACTTCCGGCGGCTGCCGATCTCGCTTCGCGTGGTTGCGACCGACATGCGCGACCGCAGCGTGGTGGTGCTCGACAGCGGCGACCTCGCCCAGGCGGTGCGCGCAAGCATCGCGATCCCGCTCGTCTTCCCACCAGAACTGGTCGGCACTCGGACCCTCGCGGATGGCGGGCTGTCGGCCAACATCCCCGCTGCGATCGCTCGCCGTGAGGGCGCACATCGCTTGTTGATCAGCGATGTCACCGAGACACCCGACGATTCACTGAACCTCGCGTCGCCGTTCGTGGTGGCCGACCGCCTTCTCAACTGGCTCTTCCGCCAGCCGCCCGAGACCCTTACCCCCGACGACCTGTATCTCCGCAGCGACGTGCGCGGATTCAGTTCACTGGGCTTCTCCCCCGAATCGATTGATTCGCTGATTCACGTCGGGCGGTCCGCGGCGGAGAAGGTGCTTTCGTCGTGGCGATGCAGGCCGGTTGCCCCCGACACTGCGCGCCCGCCCAACGTCCTGCCGAGTTGGTTGAGTGGCGTGATCGACGACCCCGATGACGTCGATGGCACCCAGCTCGTGCGCCGGGTGCTTGCACTCGATGAGGCAGCCACGCTCGACGTCCCGGTGCTCAACGAGCGACTCGGTGTCCTGAACGATCGCCACTTCTTTCGCGAGCTCTGGCTCAATCCCCAGGGTGCCGGTGATTCGGTGTACTTCAAGCCCGAAATGCGCCGGCTGCCGCGCCGCATTGCCGGGGTTGCCGTGGCCTTCGACGCCGAGTTGGGGGGCAGGGCGTGGGGAGGCGTGGTCGATCGACGGCTCCCCGTCCTCGGTGTCGAGGCCGCTGCAATGCTCACCATCGGCAAGTTTCGAAGCGACCTGAGTGCATCGGCGCGCCGACCGACGATCCTCGGGCAGAAGGCGATCACGCCGGTGCTGACCGTTTTGGTGGGGGGCGAGGACGTGCGCCGATTCGACGCCGACGGTGTGGAACTGCGTTCCGATGACATCCGTGAGTTGGTGATGCGCGGTGGCATCGAGCGACACATCGGCCCCACGATCCGGCTCACGCTCGGTGGTGAATTTCGCTGGTGGCACGAGAACGACCTTGTCACCCGCGTGCAGCGCAATCGATCCGCGTATGGTCCGCGGTTAGTCGCGGAGAAGCTCACTTCCGCGCTCGACCGTGTCGCCACGGTCGAGCTGGCCTGGACCACCGACTACATCCTTGCGCTCGGCGAGGCACGGCTGGGCGTCACGATCGGTGCGGTGCAATGGGAGCAGCGCGTGCGCGTGGGTGTCGCCGACCGCCTTCCGGAACACCGCACCTTCGCTCTCGGTGGCGAGGACGGTTTCCCCGGCCTGCATCTGGGTGAGCGCCGGGGTGATCGCGAGTTGTTCACGTCGCTCGCAGCGTCGGTGCCCATCGTTGGTCCACTGCGGTTCCGGGTCACTGGCGCAGTTGGGCGAACGGCTTTTGGCGAAGTTGCCGGTGCGGTCGAGACCGAAAGTGCCCGCGGCTTCCGTGGCGGCGGACTGTTCGCCGCCGACGGTTGGCTGGCCGGAGTGCGTGCCGGTTTCGCCACTGAGACGCCGCTTGGCCCGGTACGCGCCGAGTATGGGTGGAACGACGATGGCCGCGCGGTGTTGCTTTTCCGACTTGGGAGGTGGTTTTAGGCAGCGAGAACGGAGAACGGAGAACGGCTTATCGCCGACCGATGACGATGACCGATGGCCTTCGGCTTACGGCTATTGGCTTGTGGCTTGTGGCTGTCGATGATGAGCGGAGATCTAGGGCCGGCGAGGTGGGGGGTTCGTCAGAGGAGGCTCGGACCATAACGGTGCCGAATGGGCGGGCTTCCGAGCCGACGGGTGACGAATCCCGCGACCGAGCCGCGTGACGGACCTCGCTAACCACCAATCCGGTGTTCGCG
>JACDBX010000085.1 GCA_013694695.1 Gemmatimonadales bacterium | reverse complement strand
GGCCGCGTCGGCACCGCGACAACCGGTTATGAGGATCTCAAGAACATTGCCGTCGCGCGCCTCTACCTCGATAACGTGGCCCACATCAAGACCCACTGGCCGATGGTCACGCCGTTCATGTCGCAGGTGGCACTCGCATTCGGGTGCGACGACGTCGAGGGCACGGTGGTCTACGAGCGCGTGTACCACGAGGCCGGTGCCCGCACCCAGATGCACATGCCGTATGAAGGGCTGGTCGGGCTGATCCGGGACGCCGGTAAGCGGCCGGTTGAGCGCAACTCTCTCTACGAACCGATCCGCACCGATTTCAGCAAGTTGACGATTCCAGTCCCGGGGCAACCACGCCGCGGCGCGCTGCCGGTGGTGCACGCCGCATGAGGCTGGGCCGCATCCCCTGGATCAACGCCCTCCCCGTCAACGCGGCGATGGATCATGGCGTCATCCCGTCGCCCGCCATCGTGGTGTCGGCCACGGCGGCAGAGCTCAACGACCTTCTCGCCGCCGGTGAACTCGACCTCAGCGTGATCTCGGCGGTAGAATACGCCCGAGACGCAGCGAGCTACCACCTGCTTCCCGACCTTGCGATCTCCTGCGACGGCCCGGTGCAGAGCGTGGCGCTGTTCAGCAAGCGACCACTCGACGAGCTCGACGGTGCCACCGTGCTGCGTACGGCCTCGTCGCGCACGTCGTTGCTCCTGCTCGAGCTCCTCTGCCGGCATGTCTGGCAGGTGACGCCCAACTTCGCGACGGTACGCGCCGAGGCGAATGACCTTGCGTCATTGGAGCAGCTGCCGCACGACGCGGTGCTCGTGATCGGCGACGCCGCGTTGCACCTCAGGGCCAGCGGCATCTATCCGGTCTTTGCCGACCTCGGCGAGGCGTGGAAGACCTGGACCGGCCTGCCTTTTGTCTTTGCCGTTTGGGCTGCGCGGCGCGACGCCGACCGCAGCGGGGCGCTGGCAGTGCACGCTGACCTCCTGGCGTCGCGGGCGTGGGGTATCGCCCATCTGGACCTGTTGGCGCGGGAGGCGAGCACGACCACGGGCATCCCGGAACCGATGTGTCGGGCATATCTGGGTGATCTCGACTACGATCTCTCGTATCGCCATCTCGCCGGGCTCACCGAGTTCTTCGGGCGGTTGGCCGCAGACGGTCTCGTCCCCGATGGCTCTCTCACCTTCCTCACGGCGGCGTGACATGAGCGTGGTCGATCGCAGCAGCGCCGAGTTCCGGGAGTTCCTCGAGCTCTACCAGAACGCTGATCTGCTTGAGCTGGGTGCACTGGCCGACGCCGAGCGGCAGCGGCACGGTCACGGGGATGTGGTGAGCTACATCATTGATCGCAACATCAACTACACCAACGTCTGTGTCGCCGACTGCTCGTTCTGCGCGTTCTATCGCCGGCCCGGCGATGGCGAGGGCTACGTGCTCTCGTTCGAGCAGATCGGTGCCAAGATCGACGAGTGCAAGGCGATCGGCGGGGTGCAGATCCTGTTGCAGGGCGGGCACAACCCGTACATCCCGTTCGAGTGGTACCTCGAGCTGATGCGGTACATCAAGACGCATCACCCGATTCACATCCACGGCTTCTCGCCATCGGAGGTGGTGTTCTTCTCGGAGCGCTACCGGATGCCGGTGGGCGAGGTAGTGAGCCAGCTGCGCGAGGCGGGGCTCGACTCGATCCCGGGTGGTGGCGGCGAGATCCTGGTCGACGAGATCCGGGAACGGGTGGCGAAGAAGAAGGCGCAGACCGAGGAATGGCTGGGCGTGCAGGAGGAGGCGCACCGCCAGGGGATGAAGACGTCGGTCACGATGATGTATGGCCTGGGCGAAAGCGACGCCGACCGGATCGAGCACCTGATCCGGATCCGCGACGTGCAGGCGCGCACCGGCGGCTTCACCGCGTTCATCTGCTGGCCGTTGCAGCCCGAGGGGACGGGGATGTCGGAGTATGTCAGCACCGACGCCGTCACCTACCTGCGCACCCTCGCGATGGCGCGGATCATCTGCCACAACATTCCCAACCTGCAGTCGAGCTGGGTCACGATGGGGCTCAAGGTGGGGCAGGTGGCGTTGCGGTTCGGGGCCAACGACTTCGGCTCGCTCATGATGGAGGAGAACGTGGTCTCGGCAGCGGGCACCACGCACCGCGCCACGATTACCGACATGGAGCGCTCGATTCGCGACGCCGGCTTCACGCCGCGGCGCCGGATGCAGGACTATTCGCTGCTGCCAGCGGAGATGGCAGCCGCGTGATCCGGGTCGGGACCGGTTACGACTCCCATCGGTTCGTCGAAGGCGCGCCGCTCATCCTGGGCGGGGTGGCGATCCCGCACACTCACGGCCTCGCTGGCCATTCCGATGCCGATGCGGTGGGGCACGCACTGATTGATGCGCTGCTCGGTGCAGCGGCGATGGGCGACATCGGCAAGCTCTTTCCCGATACCGACCCCGCCTACAAGGGGGCTGACTCGATGGAGCTGTTGGCCGACGTCGTGAGCCGGCTGCGGGAGGCGGGGTGGGCGATGGCGCAGTGCGACATCACCGTGATCGCGGAGCGGCCGAAAATGGCGCCGCACATCGATGCGATCCGCGAGCGAATCGCGGCGGTAATGGCGTGCAGCATGAGCAGCGTGTCAGTCAAGGCCAAGACCAATGAGGGGATGGGGTTCATCGGGCGCGGCGAGGGGCTCGCTGTGATGGCAGTCGCGACGATCATCGCAGCATGATCGAGTCATTCATCACCTGGCTCGCGGGGCTCCCGCCGGTGGCGATCTATTGCGTGATCGGCGTGCTGGCGGCGGTCGAGAACATCATCCCGCCATTTCCTGCCGACACCATCATCGCGCTCGGCGCCTTCCTCTCGCATCGCGGCATCACCAATCCGTGGATTGTCTTCGCCGTCACGCTTAGTGCCAACATGGCGGGGGCAATGGCGATGTACTGGATGGCGGCGCGGCATGCGCCGGCGCTGTTGCGTTCGCGGTTGGCGCGGTGGCTCCTCCCCGAGAACGCCCTCGCGTTCGTCCGCCGGGAGTACGAACGATTCGGCGTCACCGGCCTCTTCTTCGGTCGCTTCCTGCCGGGGTTTCGCGCGGTCGTCGCACCGTTCGCAGGGTTGGTGCACGCCGGACCGATCCGCGCCGGACTCGCGATGATGTTCGCCTCGGCGATCTGGTACGGCGGCATCATCTACCTCGCGTCGCAAGTGGGCGAGCGGTGGGGGGAGATCCTCCAGCAGGTCGGACGGATCAACCGCGGTGCGGGCGTGGTTGCGTTGATTGCGCTGGCGGCGCTGGCACTTCATCTCTGGCGCCGGCAGCGCCGCCGCCGGGCCCACGATGGATGACGATGCGCGGCGTCAGGCAGAGGCATTTCACCTCGCGATGTTCCGCGACCACGGCGCGCTCGAGTCGGGCCACAGCCCGCATACCCTCGAGGCGTATCAGCGCGACCTGAAGCGACTCGCCGAGTTTGCACTGAGCCGAGGGATCCGCGAACCGGCAGGGCTCACCACGCCGTTGCTACGCGACTTCATCTTCCTCCTCAAGGATATCGGCCTCGGTGGTGCGACGATCCGCCGGCACATCTCCGCGGTGCGCACCTGGTACCGTTTCCTGGTGGCCGAAGGGCTGGTGACCCGCGACCCAAGCGATCGACTGGAGACGCCAAAGAAGTGGCGCACACTTCCGGTCACGCTCTCGGTGCGAGACGTCGAGCGCCTGCTCGAATCACCAGTGGTATCGGAGCCGCTGGCGTGGCGAGATCGCACGCTGCTTGAGCTTGCGTATGGGGCGGGGCTCCGTGTCTCGGAGCTGTGTGACCTCGGCATCACCGACCTCTTCCTGACAGACGGACTGGTGCGCGCGTTCGGCAAGGGCCGCAAGGAGCGGCTGGTACCGATCGGCCGGCCGGTGATGGCGGCGCTGTCAACGTACCTGCACACCATCCGGCCGGAGCTCGATCGCGGCGCGACGCAGGGAAGGGTGCTGCTCAATGCGCGCGGCAATCCGTTGTCACGGGTGGGCGCGTGGGGAATCGTGAAGAAGCACGCGAAACGGGCGGGGCTGCCCGACACTGTCACACCGCATACGC
>JACDBX010000076.1 GCA_013694695.1 Gemmatimonadales bacterium | reverse complement strand
CGCGAGCGGGCAGTGACGAGATACCCGCGGGCGGAGGTGTTGTTCCGAGTGGGTTGAGCGGCGGCCGCCTCATGGCCGCCACGCCGGGCTGTGACCATTGGCAACGATCCTCCCGCCGCCGGTGCCGTCCACCCACGCAAACCTTATTTCCTCTCCCCAGCAGCACCGCTCGGCCTCGAAGGCAATTGCGCGTCCATCCGGCGACCATGTCGGGTTCTTCTGACGCGGGATGCCTGGCGCGAGTGGCCGAAGTCCCGTGCCGTCTGCGTTCGCAATCAGGACGTTAACCGAGAAGCAGTTATGCCATGGCGTCCACCCGTAGCTCCAGGGGTTCTGAACGCATTCCGAAAACGCGATGCTCCGACCATCGGGCGACCAGGCGGCGTCGAAGTAGAATCTTTCGTAATCCCCTGTGTTCGTACTGGACCAAACCACCAAGGATGAACTATTTGAACCGTCGGCGTTCATTACGTCAATGCTCTGGGAGTTCGTCCACCACAAGCCTTCACCGTTCCGTGCCTTCGAGAAGGCGATGCGACCGCCGTCGGGCGTCCATGCCGGGTCGCTGGCCCACACCCCGGATCCAGTCAGCCGAACCGGCGGCGTGCCATCATCGTCGGCGCTCATGACGTAGATGCTGGTCGCTTCGGATTCATAGGTCTCAAACGCAATCTGGCGTCCATCGGGCGACCAGACCGGCCGGCCGTTGTACCGGCCCGTGCTGGTTCGCTGCACCAGGCTCGATCCGTCCGCGTTCATCACGTAGATGTCGTAGGCGCGGAAGCCAGGGGCGGCGAGAGGTCGGGGTCGGCCACTTCGGGTACTCACGAAGGCGATCCGCGACCCGTCTGGCGACCATGCCGGATCGACGTTGGCGATCTGCGAGCTGGTTGGACTCAGCGGCACCTCGCCCGTGCCGTCCGCGTTGATGAGGTAGAGCTGGCTGTCCCGGACGAACGCGATTTGGCCGATTGGAGAGGTGCCCGTGCAGGTCACGGCGAACGACACCGGCGTCGTCGTTCCTGGCGTGATCGTCACCACGCGCGACGCCTCACCTCCCACGGTACAGTTTGGCCCCACGACAGTGATCGATATGGTTTGGGGACCGGCAACAAGTCCGCGAATCTCCGTGACCGACCCGATACCGACGGTGCGCTCATAGCCGGTTCCGACCTTGAGGACCACCGAGTCGGGTGCGAACTGTGGCGTCGTCGTCGACGTCGTCACTACCAGCCCGCTGTTACCCGCTGGCGCGGTCGTGAAGTCGATGCTGGTCTGCTGCCCGAGCACGTCGCCGTCACGGTCGGTAATGGAGGGCAAGACCACCAGCGTGTAGTTCGTCGACCCGACCAGGTCTTCATCGGGTGTGAATTCGATCGTGGTTTCGTCAGACGTCGAGAAGGCAAGGCGTCCGGCGATCGGACCGACGGGGGACCGCACCACGATGTCCGCGGCCGCGAGCGTGCCCGCGCGGATCGGCTCGCTGAACACCACCACCATGCGAGTGTTGAGCGGCACGTCACGTTTGTTCCGGGGCGGCACGGTGCGAACGATCATGGGTGGCTTTTTCGCCGGTACGGTGAACCGGAACACCTCAGGGGCGGCAGCGGTGCGGATGAGCGCAAGCGTGATCGTGTCGCCGGCGGCGGCGGGCACCGGCACCGGGTCAAATCCGCCATCGACCAGGTCTCGGGCGACCACCTGGCCGGTGCGATTGACACGAATGGTTGCCCGTCCTCCACCCGGCACCGTGCCGGGCGGCAGCGAGATGTAGGCCACGTCGTCGACTCGCGACGCCGCGCTGGATCCCAGTAAGCTCTTGCCCCTGCCCGACCCGGCGTTAGAAACGAGGAACGGGGCGGCGCCTGTCAGCGGTCCAAGTGGCGGTCCGGGCGGCGGGCCCGGCACCGTCGACGTCGGTTCGCCGGGGCCGCTGCAGGCAGCTGTTGCTGCTGCCAGCAGGAAGAGATAGATCCGGAGTGTCCTGACGATCATGGCGTGCCTCGGCCCGTTGATGATGTTCGTGGTACGGATGTCCGTCGCCCAATTGCTCAACAGCGTCGTTAGCGTCCGCCGATGGCCTCGAATCCGGCCCAGTAGTACGGATGTGCGGTGGATGGAACAGCCAGCATCGCCCGCTGGGCCCATGCCAGAGCGTCTCGCGGATCGGCGCCCGGGTCGTACCTGGTGTAGAACTGGACCATGAGGGTCGCGGTTGCCTGGTCCTGCACCGGCCACAGGCTCGCGACAACGCTCCTGGCGCCGGCACTGAGAAACGCCCACGACAGTCCGACCCAGTCGTCCCCGGCGGGAACGTCACCCAGTGCGCCCGATGCGAGCGCGGTCTGGCACGCCGAGAGCACGACCAAGTCGGCCACGAGCCTCAGGCCGAACACTTCGTGCACGTCGAGCCTCCCGTCGTTCACGCCATCCTCCGCAAGATCGACGAAGGAAAACAGTGGGTTCTGCTTGTTCAGCACACCGTACGTCGCGAGATGGATGACGCGGCGCGTCGGTGCTTCGCGACGGAACGCCGTCTCGCTCGCCGCCGACCCCGTCAGCACGCGCGCGGTCGCACCACCGCGGCGTGTGATCGCCACGATTTCCTGGCGTGACCCCGGGAGCTGCTCGAGTCGCGGCCCCATCGCGAGGATGCCGGTGCCGCGACGAGGTTTTGCACCGCGCGCGCCGACCCAGACCGACGCGGATGGTGCCACCGACACGACGTAGCGCTGGACGAGGAACGTCGGCGACGTACCCTCGTCGATCAGTGCCGCGAACGGCAGGTAGTGCAGCTCGGCGTGGGGAACAATCACGAGCCTAGTCTTGCCCTCGAGCAGGCCGGTCGCGTGGACCGGGCTGATCAGTTCTCGATGCAGCTGGCGCATCGGTGCCCGCCACGCCGAGTCTGCGCCACCGCCACGGGGCGTCAGCGCGCCCAGCGCGAAGCTCACGCGACGGGCCAGGGCGCGGTGCGCGACCGGCAGTTGTATGGCGGCCAGGGTGTCTCGCGTGATCACGTACACGACGGATGCACTGTCGGTGAGCAGGTACTCCAGCATTACTTCGTTTTGGTTCAGCGCATTGGCGATCGACCGCCAGGAGACCGGCGGCACGCCCGCGATCAGCGCAGCATGGCGCGGTGCGCGTTCGCGGATTTCCAGCTGCAAGTCGGCATACGTAGCCTGCGCCGCGAGCAGCGCCTGTCGTGTGGTGGCGTCCACCTGGCCAACGTCGGGCCCGCGGATGAATTGCCAGTCGGGCGAGGTCGTCTGGACCGTGCGCGACAGCTCGCCGATGCGGCGGCGCAGGTCCTGTTCCTTCGCGACCAGATCGGCTGCAGTGTCGCGCGGAGCGTCCACGCGGCCCATCGCGAGCAGTTCGACCATTTCCCGGGCCCGAAGCGCCTCGCTGGCCGCGAACGATTCGGCAACGCGGCCCCGATTCCGCTCGATCAGGGCAAGTCGTTGATACACCGTCCACTTGTCCGCGAGCGTGGCGGAACGTCGTTCGGCAAGACGAAGGGAAGAGCCGATCTGCTCGATGGCGCGAATGCTGAGTCGCAGCTCCCTGGCCGCGTCCGCGGTGCGGCCCCGTCGGGCATGCAGGTCGGCCTGCCCGGCATGAATGCGCCAGCTGACATCGGGGACCGATCGCCCAGCGATCCGCGCCCCGGCCAGACGGAAAAGGGAATCCGCGGTCGTCAACCGTCCCGCTTCCGCCTCGAGGTCGGCACGTTGGCTGAGGGCGGCCGCGACCGCCACCACGTCGCCGAGGCGCGTGAACTCCGCGGCGGCGACGTCCAGATGGCCGCGCGCTGCTCCGGCGTTCCCGGCGCGCAGCGCAGCCT
>JACDBX010000068.1 GCA_013694695.1 Gemmatimonadales bacterium | reverse complement strand
GCGCATCACGGTGCGCTGAAGGGCACTCCCCGTGAGCCATCGGAGATGCGGGACGAGTCGGCCTGGCGCTCGCCGGTGTTGCTCACCGTCGCATCCAAGGGCACGGGAATCGACGAGCTTGCCGCCGCAATCGACCGTCACTGGTCGTGGATGGAGGCGGGCGGGGAACTGGAACGTCGCCGGTTGGCGCGCCTCGCCGATCGCACTCGCGAGGTCGTCGATCGCGCGACCCGCCGGTGGGTCTGGCAGGAGTCCCGTGCCGACGACATCATCGACGCGCGCGTTGCGGAAGTTGCTGGTGGCTCGCTGAGTCCGTACGACCTGGCGGCGGAGATCGTCGGGTTGCTCAAGGAAGGAGCGCAGGTATGACCGTGCACGTACCGGACGACACCACCGACCAGGCAGCCGAGATCACGCGCCTGCGCGCGGAACTCGAGTCGTGGAAGGCGGCTGCACTGGGCACAAGACAGCGTGCCGCGGATTTCTCCACGATCTCGGGGTTGCCGATCGAGCCGGTCTACACCGCGCTCGACACTGGTGCACCCGCACCCCTTCCGGGCAACTATCCCTACACCCGCGGGATCCATCCGACGATGTACCGCGGTCGGCTGTGGACGATGCGCCAGTTCGCCGGGTTCGGTACCGCCGAGGACACCAACGCCCGCTACAAGTTCCTTCTCGAGCGTGGCCAGACCGGGCTTTCGGTGGCGTTCGACTTCCCGACCCTCATGGGGTACGACGCCGATCACCCCCGGTCGGAGGGCGAGGTGGGGAAATGCGGCGTGGCGATCTCGTCCCTGGCCGACATGGAGACGTTGTTCGACGGCATTCCGCTCGACAAAGTGTCGGTGTCGATGACCATCAATGGCCCCGCCGCAATCCTCTTCTGTTTCTTCGTCGCCGCGGCGGAGCGACAGGGCGTCGACATCGCCGCACTGCAGGGGACGATCCAGAACGACATCCTGAAGGAGTTCGTGGCGCAGCACGCGTGGATCTATCCCGTCGAGCCGTCGCTCAAGATCATCGTTGATCTTTTCGAATGGACCAGCACCCACACGCCGAACTGGAACTCGATCTCGATCTCGGGCTATCACATTCGCGAGGCCGGGTCGACCGCGGCACAGGAGCTTGCGTTCACCCTCGTCAACGGGTTCACGTACGTGGAGCGCGGGATCGCCCGCGGCCTCGATGTCGACCAGTTCGCGCCGCGCCTCTCGTTCTTCTGGGACGTTCACAACGACTTCTTCGAGGAGATCGCGAAGATGCGCGCGGCAAGGCGTATCTGGGCGCGCCACCTGCGCGAGCGGTACGGGGCCACGGACGAGCGGTCGCTGAAGATGCGCTTCCACTGCCAGACGGCGGGCGTGTCGTTGACCGCTCAGCAGCCACTCAACAACGTGGCGCGGGTCGCGTATCAGGCGATGGCGGCTGTCCTCGGTGGCACCCAGTCGCTGCACACCAACGCCTACGACGAGACCCTCGCCCTTCCCACCGAGCACTCGGTGCGCGTGGCGCTGCGCACCCAGCAGATTCTCGCGCACGAGACCGGCGTGGCCCATTCGGCCGACCCGCTGGGCGGCTCCTACCTGGTTGAGGCTCTGACCGACCGACTCGAAGAGGAGGCCGAGGCGATCTTTGCCGAGGTCGAGGCGATGGGCGGAACGGTCGCGGCGATCGAGGCCGGCTGGTTCCAGCGGGAGATCGCGCAATCGGCGGCGCGGTTCCAGGCCGAGGTGGAGACCGGCGGAAAGGTGGTCGTCGGGCTCAACGCCTTCGTGGAGGATGACGAGCAGCCGATCGACATTCTCCGCATCGACGAATCGGCCGAGGTCGAGCAGCGCCGCCGCATGGTGGCGATGCGAGCCAGCCGCGATGAGTCGCTCGTCGCGTCCCGTCTGGCGGCCCTCGAGGCAGCGGGCCGTGACGATCGGAACATCATCCCCGCGATGCTCGATTGCGCGCGGGCATATTGCACCCTGTACGAGATCCGGCACGTCCTCGAGGAAGTCTGGGGCGCGTACCGCGAACCCGTGTTCTTCTAGCAGAAGGAGCACCGCCACATGGCAACACGCACCGCGAAGGCACCTGCACAGGGCACCGACCTGCTCCGCATGAAGCCGGGGAAGCATCCGGTCGTCACGTGCTACCTCAAGATCGAGCCGCGCGATCGCGACCGAAAGAAGTACCTGGTGAAGCTTCGCAACCGGGTGCGCGACCTCGAGCATGCGCTCGACACGATGGGATGGGACAAGTCGCAGCAGGAGGACATCCGCGCCGACCTGGCCCGGGTGCTCGACCATCTCCGCGATGCGGCGACGCTGCCCAGCAGCCAGGGCATCGCGATCTTCGCGAGCCGTCGCAACGAGCTGTTCGAGGTCCAGCCGCTACCACTGGTGCACCGTTCCCGGCTTGTGGTCGACCGTACCCCACTGGTGCGCGAGCTGGCCTCGAACCAGGAGGAGTTCGGCAAGATGTTCACGGTCACCAGCGATCGCGCGTCGGCGCTGATCTGGGAGGTGACCGCGTTCGATGCCAAGGTGGTTCGGAAAATCGAGAGCGAGGTCACCCGCGGCGGTCGATACCACTCGGATGGTGGCGGTGATGCAAACGCCGAGCACGCGTTCCACAACCGGATCCAGAACGAGAAGCGGCGTCATCTGGAGGCAGTTGCCCGTGCGCTGTTCGAACTGGAGCGCAGTGAACCGGGGCACCAGATCGTGCTGGCCGGCGTGGGCGCGGATGCCGGCGCGCTGGAGCCGTTCCTGCACAACTATGTGGCCGACCGCCTGATCGGCATCGCTCGCCTCGCCCCGCGGGACGCCACGCCGGGCGCTGTGCATTCGCTGTCGATGGAAGTCCGCGAGGCTCATGCGCGCGCATCCGAGGCGGGGCACGTGGAAGAACTTGCCGAGGGACTTGGCACGGGTTGGGCAGTCAACGGCGTGAAGGAAACCCTGCGCGCCCTGGCGAAGGGCCAGGTCCGCACGCTGCTGGTCAAGCACGATGCATCAGTGCCAGGTTTCCGGTCGATGGCGTCCGGACGGCTGGCCATCGCCGCGCGCGAACTGCGCGAGGATGGCGAGGTGGTCCCGACGCTCGACGTGATCGACGATGCGATCGAGGAGGCGCTGAGGCAGCGGGTGGCGCTGGATGTGGTGTACGATGCGACGTCGGCCGACGCCATCGATGGAATCGCCGGGCTGCTCCGGTTCAAGTGAGGAGAGTCGCATGATGATGGCGACGATGGATTCCCCGCCTCTTCCGCGCCCGGTACGCGTGCTGGTTGCGAAGCCGGGCCTCGATGGGCACGATCGTGGTGCCAAGGTGGTCGCCGCGGCACTGCGCGACGCCGGCATGGAGGTGATCTATACCGGCCTGCACCAGACGCCGGAAATGATTGCCACCGCTGCTGTCCAGGAGGATGTGGACGTGGTCGGCCTCTCGATCCTCTCGGGTGCCCACATGACGCTCTTCCCCCGGGTGCGCGCGCTGCTCGTTGAGATGGATCGCCCCGACATCCTCCTGACGGGTGGCGGGATCATTCCTGCCGAGGACATCGAGTCACTCATGGCGCTCGGCGTCGGCAAGCTGTTCGGACCCGGCACCCCGACCGGCGACCTCATCGCCTACATCAACGATTGGGCGCGCACCAATCTCACCGCGTGACGCCGTGACCGACACGAATCGCGCCCCGCGCACGCCCCGGTTGCGCGCGCTCACCGATGAGTATCTCGAACTGGCGGCTCGCCTGCGCGAGGGCGGCGGTGCGAAGCGGGTCGACCGGATGCACGCCAAGGGGCAGCTCTCGCCCCGGGAGCGTGTCGCCGCCCTGCTCGATCCGGCCGCGCCGTGGCTCGAGATCGGCCTGCTCGTGGCGTGGGACCGCTACGACGGCGAGGCCCCGGCGGCGGGCGTGATCACCGGCGTCGGCGTCGTCGCCGGCCGCGAGGTCGTGGTCGTGGCCAACGACGCCACGGTCAAGGCGGGTTCGTGGTGGCCGGAAACGATCGGCAAGATCCTGCGCGCCCAGGAAGCCGCGATGCGGCAACGGATCCCGATCATCTACCTGGTCGACTCGGCTGGCGTCAACCTGCCGTATCAGGAAGGGGTGTTCCCCGGTCAGTACGGCGCGGCGCGGATCTTCTACTACAACTCGTTGATGCGCCGCTACCTGCATGTCCCGCAAGTCGCGGCCGTGATGGGAAGCTGCATCGCCGGCGGTGCGTACCTCCCTGCGCTCTCCGACGTGATCTTCATGGTCGAGGGAACATCGTTCATGGGGCTGGGTGGCCCGAATCTCGTCAAGGGTGCGACCGGGCAATCGGTCGATGCCGAGCGGCTGGGGGGTGCCCGGGCCCACACCGAGGTGAGCGCGGTTGCGCACTATCGCGCGGCCAATGATGCCGAATGCATCGAACGGATCCGCGACTACATCGAACGGTTGCCGCACCCGCCGGCCTTGCGCCAGGCGGTGCGCGACCCGGTGCCTCCGCGCACCGACGCCAAGGCGCTCTACGACATCCTCCCGGCGGACCACCGGATGTCATACGACATGCGCGACGTGCTCGCCGCACTCCTCGATGGCGGGAAGCTCGACGAGTTCCAACCCGACCTCGCCGCCGAGATGCTCTGCGGCCACGCCCGGATCGAGGGCAGGCCGGTCGCGGTGATCGCCAACCAGCGCGGGTTGATCAAGGGGCGCGAAGGCGAGAAGCCACGATTTGGTGGAATCGTGTACGCCGAGAGCGCCGAGAAGGTGGCGTACTTCATCGAGACGGCGAACCGCGAGCGCATCCCGATCCTGTTCGTGCAGGATGTGAGCGGGTTCATGGTCGGGCCGGAAGCGGAGCACGAGGGGATCATCCGGGCCGGCGCGCAGTTCGTCGAGGCGATGGCGACGACGTTCGTTCCCAAGATCGTGCTCACCGTCAACCACGCATCCGGTGCAGGGTATTACGCGATGGCCGGCCAGGGATTCGACCCCGACTTCATCCTGTCGTGGCCCACCGGGCGCATGGCGGTGATGGAAGGCGAATCCGCGGTGATGGCGGTGCACGGCGGCACCATCCAGAAGGCGCAGCAGGCCAAGCAGCCGCTTGACGAGGCCACCCAGGCGTCGATCGAGGGGATGCGCAATGATTATGAGGCACAGCTTGACGCCCGTTACGCTGCAGCACGCGGGTTTGTCGATGCGATTGTCACGCCTGAGGAGACGCGCACGTTCCTCGGCTTCCTTCTCAAGGTGACCGCGAGTTACGGAGGTCCGCACCTCGGACCGTTCGTGCTGGACGGCAGCGAGGTAATGCGATGAACGAGCGATCGACGGTGCGGATCGCCGCGGGGCAAGGTTTCTGGGGCGACTGGCTGGAGGCACCGGTGCGGCAGGTGGAGGGTGGCGAGATCGACTATCTCGTCCTCGATTACCTCGCCGAAGTCACGATGTCGATCCTGCAGAAGCAGCGCTCGCGCGACCCGGGCGCGGGGTATGCCCGCGACTTCGTGTCGCAACTCGAGCGGATCCTCCCGACCGTCGCGGCCAAGGGTATTCGGGTGGTGTCCAACGCCGGCGGCGTCAATCCGCGCGCCTGCGCCGAGGCGGTCCGGGTGCTCGCCAACCGCCTGGGCCTTGGCGACGCGATCAAGATCGCGCTGGTCGAGGGGGACGATCTCATGGGTCGTCTCAATGACCTCGCAGCGAGTGGCGATCCGCTGGCCAACATGGACACCGACCGGCCGCTCACCGACGTGCGCGACCAGGTGCGATCGGCCAACGCCTACCTCGGGATGGCGCCAATCGTCGAGGCGCTCCGGCGCGGCGCCAACGTCGTCATCACCGGGCGCGTCACCGACACCGGCCTGACACTCGGGCCACTGGTGCACGAGTTCGGCTGGGCCCACGATGACTGGGACCGGATTGCTGCGGGTACGATTGCCGGTCACATCCTCGAATGCGGCGCACAGTGCTCGGGCGGCAACCTCTCCAAGGACTGGCGGAAGGTCGAGTGCTTGGAGGACGTCGGCTTCCCGATCGTCGAGGCGTCGCCCGACGGCACGTTCGTCGTCACCAAGCACGACAATACCGGCGGCGTGGTGAATGTCGCGTCGGTCACCGAGCAGCTCGTCTACGAGATGGGTGATCCCGAGATGTACATCACCCCCGATGGTACCGCGGACTTCACCAGCATCCAGCTCGCGAAGGACGGCAAGAATCGCGTCCGCGTGTCGGGGATCACGGGCGGCCCCCGTACCCCGCTGCTCAAGGTGTCGATCGCGTACTTCCATGGCTACAAGGCGGTCGGGTCGCTTGTCTATTCATGGCCCGAGGCGTACGACAAGGCTCAGGCCGCCGATCGCGTGCTGCGTCGTCGGCTCGATGCGCTTGGCCTTGAGTTCGAGCAGGTGCTGACGGAGTATGTCGGTGTCAATTCGACCCACGGCCCGCTCGCCGGGGAGCCCGATCCCGAGATTCCCGAGGTGATGCTGCGAGTCGGCGTTCGCTCGGCCGATCGCGCCGCTGTCGAGCGGTTTACCCGCGAGATCGCGCCTCTCGTGCTCACGGGTCCGCCGAGCGTCACTGGCTTTGCCGGTGGCCGACCGCAGGTCGAGGAGATTGTTGCATACTGGCCCGCGCTAGTCGCACGCGAGAAGATCGAACCTTTCGTGCGCGTGGAGATGATCTGATGGCATCCATCGAGTTGCGGTATCTCGCGCACGCGCGGTCCGGCGACAAGGGCGACACCGCCAACGTCGGGCTCATCGCCCTCAAGCCCGGCTACTACGACAT
>JACDBX010000034.1 GCA_013694695.1 Gemmatimonadales bacterium | reverse complement strand
GTCCGGCACTGCTGGTCGCAGATCTCCCGTTGCGACAGGTGCGGGAGGGCCAACTCACGCTGGACGTGTCGGGCCATTATCACCGCCCCGACTGTTTCACGTTCGAGGTGCCCATGGCAGTGCGGAGGACGTAATCGGGCCGTCCGCTGGACGAAACGCGCGCCTGACCTTACACTCATCCATCCCCTCCCCGCCCCGACCGGAGATTCCATGCGTATCCTCGCCCCGCGCGTGCATCGCATGCTCGACTTCGCCACCGTCGCTGCATTTGCCCTCGCCCCATCGCTCCTGCCACTCTCCGGTACCGCTGCCACGCTCGCCTACGGTCTCGCCGTCGTCCATCTCGCGCTAACACTGGTCACCAAATTTCCCGGTGGCAGCGGGTTCGTGGAGCTGCCGATCCATGGCGTGATCGAATTGATCGTCGGGGTTGCGCTGGTGCTGGTCCCACTCGTGCTGGGCTGGTCCGGCGCGGCGCGCTCGTTCTACGTCGTGGCCGGGATCGTGATCCTCGCGGTCTGGGCGCTGACAGCGTACTCCGACGACGGGGCGGTACGACCCGCCGACGGTTCGGTCGCATGACGCATCGCGCATCGAGGCCGGACAGGGTCCTAGACGTCGTCGGTCCCCTCATCGGTGCCCGCATCCGCACCGGTCGCGCGAGCTGACGACCGCCCGGAGGCATCACGGTGGCTGAATCCCGCAAGAAGGACGAAGAGTCGAACCCGGCCGACGGGGGCGAAGCCACCAAGTCGGCGCAGACGATCCTCCGCCAGGAGATCGAGGTCGGCTCCGAACAACTCCAGCGTCCCACCGCCGGGCTCCTGCTCTCGTCGCTCAGCGCCGGGCTCGACATCGGCTTCGGCCCGCTGATGGTGGCCACGGTGATCGCCCTCAGCCCGGTGGACTCACTCGGCGTGCGGCTCGTCACCGCGCTGGTCTATTCGATCGGGTTCATGATCGTGATCCTGGGCCGCTCCGAGTTGTTCACCGAGCACACCACTCTCGCCGTCCTGCCGCTGCTCTCCGGCCAGACATCGGTGCGCCGCGTGGCGCGCCTGTGGGGCCTGGTGTACTGCGGCAACATCGCCGGTGCGGTGATCTTCGCCGCCCTCGCGGCTCCCCTTGGCGTGGGGCTTGGACTCTTCACCGCGGACGATGTGGGCCGGATGAGCCGCGGGCTCACCGATCACACCAGTCTCATCATTCTCGGCAGCGCCATCGCCGCCGGATGGATGATGGGCCTCGTCTCGTGGCTCGTCACCGCTGCGCGTGACACGGTCGGCCAGGTTTTCATCATTCTGCTCGTGGCCGGCTCCATTTCGTTCCTGCACCTCCACCACTCGATTGCCGGCAGTGTCGAGGTGCTGATGGGGGTCTTCGTCGCGGACGTGACCGTGGGCGAGTTCCTGAAATTTCTGGTGCTCGCCACCGTCGGCAACGCCATCGGCGGAATCGTCCTGGTGGCGGGGCTGAAGTTCAGTCATGTGACCAAGCCCGGGCCTGAGACGCCCCGCCGCGGCCGTCGTTGAGTGTGCGGGTGAGGATGCATGGTGCGTCGCCACACGGTGCGTACACCAAACCGCGCCGCGTCCGGCCGCGCCCCTGACGATCGCCTGACCCTGAGGTGCACAACGGCATGTCGAACTCTCACATCACGACATACCTGAACGATCACCTCGCGGGTTCGGTCGCGGCCATCGAGATTCTGCAGTACCTTGAGTCGGCGCATGACGGAACCCCCGAGGAGCACTTCTACACCGACATCCGCGACAATGTCGAGCAGGACCAGCAGGAACTCGAGTCGATCATGGAGCGCCTCGGTGTCGCGGTGAGCCGGACCCGAAAGGCCGGTGCATGGCTGGCGAGCAAGCTCACCGAGTTCAAGCTCAGCGTCGACGATCCGGCCGGTGGGGCGTTGCGCGTCCTGGAGGCACTCGAGGTGCTCACGATGGGCATTGATGGCAAGCGGGCGCTCTGGCGCGCGCTCGCCGCGTCGCAAGAGCACTTTCCCGAACTCGATTCCATCGATTTCGATCGTCTCGTCGAACGGGCCGAGGAGCAGGGAGGCCGGGTTGAGCACGCCCGGTTGCTAGCGGCCACGCAGGTGTTTGTACCGGACGAGTGATCGCCCGTCCGGGTCGGTTCACCAACGAAGGGGAGATCCCATGACACGCAATTGGGGCAAGGCCATCCTGGCTGGCCTGATCGGCACGCTCGTGATGACCCTGGTGGGGCTGTACGTCGCGCCCTTGATGGGGTTCGAGAAATCGAATCCCGCCGAGATGCTCGCCATGAAGATGGGCGGCAACATGATGCTGGGTTGGATCGCACACTTCATGATCGGCGTCATCCTCGCGGTGATCTATGCGTTCGTTGCGCCGTCGATCCCGGGGGCGCCGGTGGTGCGCGGCGCTCTTTTCGGCATCGCGCCGTGGCTCTTCGCCATGGTGATCATGATGCCGATGATGGGGATGCCGATGTTCATGGGCGCCATGATGCCCGCCCTCGGAAGCCTGATGGGGCACGTGATCTTCGGTGCGGTCGTCGGAGCCGTCTACGGACATCCGGACACCCCTCCAGCGATGTAGGGTCGGGGCGTTGGTCGAACCAGCGAGTCGGCGGGTCCGGGCGCAGTACGACGGACTCGCCACCGCATACGACCGTCGGTGGCACACATACATCGCGCGGAGCACCGCCGAAACGCTCGCGCGCCTCCCCCCGGGTCCGGACGGCGCCGTGCTCGATGTCGGCGCCGGAACAGGGCTGCTGCTGGATCAGCTGCAGCGGCAGCGCCCGGCCGCCCGGCTTGTCGGGGCAGACCTTTCCCTAGGCATGCTCGGCGTCGCGCGCGAGCGGCTTCCGGACGACGTGTCCATGGTGGCGGCCGACGCCGTGTCCCTGCCGTTCGATACCGCGAGCTTTGACATCGTGGTCTCGTCAAGCTCGCTCCACTATTGGGATGACCCCGCCGCCGGGTTGCGGGAACTCGCCCGCGTCCTCCGCCCTGGCGGACACATCGTGGTGACAGACTGGTGTCACGACTACCTAGCCTGTCGACTGCTCGATCGCGTGCTCCGGGTGACGGATCGTGCCCATCGACGCACCCTCGGAACCGCCCAGCTCCGCCGACACCTCTTCGAGGCCGGTTGCGTGCCGGTATCCGTCGACCGATACCGCATCACCTGGTCCTGGGGGATGATGACGGCAGTGGCCCGACGCTCCGCCTGATACGGACGTTTGCCGTGCGCTCACGGATGGTGAATGCGGTTGCGGTGCGGGACATCCTCGCCGATGTGGTGAATCCGGTGTCGCCTGGCAGACGTTACTTGAGCAGGAAACACCGTGGCGTCACCGCGGTGATCCGCCTTCGCGAGCCTCCTTCCGACGAGATGTCTCATGCCATACCTGCTGTTTGCCTCGCTCGCCTGCCTGGCCTTCGCGCCGCCGCTCGACATCCTGCGGCTCGACAGTCCGCCCCGCGCTTCGGGCATTCCCGCCGGTTGGCAGATCAGGGAGGTTCGGGGGCAGCGCCCACCCGGGGCCACCGTCCGGGTCGCCGACGGACAGGCCGCCTTTGCGATTTTCGGGGCAGGGCGCGCGGGGTGGTTCTACCGCGAGTTCGAGGAACCCCTTCCGGAATCCGGCCGGATGCTGGAGTGGACGTGGCGCGTGCTCGCGGGACCATCGCAGGCGGACCTCCGCGACAGGAAGCTCGACGACTCACCGATCCGCGTCTTCGTGGTGTTCGGCAAGCCGGGTGGCCTGTTCGGAGGATCAGGGCGCGTGATCTTCTACACTCACGGGAACGATGAGCCAGCGGGCTTTGCGCGCCCCAGCCACGCCAGCAGTCGCATGCATGTGGTGCGCGCCGACGGCGCCGCGTCCCGTCCGGGCTGGCAGGATCATGCCGTGGAGCCGTTCGCGGACTATCGCCGCATCTGGAACCGGAACCCACCGGCGATCACGGCGATCGGGGTGATGCACGATACCGATCAGACGAGGGGCCACGCCGAGGCGGAGATCCGCCGGCTGGTCTGGCGCGCCCCGTGAGCGCATTCAGTCCTTGCGGGGTCCGTCGCGCAAGCGGGCCAGTTACGGGTCGCACGCGCGATGAACCCGGGAATGTCGGAGTACCAGCGGCGCTGCACGGCGAGGTCATAGTTGAGGTAGAGCTTGCCGTCCTCGGTTCGCCATGCCTCCGGGTCGATCTTCACCTTGTAGTTGCCGGCAACACCGTACGCACAGTATCCGCCGTATTGCGGGGCGTAGCGTGCCGCTGGCCGCGCCGCACCGGTTTCATCTCGGCCCGAGTCGCGCCGGGATAGATTGCGCGGTCCGCTTTTTGTCCACTCCTCCGATGGAGCATCCATGGCAGGCCGCCTCCGGTTCATGCTCAATCGCATCGGCGAACAGCTCTGGGTTCGCCCTCTCGCGATCGGGGCGCTGTCAGTGGGTGCGGCGTTCCTCGCCCACGGGGTCGACGGCACGGGCCTCGGCGAGCACGTTCCCTCGGTGGCACCGGCGTCGATCGAGTCGCTGCTGTCGATCATTTCGTCGAGCATGCTGGTGATCGCGACATTCGCGGTGGCGTCAATGGTGGCGGCGTACGCGTCGGCGAGCAGGACCGCCACGCCACGGGCCTTGTCCCTCGTGATCGCGGACGATGTCTCCCAGAACGCCCTGTCGACCTTCATCGGGGCGTTCATCTTCAGCATCGTGGCGCGGGTTGCCCTCCAGAACGAATACTATGGCACGGCGGGACGATTCGTCCTCTTTGCGCTCACGCTCGCGACCTTCGCCATCGTGATCATCACATTCGTCCGTTGGGTGGACCGGATTGCCCGCCTCGGGAGGGTGGGCGCCACCATCGAAACCGTGGAGGAAGCCACCCACCGAGCGATCAAGCACCGGCGCCAGCATCCAACGCTGGGCGGCGTGCCGATCGGCGAGATCCCGGACGGTGAACCGGTGCCCGGTGCCGAGATCGGGTTCGTGCAACGCATCGACACCGACGCGCTGGAACGGTTCGCCGACGAGTGCAATGCCATAGTGGCGGTGGAGTCGCTTCCCGGGACTTTTGTCGCGCCGGGGCGCCCCGTGGCGCGACTCATTGGTCGGGCTTCCGGCACGTCGAGCCCAGAGGACATTGGTCGGATCGCCAAGGCGTTCAAGATCGGTCGCGAGCGCCACTTCGACGAGGACCCGCGATTCGGCCTGGTGGTGCTTTCGGAAACCGCGATCCGGGCGCTGTCCCCGGCGGTCAACGATCCCGGCACGGCAGTGCAGGTCCTCGGCGGAGTGGTTCGTCTGCTGGCGGCGTGGGCGGCGCCTGCGTGCGATGACGAGCCCGAAAGGTGTCCACGGGTGAGGGTTCCCCGGCTCGCGACCCAAGACCTGGTCCGCGACGCCTTCGCCGCGATCGCCCGGGATGGCGCGTCGATGGTCGAGGTGGCAGTTGCGGTGCAGGACGCGCTTGCCGCTCTCGCCGCGATCGGGGATCCCGAACTCACCACCGCCGTGCGCGAGGAGTCGGCGCTCGCGCTCCAGCGCGCCGAGCTTGCGCTGGTACTTCCCGCCGACATCGAAGCAGTGCGACGTGCTGCCGGTCGCGCACCCGGATGAATCCGTAGCAGGCCGCACGGGGTGAACTCCGCGTGCTGTGTACGTATACTTCCACCTTACGTCATTCCGGTACGTTCACTCTCGGAGGCTCGCATGGCAATCAGGAAGTCGACTCGGACCGCGGCGGTCCGCACCGCTGGCAATGCAGTCAAGTCCACGGCAAAGACCGGTGCCTCGGTGGGTGCTGCCGCGATGAAGATGGCAGGGCAGGTGGCGGACAGGGTGTCCGGGCGCACCGCGCGGCGTGCGAAGGCCACGAAGGTCGCCGTCGCCGTTGCCGGTGTTGCCGCGGCCGTGGTCGCCGGCGTCGCTGCACGCAACGCCAGCAAGTCGGGGAAGGCCGCCAAGGTTGCCAAGGCTGCAAAGAAATCGGTGAAGTCGGCGAAGACCAGCGCCCGCGCGCGGATCGCGAAGGCGTCCACGGCCAGCACCGGCAAGCGCGCCAAGGTCGCCTCGAAGAGCACCGCGAAACGCACCAAGAGCACCGCCAAGCGCAGCCGTTGATCGTTGATCCGAGGCCGCTGGCACGCCACCGTGCCAGCGGGACCGGATCGCCCAGCCGACGCGTCGTCTTCACCCCGCCCCCGGTTCACCCATGAGCGCCTTTCACCTCATCGCGTCACTTGTGACGGTTGCGGCGTTCCTCGCGTGGGCCAACTACCGGTTCATCCATCTGCCGATGACCATCGGATTGATGGTGCTCTCGCTCGCCTGCTCGGTGCTCATCGTCGCGGCCGGACATTTCGGCTTCGCCCCGATCGCCGATCTGTCGCTCGTCATCCGCGCAATCGATTTCGATGAAACCGTCCTCGACGGCATGCTCGGCGCCCTCCTGTTCGCCGGTGCGCTGCATCTCGACCTCGGTCGCCTGATCGCCCACAGGGGTCTTGTGTTGGCCCTGGCGACCGGGAGCGTGCTGCTCACCACCCTGATCGTGGGCGTCGTCGGGCACCAATTGTTCACCATGATCGGCCTCGCGATCCCGCTGTCATGGATGCTCGTCTTCGGGGCGCTCATCGCGCCGACCGATCCGATCGCGGTTGGAGCGATCCTCCGTCGCGTCGGGGTGCCGAAGGAACTCGAGACCGTCATCACCGGTGAGTCCCTCTTCAACGACGGGGTGGGGGTTGTCCTGTTCATCCTCCTGGTGGAATTGCTGGGAGGGGAGGCGATCACGGCAGCGGTAGTTGCCAAGTTGATCGCGGTGGAGGTGCTCGGCGGTCTGCTGTACGGCGCCGTGTTGGGATACATCGTCTACCGGATGCTGCGGGCGGTCGACAACTACCAGGTCGAGATCCTGCTCACCCTCGCCGTGGTCACCGGTGGATACGCCCTGGCGCACTCTCTTCATGTGTCCGGCCCGCTCGCGATGGTGGTCGCCGGGTTGCTGATCGGGAACCGCGGCAGGGAGTTCGCGATGTCGGAAACCACTCGCAACCGCCTCGACCAGTTCTGGGAACTGATCGACGAATTCCTCAACGCCGTGCTCTTCGTTCTCATGGGACTCGAGATCGTGATTCTCGACATGGAGCCGGGAGTGCCGTGGGCGGCGGCGATCGCCATTCCGCTGGTCCTCCTTGCTCGCCTGGTGTCCGTCGCCGGTCCGGTGGCCTTGTTTCCCAGTGGCCGACGGCTGCCGCGGGGCGCCTCGCTGGTGCTCACTTGGAGCGGACTGCGGGGTGGCATCTCCGTGGCCCTGGCGCTGTCACTTCCGGAAAGTCCGTTCCGCGACAAGCTGATCATGATCACCTACATCATCGTGTGTTTCTCGATCATCGTGCAGGGATTGAGTGTCGGGCGGGTCACCTCACGGATTCTCGCTCGCAGCTGATACCCGGTGGGATCTGGCAGGATGGATCCGTTTCTTCCTGTGAGACACATGACCGTGGTCGGCGTTGAGTCGGCCGGCGCACGGCGAGTGGAATGTGGCCTTCGTACCATGGCGGTATCGTCGCAACGCTGCAGTGGAAGAACTTGGCGGGCAGGTGAGTCGTAGATGATCGTGGGTTCGCATTATGTGTCTTCCGTTCGGGCGGCTACGTCGTAGTTGGTGGCGGACCACGCCACGTGCCACACCAGTGGCAGCCTGTTCCTCACGGAGGTATGCTGATGCGATTCCATGCCATTACGGCCCTTGCGGGCCTCTTTCTCGTTGCGGCCTGTGCTGACGACACAGCCCCGCTTACATCAACCACTGCGCTGGTGGCTTCCCAGTCCGACAAGTCTGACAAGTCTGGCAAAAGCGACGCTGGCGTTCAACGCTACCGCGTCACCCTCGAGAATCTCAGCACCGGTCAGGTCTTCTCGCCCGGGGTGCTCGCCACCCATTCGAAGGACGTGACTGTGTGGTCGCCTGGCCAGCGGGCGTCGGAAGGAATTCGACTTATCGCCGAGGACGGCGATCAGACGCGGGCGGTGGCAGATGTGCGCGCGATGGCAGGGGTGTTCGCGGTTGTGGACATCGATACTCCAACCAATCGCGTCGGCGGGCAGGCGCCGCTGCCCAACCCCCAGGTGTTCGAGATCACTGCCCGCGGCAATGCCAATCGCCTGTCGCTGGCCGTGATGACGATCTGCACCAACGACGGCTTCACCGGGGTTGATGGGGTGAAGCTCCCGGGCGGGTTTAAGCCCGACGTGTACGAAGTCGGGGTGTGGGATGCCGGCACGGAGCAGAACAACGAGCTGTTCAATCAGATCGTTGACCCCTGCGGAGGCGCCGGCCCGGTTCCGGCACCGCCCGACGGAAACGGTCGCGTGCCCACGTCGGACGTGATCCGCCGTCACGCCAACATCCAGGGCGTGGGCGACCTGTCGGTGGCGCTCCACGGCTGGCAGGGTCCGGTAGCGCGCATCATCATCCAGCGGATCGACTGATTCGCCCGAGGTGATGCCTCTCTATGGCGCCTGGTCGGCGGATTGACGAATCCGCCTTCCGGGCGTTACTGGCTTATCCTGAATCCGATCGGTCCCCCTAGCGCGTGTTGATCCCGTTCGTCCCGGCTGTCCTGCTGCTCAACGTGGCGAGATACGGCGCCGTCCCTTCCACGGGTGACCCTGTCCCTCCGCCACCACTTCGCTCGAGCACCCGCTCGCGGGTCATGTCCGGGCCTTCCTTGCCGAGAAATCCCGGATCCGCGATAATATCAAGATTGCTGTACCAGGCAGCTTGGTCCCGCCTGAACTGCGCGCGGTTACCGCCGACGGCGCGGCGATCCGGGAGCCACTTCACTCCGCCGGTGAATTACGGAGACACTCATGGCAGTTCGTCGATCAATGGTCGTCGCAGGATGCCTCCTCGCACTGCTGGGCGCCGCGCCGGTTGCGGCGCAGACCGGCTGGTCTGTCATTGCGGGCGCCGGCCAGCCGGTGTGGAGCGGTCCGTATGTCACGGGCGGCAAGTTCGGCGCCTCGCTGCTTGGCGTGGCCGTCGACCGCCCGGTGGGAGCGGGGTTGACCGCGCGTGCCGAACTTGCGGGGCAGTGGGACATCGGCGACCTCGGTATCACTGGGCTGTTCGAGCAGCCGACCAGCGTCACCGTCTATCGAGCACACGTCGCGGCGATCGCGCGGCGGCGGGTGGGAAGCGGGCCGTTCTTCATGGAGGCCGGTGGTGCTGTGTGGCGGAAGGTGGGATGTGACGTTGATACATCAGGTGGGCCGGGATTCTTCGGTGGCGAGACGGTGAGTTGCGACGAGTGGCGCGACGACTCCAGCCCGGAAAGCGGCGGCCCGACACTCCGGCCCAAGTCGACCGGGCTCAACCTGTTGGTCGGGGCGGGCGTGTCAGGGCGTCGTTTCGGCGCCCTTGTCCGGTTCGAGCCAATCGGTACGACCTTGCTTGACACTGACGCCGGCTCGATCCGCGGCCGGTCAATCACGCTGGCGTTGGAGTGGAGGCCGTCGCCCCGCCCTTGAGTGTTGTGTGGCCACGGTGCCAGACATTCGCTGGCGGGCGACCCCGCCGGCGCTGCACACCAACCCAGACGCGCTCGTCAACGCGTCGATCCCATCCGCTCCGCTGGGTTCGCCCGTGGTGCGACACACCGCCTTACTGCCGCCTCGTGCAGCGCGCATGCCGCTACATTCCCCTGATACTCCTACCTGGATCGCACCCCGATCATGTCAGGCTTCCTCGAGCAGGTGAACACCGCGTTCGACCGCGCGGCGGGCTTCACCAAACACGATCCCACGCTCCTCGAGCAGATCAAGGCGTGCAACGCCGTCTACTACATGAGCTTTCCGCTCAAGCGCGACGACGGCTCGATCGAGGTGATCCACGCCTGGCGCGCCGAGCACAGCCAGCACAAGTCGCCCACCAAGGGAGGCATTCGCTATAGCATGGGGGTGAGCGACGACGAGGTGATGGCGCTCGCGGCGCTGATGACATACAAGTGCGCGATTGTCGACGTCCCGTTCGGGGGCGCGAAGGGCGGGGTGCGGATCGACCGACGGAACTACTCCGAGGGCGAGCTCGAGCGGGTGACGCGGCGATACACCTATGAACTCGTGCGGAAGCGATTCATCGGGCCCGGAATCGACGTGCCGGCGCCCGATTACGGCACGTCATCGAAGGAAATGGCGTGGATCGCCGACACTTACGCCAGCCTGTCAGACGGCGAGATCGACGCCCTGGCGTGCGTCACCGCGAAGCCCCTCGCCCAGGGCGGGATCCGGGGCCGGACCGAGGCGACCGGGCTCGGGGTGTTCTACGGACTCCGCGAGGTCTGCAACTCGGCCGCCGAGATGTCACGCCTCGGAATGTCGCCCGGGCTCGAGGGAAAGCGCATCGTGGTGCAAGGGCTCGGGAACGTAGGATACCACGCCGCAAAATTCCTGCAGGATGCGGGTGCGATCATTGTCGGCATCGCGGAGTATCGCGCTGCGTTGTCCAATCCCGCTGGCCTCGACGTCGAGGCAGTCAATGCCTGGCGGATCGAGCACGGCACCGTGATCGGTTTCCCCGACGCGACCGGCATCCCCAACACGCTCGATGGCCTCGAGCTGGACTGCGACATCCTGATCCCGGCTGCACTGGAGCACCAGATCACGGTGGAAAACGCGCCGCGCATCAAGGCGAAGATCGTCGCGGAGGCGGCCAATGGCCCCACCACCGCTGCTGCGGAGACGATCCTCGAGGAGCGCGGCGTCCTCATCCTCCCGGACATCTGGCTCAATGCTGGCGGGGTGATCGTGTCGTACTTCGAGTGGCTCAAGAACCTCTCCCACGTTCGCTTCGGACGGATGGAGAAGCGGTACGAGGAGGGCGCGTACCGCCGGATGCTGTCGGCGATCGAGAAGTCGACCGGGACGAAGTTTCCAGAGGACGAAGCCCGGGCGATCACCGAGGGCGCATCGGAGCAGGACCTGGTCTATTCCGGACTTGAGGAGTCGATGAGCGCCGCCTACCAGCAGTTGTGCGTGATCCGCGAGCGTCATGTGGAGCGGGGCATCAGCCTGCGGACCGCCGCGTTCATCAATGCGATCGACAAGGTGGCTCGATCCTACTCCGATATGGGAATCTTTCCATGAACCGTCGATCGCCGTTCACGGTGCTCATGATCCTGGCGTTGCTGGTCGGTGTGCTGATGCCGATGGCCACCGGCTTGCTGGTCGATTACTGGTGGTTTCAAGATCTCGGGTTCGAGGTCCTCTTCAGCCGCACCATCACGACGAGGCTCCTGCTGTTCGTCATCGCTGCGATGCTCACCGGCGCGCTGGTATGGGCGAACCTCCGGTTCGCGCAGCGGGGTGCCGTTGCCGACGTGATCCGGATGCAGGTGCATGCGGCATCGGGCGAACAGATGGTTGATCTCTCCCGGGTGATCGGGCGCCTGACGCGGCCCGTCACGCTGGCGCTGGCAGTGATGTTCGGCCTCGGTGCCAGCGCGCTCTGGGACGTGGCCCTGCAGGCGTCGCTCGGCACACCGTTCGGGACCACGGACCCCGTCTTCGGCCGTGACATCGGGTTCTACGTCTTCACCCTCCCGGCCCTCTCGGCGTTGCTCGGCATTCTCGCCTCGCTGGCGGTGCTGCTCCTGCTCCTCCTCGTGGTGATCTACTATCTCCGCGGCGACATCGTGGTGGCCCCGCGCCGACTGCGCATCGAGCCGTCAGCCGGAATGCACCTCGCGATCGTCCTCGCGATCGTCTTCGTCCTGTGGGCGCTGCAGCTCTGGTTCGTCGACACATCGAACCTCCTGTTCTCGCGCACCGGGCCGCTGGTGGGCGCGAGTTACACTGACATGCACGCCACGCTGCCGGCACTCCGCGTCTCGGCGGTGGTGGCGCTCCTGGCCGCGGTGGCGGTGATCGTGGGAGGCGTTCGCCGGCAGCTCGGCGCTTACGCAGTCGGCGCCTTGGCGCTCTATGGCCTGGTGGCGGTGATCGGTCGCGGCCTCATTCCGGGGCTGGTGCAGAAATTCGTCGTGGCGCCGACTGAACTCACCCGCGAGGAGCCGTTCCTCGGGCGCCACATCACGGCCACCCGCCTGGCGTGGGGCATTGACAGCGTGGAGGTCCGCGACCTCGAGGGCGAGGCCACGCTGGACCTGGCGACCATCCGGAACAACGCCGCAACCATCGACAATGTGCGGCTCTGGGACCGCGAACCACTTTTGCGGACATTCAGCCAGATTCAGGAGATCCGGACCTACTACGATTTCGTGTCGGTCGATGACGATCGGTACTGGATCGACGGGCGGTACCGCCAGGTGCTCCTCGCCCCTCGCGAGCTGAATTCGGCGTCACTGCCCACCCGCACATTCATCAACGAGCACCTCACGTTCACCCACGGGATGGGCCTCACGCTGAGTCCCGTCAACGAGGTGACCACCGAGGGCCTGCCGGTTCTGTTCGTGAAGGACCTGCCCCCGTCGACCACCGGTTCACTCCGGATCTCGCGTCCGCAGATCTACTACGGCGAGCTCACCGACAACTTCGTCTTCGTGAACACGAAGCAGAAGGAGTTCGACTATCCATCGGGTGAAGCGAACGTGTACAGCACGTACGACGGCACCGGTGGCGTCCCGGTGGGGGGCATCGTGCGCCGGGCGATCCTCGCAGCGGAGTTCGGGTCGTCCAAGATCCTTCTCTCGGGCGATATCACCGCGGAGAGCCGGGTCCTCTTCCATCGCAACATCGTGGCTCGGGTGAAGAAGGCGTTCCCGTTCCTGCGTCTCGACCGCGATCCGTACATGGTCGTGGCGAGCGACGGCACGCTCCAGTGGATTCAGGACGCCTACACCGCGACGAGTCGCTATCCATACTCCTACCGGACCAATGACGGCGTTTCCTACATCCGCAACAGCGTGAAGATCGTGATCGATGCGTATCACGGTACCGTGACGCCGTACATCGCCGAGCCCGATGACCCGCTGATTCGCACCTGGGCCAGCGTGTATCCCGGGGTCTTCAAGCCCATCGACGAGATGCCGGAGGATCTCCGGGCGCACATCCGTTACCCTGACGAGCTGTTCCGGGCGCAGACCGCTCGCTATGTCACGTATCACATGGACACTCCCGCGACATTCTATAATCGCGAGGACGAATGGCAGGTGCCGGTGATCACGCGCAACGACCAGGCGGTGCCGTTCATGCGGCACATCGTCATGCGGCTTCCCGAGGAGGAGGCCGCCGAGTTCATCTACATGGCGCCGTTCACGCCTCGCGGCAAGGACAACCTCGCTGCCTGGATGGTCGCGCGGAATGACGGCGATCACTACGGCAAGCTGAGGGTCTATCGATTCCCGCGGCAGAGCCTGGTGTTCGGCCCCCGACAGATCGAGAACCGGATCAATCAGGACACCGAGATCTCCCGTCAGGTGTCACTGTGGGATCAGCGCGGGTCGGAGGTCATTCGTGGGGACCTGCTCGTGATTCCCATTGAGGAGTCGCTCCTCTATGTGCAGCCGATCTACTTGCAGGCCGGCGGCGGGATGATTCCCGAGCTGAAGCGGGTGGTGGTGGCGTACCAGAATCAGGTGATCATGCGGGAGACGCTCGACGCGGCGCTCGCCGAGATGTTTGGCGGCCGGATCGGCGCACCCGGCCCGGATGGTGGCGCCGCGCAGCTGGACACCACCCGGGCGGTTGGTGCAGCCGCTCCCGGCGGTACGACGACCGCATCGGCCGAGTCGGTCGCCGAGGCGCGCCGGCACTACGAGGCGGCGATCGATGCCCAGCGACAGGGTGACTGGGCGCGCTATGGCGAGGAGCTTCGCCAGCTCGGTGCGGCGCTCGAGCGTCTCGGGGCGCGCGGCACCCGCCCCTGATGGCGGCGCGCGCCGAGACCTGCGACCGTGGAGTGACGATGAAGCTCGGAATGATCGGACTTGGCAAGATGGGCGGGAACATGACGCTGCGCCTGATGCGCGCCGGACACGATGTGGTCGTGCACGATCTCGATGCCGCGGCGATCGCACGAGCCGTCGCAGATGGGGCGACCGGTGTCGCGTCGATCGCTGCAATGGTGGACGCGCTGCCGACCCCGCGGGTGGTGTGGATCATGGTGCCGGCCGGTGCAGCCACCGAATCGACCATCGACTCCGTTGCCGCTGCGCTGCAGTCGGGCGACGTGATCATCGACGGCGGGAACAGTAATTACAAGGATTCCCAGCGTCGTGCGCTCGCGCTGGCGCCGACGGGCGTCACATTGGTCGATGTCGGCACGTCCGGCGGTGTCTGGGGGCTGAAGGAGGGCTACAGCATCATGGCGGGAGGCACCGACGAGGCCATCGCGGTGGTACGACCGATCCTCGAGGCGCTGGCCCCGGCCACCGACGCGGGGTGGGGCCATGTCGGACCGAGCGGGGCGGGGCACTTCGTCAAGATGATCCACAACGGTGTCGAATACGGGATGATGCAGGCGTACGCCGAGGGATTTGCGCTGATGGAGCGCAAGGCGGAACTCGACCTCGACCTCGAGCAGGTCGCAGAGATCTGGCGGCACGGAAGCGTCGTGCGCTCCTGGCTGCTCGACCTCACCGCGGCGGCGCTCAAGGAGAATCCCGACCTTGACGGCATCGCGCCCTGGGTGCCCGACTCCGGCGAGGGGCGGTGGACCGTGATGGAGGCGATCGATCTTGCCGTGTCGATCCCCGTCATCACTCTGGCGCTGCAGCAGCGTTTCCGGTCGCGGGATGAATCGCCGTTCGCAGACAAGCTCCTGGCCGCGATGCGCAACCAGTTCGGGGGGCACGCCATCAAGCGCGCGGCGGATCAGGCGTGACCGGGACCGCACCGGAGTTCGCGACGACGATGGTCGTCTTCGGTGCATCGGGCGACTTGATGCGCCGCAAGCTCGGCCCGGCGCTCTTCCGCATCTGCCGCCGTCGGCAACTGCCGCCAGAGGTGAAGATCGTCGGATTCGCGCGGACCGATCTTGACGACGATGGATTTCGGGCGTACGTGCGGGGCGGCGTCGACGAGTTTGCTGGTCCGGTCGACGATGAGGCTTGGAACCACTTCGCCGCGCGCCTGCACTACGTGACGGGAGACGTGACGGTGGCCGACGACGTTGCGCGCCTCGGTCGGGAACTCGAGAAGCTCGAGTCGGGCCCGGCTCACCGCCTCTACTACCTCGCGATGGCGCCCCGTTTCTTTGCGCCCGCGGTGGAGGGGCTGGGTGCATCCGGCATGGCTGCCGGTGAGCCGGGTGGACCGCGACGCGACATCGTGATCGAGAAGCCGTTCGGGCGTGACGCGACGAGCTCCGATGCCCTCAACACGCTGGTCCACTCGGTGTTCCGCGAGGAGCAGGTCTTCCGCATCGATCACTATCTCGGGAAGGAGACGGCCCAGAACATCCTCTACTTCCGGTTCGCCAACGCGATCTTCGACCCGCTCTTCAACCGAAGCTTCGTCGATCACGTGCAGATCTCCGTGACCGAAACCGTCGACATCGGGCATCGGGGGGGATACTACGACCAGGCCGGCGTGTGGCGCGACATGTTCCAGAACCACTTGTTGCAGCTGCTGACACTCGTCGCCATGGAAGCTCCGGCAGCAATCAATGCAACCCACCTCCGGGACGAGAAGGTGAAGGTGCTGGCGGCGGTGCGGCCGATCGACGCGGCGGACACGGTTGCGGCGCAGTACGCGGGGTATGGCGATACCGACGGCGTGCCAACGGACTCGCGCACCCCGACATACGGTGCCATCAAGCTGTTCATCGACAACTGGCGCTGGTCCGGAGTGCCGTTCTACCTCCGGTCCGGCAAGGCGTTGGCGGTCAAGGGGTCGGAGATCACCGTGGCATTCAAGCGACCGGTGGTGCAGCTCTTCGGGACGGAGCAGTCGCCCCGCCCCAATGTGCTGTCGATCTGCATCCAGCCCGATGAGGGCGTGCACCTGAGCCTCGATGCGAAGGTTCCCGGTGATCCGGTTGACATCGACCTCGTGGAGCTCGAGTTCCACTATCGCACGTCCTTTCCGGACCTCGTCGTCGGGGACTCCTACGAACGGCTGCTGCTGGATGCGCTGCGCGGCGACGCCGCGCTCTTCACCCGGAGCGACGAGATCAGGCAGGCATGGGGCCTGTTCGATCCGGTGATCGCCGCGAGCGAGGACGCGTCCTCGCTGCCACCCGACGTGTACCAGCCCGGCAGCGGCGGCCCGGCCAGTGCCGACGCCCTGCT